>CAZDLW010000016.1:0-40442 GCA_964505975.1 uncultured Bifidobacteriaceae bacterium | reverse complement strand
CCCTCGGCTGGAGCAGGCTCGCCCGCACACAACGCGTCGAGTCGCTCGAGCGAGAGCGCCAGATGCGCGCCCCGTCGCGTACCGATCACGGCATGGATCTCGTCCACGATGACGGTTCGAACGGTGCGCAGCATCTCGCGGCTCCGCGCGGCCGTCAGCAGCAGGTACAACGACTCCGGCGTGGTCACCAGCACGTGCGGAGGCGTCTGCAGCATGGCCGCGCGCTCGCGCTGCGGGGTGTCGCCCGTGCGTACCGCGACCGTCATTCTCGGAGCGGGTAGTCCGTTCGATTCGAGGATCTGACGAATGCCGCTCCGGGGCTCTGCGAGGTTCTTGTGAATGTCGGTGCTGAGCGCCTTGAGCGGTGAGACGTAGACGACGCGCACCTCGTCCGGCAGCGGCGACGCAAGACCTTCCCGGACGAGATCGTCGATGGCCGTGAGAAATGCCGCGAGCGTCTTGCCGGAACCCGTCGGTGCTGCGATGAGCGTATGACGGCCCCCGCGGATGGCTTCCCATCCGTGCCGCTGCGCGGGCGTGGGTTCGCCCAGTGTGTCGGCGAACCAGCGCGAGACGAGAGGGTGAAAGCCAACGGGCACGTTTCTCATAGTCTATCGCTTCGCCGCGGCGCCCCCGTCCGGCACGCCTGCATCCCTTCAACCCAGCCTCGTGGGCACGACTGCTGCAGTCGTCCCGAGAACGCCTCCTCACCTGCTCGATGGCTGGGGCAGGGCCCCGTGAGCTCTGCTCCCGAAGTCCGGTCCCGGTGCTACGATCGGTATCCCGATCATGAGCTCGTTTACTCTGTTCGACACGCCCCTTGGACGATGCGCGATCGTCTGGGGTCCGGATGGTATCAAGGGTCTTCAGTTGCCTGAAGCGCGCGTCCGCGACACGAGGACCCGCGTGCTGGATCGCTTTCCAGGTGCCGTCGCGGGGCTGCCACCCGCTCACGTGCAGTCCGCGATCGACCATGTCGTCGCGCTGCTCCACGGCGGAGCTTCCGACCTGTCGAGCGTGGTGCTGGACATGACCGGTGTGCCTCCCTATCACCGTCGTGTCTACGAAATCGCCAGGACGATTCCGGCGGGATCCACGTCGACCTACGGCGCGATCGCCTCAGGGCTCGGCGCTCCCGGGTCCGCTCGTGCGGTGGGACAGGCGCTCGGTCGCAACCCATTCGCGATCCTCGTGCCGTGTCATCGAGTGCTTGCGGCCCACGGGAAGATCGGCGGATTTTCCGCCAATGGTGGCATCGCGACCAAGCGTCGTCTGCTGTCGATCGAGCGTCCCTTGCCCACGCGTGTGCCCTGGGTCGGAGACGGCTCGCTCGGGTTCGATCCGGACGCGGCGCTCGTGCACGTGCGCACGTCCGATGCGGTGCTCGCGCGGCTGATTGATGCCGTGGGTCCGTTCGGGCTCCGCGTCGAGGAGACGTCGAGCGTCTTCGCGGCGCTTGCAGAGGCCATCGTCTATCAGCAGTTGACGGGCAAAGCCGCGAGTACCATCTTCGCGCGACTGTGTGCTTTGTTCCCGGACCAGGACGAGGGGCTCACGGCGGAGCAGATCCTGCATGCCCCGGACGAGGCGCTTCGCAGTGCCGGCCTGTCCCGTCCGAAGCTGCTTTCACTCCGCGACCTGGCGCGAAGGGCGGCCAGCGGGGAGATCCCCACGCTGGCGGAGATCTCCAACATGGACGACGAGGGGATCGTTCAGCGCCTCACGCACGTACGTGGAATCGGCCGGTGGACGGTCGAGATGCTTCTGATCTTCCGGCTTGGCCGTCCCGACGTACTGCCGGTGGCCGACTACGGCATCAGAAAGGGCTATGCCGCGGCTTTCAGGAAGCACGCGCTTCCCACGCGCGCCGATCTGGAGCGCAGGGGTGCGCGATGGAAGCCGTACCGGACCGTGGGAAGCTGGTACCTGTGGCGGGCGGCGGAACGGGTCGGGCGCGGGGCGTCTGCGGCTCGATCTGCGTCCGGACGCCAATCGCGATGAAATAGGAGGTCATGGCGCTTCCAGAGCGGCTCGTCACCATTCGCACGTACGATTCCCCCGATCTTGCCGCCGGCGATCATCAGGCTCTCCTCGACGAAGGGTTCGACGCCTATCTGTCCGCCAGCCACTTTCGCCCCGGCGGAACGTCGGAGCTGCGGGTGCCCGAGAGCCAGGCCGACGCCGCACGTGAGCTGCTCCCTCCACCGTTGCCGACGCTTCACGACCTGACACGTGCGAGCGCCGACTGTCGCGCGTGTGGCAACGCGGTGGTCCGTGTCACGCCGGCGATTGCGCAGTACCTGTTCTATGCGGGTCTCGTACTTGCCGGGTTCTCCCTCCTTCGCGGTGACGTGCGGGCGGCCGTTGTCCTGGTGATGACCGCTGCTGCCCTGTCTGCGTTCATCAGGCAGGCGGGCGGGCGACTGGTATGCGAGCGGTGTGGTACGGAGTGGCGGCGACAGAGCCTCGACGATTCGGAGGACCGGTTGTAGCGAGTGCGGCACTGCTTCCATGGGCAAGCACGCGCGGCATCGTAAACCTGAAGGCGCCGCGGATGGTCCCGAGTGGGTCACGGCCGATAAGTCATGTCGGAGGTGCACGTGCGGATCTCGACCTGGCTCTGCGTGGCGGTACTCCTGGCCGGCTTCCTCGTCGCGTGTGGCGGGAAGCGCCAGACCATCACGATTCCCCCGCGTCTGGACGTGAGTCAGTACGGGCGTGCGGCCTTGCTGACGTTCACCGTGGAGAACGCGAAGGGCTCGCTGCACGAACTGGCCACCCGGCGGTTCGCCGAGCACGTGCTCCAGGCGTCGCGCGGCGTGGAGATTGTGGAGGTCGGACACGCCGATGCGGTTCTCCAACGCACGGGCGAACGGCCGTTCGGCCCTGTGGCCGCCAAAGCCATCGGGGATGCCCATGACGTGCCGGTCGTGTTCTCAGGTCACGTCAAGGTCTCGAACGTGAAGCCGAGCGGCGGCTTGCTCGGGATTCCGTATGTCGAGGCCAACGTATCGGTGGACCTGAGCGTCGGGCTCTATTCGGCGCGTACGGGCGGGACGCTGTGGCGATCCGGAGCCGTCTCGAGCGAAAAGGTCGGGCAGTTGTCCATCATTGGCGGTGAACCCTCGTTTTCGGCGACCGATCCAAATGCCGCCTACGGGCGTCTCGTGGATCGCCTCGTGGCTGTTGTGTCACGGGATCTCTACCCGACCTACGAGCGCCGGTAGCAGGCCGTTGTCCCGACGCTGCTCACGGACGGGACAGCTCGCACTGCGGACGGCCGAGACGGGACGCTGCAGATGAGCTGCCCAGGGCGGGCTGGGATGCGGTCCATTCCCGCGTGCAGACGAACCCACACGATCCCCTGAGTTCATTTTTCGTTGGCGGTGGCTGCAGCGACGTACATGCCCTGACCCGAGTCCGCTCGTTCGTCTGCCATTGAAGGCGAACATCCTTTCGACTCATGCTGTGCGTCCCGATTAGAGCGGTGATGGCTCCGCACGTGTGCACGCTTCTTGCTCCTGATACCCGCATGACAGAGCGTCGGCCACCAACCCGGCTCAGGTCCGATCGCCAGAGACCGGGACAGGCTCTGGATGTCACGCGGCTGGAGCACGAAAACCTCTGCGGGCAGGTGGACGAGATGATTCGGATGGTTCGGCGCATCGAGACGGAGCTCCGTCGTCTCGGAGACAGGGTCGCCAGACTCGAAACCTCGGTTCAGAGCACCGCCGGAGGGTGAGACGGCGTGTCGGGCCGCCGCCTCACCCTCCGTAGTAGATCTTTTCACCGAGGTCCTTCAGCCAGCAGATCGCCTCGTCGGCGCGCCCGGTGAGGGGCGTCTTCAGGCGCGCCTCGACGACTTCTCCGACGAAGAGCGTGTGATCGCCGCGCTTGACGGCATCGACCACCTTGCACTCGACGTGGGCTGGCGCCTTGTCGAGCACTGGTGCTCCCACTTCGGTCCCGAGGGAGAAGGCCTCTCCACCGATGCTGTTGCCGTGCACGACGGCCGGCTTGAAGAAGGTGAACGCCACGCTGGTGTCCCCCTTGGCAATGACGTTCAGGACGAACGAGCCCGTTTCTTCGATCAGCGCATGGGTATGCGAGTCCGCCTTCACGCCGACGGCCACGAGCGGTGGGGAGAACGAGGCTTGTGTCACCCAGTTCACGGTGGCGGCGGTCATCCGTCCGTCCTTCCCGGCTGCCGTCAGGACGTACAGCCCGTAGGGAATCATGCGCAAGGCAGTTTTTTTCGCATCGGCGTCCATCTCGACCTCCCGTCGCAACTGTGCCGATCCGAGCGAGGATTCGGAACGTCCCTCCACGCTCATCGATACAGTTTGAGGTTTTCGTACGCTGCCCGGATGTTGTGCACGAGGAGCCGGTCGTAGTTCAACCAGTCGCGGTATTTTTCCAATCGGATGCTCGACTCGAGCTCGGCGAGGCTCTCGCCCTTCGCCATTCCGCCCGACACAGCCGCTATGAGATCCTCGAAGAACTCGCGCGTCATCGTGACATCCGCCTTGGTGAACAGCGTCCCGTGCCCGGGCGCCAGCACGTCGAAGTCCAGCGCCTCGACCGCTCGGTAGGATTTCACCCATTCGGAGAGCGGGTTCCCATCGAACGGCCCACACGCGCTCGGCAGCGACCGCATCGAAGTGGTGACGAGCGCATCGGCGAGGAACTCGGTGGCGAACACGAGGCGTTCCGCTGGAAAGTACATGACCGTGGCATCGTCGGAGTGATTGAGACCTGGATGGATGAGCTCGACCGTCCGGCCCCCCAGCTCGATGCGCATGCGATCGGAGTAGACGAGATCGGGCCGCCGGATCTCTGCCTGGAACTCCGCGGGTGTGATGTGGCCGTCACCGTCGCGATCCCGCGAGCGAAAGAAGCCAGGTCCCATGCCGCACACGCCTGGCCGTGCGTTTGTCGGAATATCGATTTCCTCCGGATCGATGACGCCGTTGTTGTTTCGATCGATCATGTCGCCCGGCATGTGCGGGTACCGGCCGTCCATGTTCCGCAGCATGTTCTCGTGCGCCACGAACAATGCTGTATCCCCGAACACGGCGCCGCCCTCGGCGTGATCGAAGTGGCTGTGGCTGTACACGACGTAGCGGACCGGCACATCGAAGCGTTCCGCCAACTGACTCTCGAGCCATGTGGCGAAGTTCGTGTTTATTGGATCGCCGAGGATGATTCCCGCCGGTGTGACCAGGAAGACGGTGACCCAGTTTCCGTTGCGCGCCTGATACAGATCGCCGGTGACGTGAACGATCTGGCGTCCGCCGGGGCCCTGTGCCGTTGGTACCGAGGCTGCCGCGAGGAGCAACGCTGCCAGCGCACAGGCATGTCGCGCATATTTCTGCATGGGACGCAGTGTACCCGTTCGGGCGGACAGGCCCAATCTCGCATGGAAATCATGGGCTTCATGCGCCGCTGGGGTGGCAATGGGTGAGGTTCACGGGCGGCGCATAGCATGCCCTCGACCTTAGGAGGCGACCTGTACGTCGCCGAGACCTGTGAAAGACGACTGCAGAGGTTGGTTCGTACCCATGTACGTCGTGGGTCGTCGGCGACCGGTGCGCCTTCCCGATGTCGACCCTCCATCTGTTACACAATCGGGCGCGAGGCTCCCATATAATGCCACCCTTGTCTCTTTCGACGATGACCCGGAGAACGCAGGTACTGGTTCGGACGATTCTGGCACTTCTCCTGGTGATCGGGGCGAATGCGTTGGTGTCGAGCCAGAGTGGTTTCAGGCCACAGCGGACGGCATGGGGCGACCCCGATCTCCAGGGGATCTGGCCGAGCACTCCCTTGAACACGATTCCGTTCGAGCGGCCGCCCGCCCTTGGTATGCGCTCCACCTTGACGGATGCCGAGCTGGTCGAACGTGAGGCACAGCTGCAGCGCGAACAGGCAATTGCGAACGCTGAAACGATTGTTGCCGGCGCACGCACCGGTGTGACGCCGCCGGCGCACTGGCTCGAGGCCGGGCGTGTGTCGAGGCAGGCGTCGCTGATCGTCGATCCTCCCGACGGACGCCTGCCACCCATGACTGTCGATGGCGCACAGCGAGCCCGCACGTGGCCTGGGCCGTCGGCGGCCTACTTCACGCGACCCGAGGATTTCAATCCGTACGACCGCTGCATCACCCGTGGGGTGCTCGGTTCGGCATTTCCGAACATCTACAGCGCAGGAATGGAAATTCATCAGGCGCCGGGGCTCGTCGTCATCCGGCACGAGATGATTCACGAAGCCCGAATCATACCGCTCGACGGACAGTCGCGGCTGCCAGAGGCGATCAGGTCCTACATGGGTGACGCGCGTGGGCGCTGGGACGGCGATACGCTCGTCGTGGAGACGACGAACTTCAACGGCAGCACCGGGTCGTATGGGCGCAATGGCAACGGCAACCCGACGAGTGATGCACTGCGGCTCGTCGAGCGGTTCTCGCTCCTTGATGACGCCACACTGCAGTACGAAGTGACGGTGCACGATTCCAAGACGTGGCAGCGCTCCTGGACCGTGGCGTTTCCGTTACAGCGCGATTCCGGCTATCGGCTGTTCGAGTATGCGTGTCACGAAGGGAACTACGCTCTCGCGAACATGCTGAGAGGCTCTCGCGCCGCTGATCGGGCCCGGGAGGGGGCTGAGCCGCAATGAGAAGCCGAGCGCGCATGGGTCCACCTGCTTCGAGAAGGCGCTGGCTCGACCTCTTCAACCTGATGGGTGAGGACCAATGACCGGCATCGAAACGAACCACAGGAAGACGGCATGGCAACGCCACGCCACACGACCCGTTCGGATGCCAGCGACATTCGCCGCCCTGGCTCTGGTGGCCGGCGTGGCTGGCACGGTATGGGCGCAACTGCCGGGTCCATTGCCTGCACCTGTCGAAAAGCGCGGCCTGACGGTGGAAGTGCGCGACCTGACCCGGCTACCTGACACGCGTGGGATGCGCCCGCTGGACCAGGACGTGTCGCCGGCAGGGTGGGCGCGGGTGAGCTTCGTTCGCGATGCGCCAGACGGCCGGCGCTTCGCCAACGACTCGCGTGGCGTGCTGTACCTCATCGACCGAAACAATCAGCCGACCGTCTATGCGGACGTCGCGGCCACCTTCCCGCTCACGGTCTACAACCGGCTCGAGAGCGGCTTCATCGGCTTTGATGTTCATCCCGAGTTTGCGACCAACGGGTTGTTCTACACGGTGCACGCCGAGCGCGCCGCGGGTAACCCGGCCAGGCCACATTTCATCCCGCCGGGGTTCACCCTGGCGGACGTGACGTTCCACAACATCATCACCGAATGGCGCGCCGCCAATCCGGCTGCGAACAGGTTCGAGGGCACGCGTCGCGAGCTGTTGCGGGTTGCTCACATCGTCGGCACGCTGACACATCCGTTCGGCAGCGTGGACTTCAATCCGACCGCCAAGCCGGGATCGGCCGACTACGGCATGCTCTATACGAGCGGAAGCGATCTCGGATTCAGCAACGGCGCAGGACCCCACGCCAACAACCCGGGACAGGTCCAGCGCCTCGACACGGTGGTTGGCGCCATCCTTCGTATCGATCCGCGCAGCCCGTCGGTCACCGGCGGCCCGAAAGGGCTTGGCGACTACACGATCCCGCCCGACAACACGTTCGCGCGCGACGGGGACCCCAATACGCTGGGTGAGATCTACGCCTATGGCTTCCGGAACGCCCACCGTCTCTCGTGGGACATGACGGATGGTACGATGTTCGCCGCCGACATCGGCATGAACCACGTGGAAGAGATCAACATCGTCCGCAACGGCGAGAACTACGGCTGGATGGCGCGCGAAGGCTTCTACGAGAACGGCATCATCCGGCCTGGCGGCCGGCTCGATCAGCTCTTCGCACTGCCCGAAGACGTCTTCGAGGGCCGGAAGTCGGACGGCTTCACCTATCCCGTGGCGATCTACAACCACAGCGACGGGCAGGCGATTACGGGTGGATTCGCCTACTACGGCCGCATCGAAGCGCTGCGGGGCAAGTTCGTCTTCGGCGACATCGTACGGGGGAGGGTGTTCGCCGCCGATGTCGCCGCGATGAAGAAGGCCGACGACGGCATCCCGCGAACGGTCGCGCCGGTGGAGGAGATCCAGCTCTACGTGCGCGACGCGCGTGGCAACCGCGTCCACACGTCGTTCCGTGAGCTCGTCGAGCGCATGATGGGAGCCACGATGACGCGTGCGGACCTGCACATCAGCCGCAGCGGCGACGGCGAGCTGTTGCTCACCTCCCGGCAGGACGGCACCATCCGCATGCTCGTGCCCTGAGCGCGTTCGACGTTCTGAATCGCTGCCGACTGAACCGACGACACTCGAAGGACGCGGACGCGGAGGCCCACGGTTGCTTGTATACTGAGAACGGTCCGGCCGATGCAACGGGGTATCGCTACTGTCGTCCTTCTCGTCCTTGTCGCCTCACCCGTCGCCGGGAGCCTGTGTATGGCTCTGTGCGCGTCGGACATCGCTGCTCCCGATCGTACAGGGGCCTCCACCGAGCACGCCGGGCACTCCGGATGTGCAGAGGCGGCGGATGACGCCGGCGTCGCGCGTCTCGCCGGTCCCATCCACGTGTGCGTCGGTCACGATGGCTCGTGCGTCGCTACACCGCCCGCGCTCGCGGCCGGTCGGGCAAACACCGTGCTCGTGCTCGCGGCAATCACGGCTGGACGTGCAGGCGTGCCCGCATCGGCGTTGCGGTCCGACGTGACTCCCCGGCGCACGTACGACGGGCCGGCTCCTTCTCTGACCCCCACTCGTTTCTCCCGAATTCTCAGGGTCTGATCCGCGGCTGCGCGGGCGCGTCCACGCCAGGCGCCACTCTGCTTGCGGCATTGATCCGACCGCATCACAACGCACGACCGTTGGCCATCGTCGATTGGTTCCGTAGCCCGCCACCCTTGGCGCGTTGTGCTGGGGTCGCAGGTTTGTCGTCACGGTGACCGACCAGGAGAACGGGGATGAATACGAGCCACTACGACACATGGGGCGGTGAGTCCACTCGACTTTCACGGCGGACCTTCGTGAAAGGTCTCGCCTTCGGCGGAGCCGCCGCGAGCCTGGGACTCCTTCGAGGGACGGCGTGGGCGCAACCAGGTCCGCGCCTTCCGTCAACGGTACTGGCAGGGACCGAATTCGATCTCCGAATCGGCACGACGGGTGTCAACATCACCGGCAAATCGAGGACGGCCCTCACCATCAACGGCTCCCTGCCAGGCCCCACACTGCATTGGCGCGAAGGCGACATGGTGACGCTTCGCGTCTCCAACGCCTTGGACGAGGACACCTCAATCCACTGGCATGGGATCCTGCTGCCCGCGAACATGGACGGCGTGCCGGGCCTGAGCTTCGATGGCATCCGTCCTGGCGAGACCTATCAGTACCGCTTCGTCGTCCGCCAGCACGGGACGTACTGGTACCACAGCCATTCCGGATTCCAGGAGCAGTTGGGAGTATACGCGCCACTCGTGATTCATCCCCTGGAGCCCGAGCCGTTCCACTACGACCGCGAGCACGTCGTCCTGCTCACGGACTGGACGGACGAAGACTCATCGCGCGTATTCGCCAAGTTGAAGAAGCGGTCCGGCTACTACAACTTTCAACAACGCACCCTGGGCGACTTCATCAGAGACGTCCGGCGAGACGGATGGAGTGCCACGGTTGCCGAGCGTCGTGCATGGGGCCGGATGCGGATGAGCGCCTCGGATCTCGCCGATGTGACGGGCTACACGTACACCTACCTGATGAACGGCCAGCCTCCGGCTGGGAACTGGCTTGGCCTGTTCCGGCCGGGCGAGCGGGTTCGGCTGCGTTTCATCAATGGATCCGCCATGACCTACTTCGACGTGCGGATCCCGGGACTGAAGATGACCGTGGTCGCCGCCGACGGCCAGTGCGTGCATCCCGTGACCGTCGACGAGTTCCGCATTGCCGTTGCCGAGACGCTGGACGTGATCGTCGAACCGTCTGGACAGGACGCCTTCACGATCTTCGCGCAGTCCATGGACCGATCCGGCTACGCGGCCGGAACGCTTGCCGTTCGGGATGGGCTGCGTGCCTCGGTTCCGGAGCCGGATACCCGGCCGGTGTTGACCATGGCCGACATGGGGCATGCAGGGACGGGCCACGGTCACGTCCAGCCTCAGGGCGCCCCGACTGTGGATCCGCACGCGGGCCACGCGATGCCAGCACGGCGGGAGGCAGATTCCCACGCGGGGCACGACACTCACACCGAGACATCAGTCCCTCGCTTGGATGCCGGCCGTTCGACGCCCTCATCGCCGCTGGAGGTCGATCCGCACGCGGGACACGTGATGGTGGAGACAGGAGGACACGTCCAGACGCATCCGCCGTCGGAATGCGGCAACCCTCTGGTCGATATGCAGACCGTGATGCCGGTATCCAGACTGAACGATCCGGGCATCGGGCTCAGGGACAACGGGCGGCGCGTGTTGACCTATGCCGATCTCCACAGTCTGTTCGCCGATCCAGACGGCCGGGAGCCCAGCCGCACGATCGAGCTGCACCTCACGGGACACATGGAACGCTTCGTGTGGTCGTTCGATGGCATCAGATTCTCGGATGCTGCGCCGGTCCGGCTGACCTATGGTGAACGCCTCCGCATCGTGCTCGTGAACGACAGCATGATGGCGCACCCGATTCACCTGCACGGTATGTGGAGTGACGTCGAAGATGACGAAGGTGGATTCCTCGTCCGGAAGCACACCATCGACATGCCACCGGGCACGAGGCGCTCGTTCCGTGTGACGGCGGACGCGTTGGGTCGATGGGCGTTTCACTGCCACCTCCTGTATCACATGGAAGCAGGGATGTTCCGCGAGGTGCGGGTGGAGGAGGGCGCGCTGTCATGAAGGTGGTCGGTGCGCTTGCCGCGATACTCGTGACCGTTCTGTGTCCGGCCATGGTTGTGGCACAGCCGTCCCGGATGCCGGCGGTGCCGCAGGCGGAGGGACACGATGACGACCAGCATCAGTCAGCACCGCAACATCCGACGGCGGGAGATCGCGATGCACGTCGCGACCCGTCATCGACGGGGCTCTTGCCGCCGAACATCCCGGTGCTGACAGACGCCGATCGACTGGCGGCATTTCCGGACGTGAAGGGCCACGCCGTGCACGACAACGCCGTCCACTACTTCGTGCTGTTCGACCAGATTGAATGGCGACGTACGCAGGATGTCTCCCAACTCGGATGGGACAACACCGGGTGGATTGGACGAGACATCACCCGTTTCTGGTTTCGAACCCGGGGAGAGGGTCAGCAGGGCCGTCTCACGGTAGGGAGTGTGCATGCCTTGTACGGCCGCGCCATCGCCCGATGGTGGGATGTCGTGGCGGGGATCCGCCAGGACGTTCGACCGGGTTCGCCGCAGACCTGGGCCGCACTGGGAATTCAAGGTCTCGCCCCTTACTGGTTCGAGATTGAGGCAACGGCGTACCTCGGCGCCTCGGGCCGCAGTCGCTTTCGATTCGAAGCACACCACGACATGCTCGTGACGAACCGCCTCATCCTCCAACCTCGGTTCGACGTGGACCTCTACGGGAAATCCGACCCGGAACGCAGCGTCGGGTCGGGCCTGAGCTCCGCTGGCATCGCCTTGCGCCTTCGGTACGAGCTCCAGCGGGAGGTTGCCCCGTATGTGGGTGTGGCGTGGCGGCGAACGTTTTTCGGCACAGCGGATCGTGCCAGGGCAGAGGGCCACGCCGTGGGCGCGACTCGCGTGGTCGTGGGTCTGCGGCTCTGGCTATAGGCGAGCCTGACGAGCCTCACAATCACTCAGCATTTCGAAGCGCCGCTTCCGTGGCGCGGAGCAGTGGTGCGGCGCTCACCGGCGCGCCAGTGGCGTGCATCATCCAGAGATCGGGTGTCACGGCCCCGAACGTGGCCATCCGCTCGAACTCGGGCCCGAGCCGGCCCGATCGACTCACGTGCTCCTCGATCTGGAACGCGATGAGGTGTCCGAGCGGGTAGTTGAAGAGATAGAGCGGGTAGCTGATCATGTGCGAGTAGATCCCGAGCAACACGGAATCGGGGCCGCCGAGCACCGGCGCGTAGTAACGGTTCCACACGTCACGGGCGATCGAGAGTGTCGCGTCCCGCAACTCCCCGGCGCTGGCGTCCGGGTGCTCGTACATCCAGTGCCACACGCCGATGTCCACGAGCGCTACGCCTGCAATCTCGAATGTCTGCCAGAAGTCGTTGAGCACACGTAGTCGCTCGCTCTCGGCGTCAGGCCGCGGGTAGCCGAGCAGCTCGAGGTCTCTCCGCTGGAACACGAATGCCAGTGCCTCCGTGAACGCGGTGTTCGGCACGCCTGCAAGCAGGGTGTGATCGACGTCGTACAGCGAGAAGACCTGCTCCACGTTGTGGCCCAGTTCGTGAACGGCGATGTTGTACCCCTTGTAGTCCATCCCACCTCGTTCCACGCGAGTGCGCAGACGCGGGAAGTCGCCGCGCCGGGCCGCCGGTAGCGCATGACCCGCTCCGCGTGCGGGATCGACGGCGATGTGCGCGGCCAGATAATCGGCGCGGTCACGCGCGAAGCCCAGGTCGATCAGCAGGCGCGGCATGTCCTGGGCGAAGGCGTCTGCCGTCGGATATCGGGCGCGCGTTCTCGCATCCAGGTCCGATTCGGGAATCCTGCCGCGAGGGACGAAGCCGTTGAACCAGATGTCGTGCGACTCGAGTGGGCGCCCCAGGGCGCGAGCCGCCTCTGCCGCAACCCGAGCGACGAGCGGCGAGGACAGCAGGTCGGTCAGCAGGGCGGTCACTCGTACTTCGGGCGTTTCCGCCCCGAGCTCGAACGCGCGCGCCAGCGCCGTCGGTGCTGCGGGCGAGTACGGATCGGCTCGTCGAGCCGCCGCGAAGTTCGCGCGCAGCCGTTCGTACCGGACATCCGGTTCGCGCGCGGCGTCGGGTGCCGCTGGCGACGGTGGCGCTTCGTCTTCGATAGTGTCGGCCGGCGCGGCCGTGACCTGATTCGTGTAGGGATTCCAGTCCACGGTGGGATTGTCGATCACGGCGTGCGGGATCGTCTGTGTGACAACCCGTTCCATCACCTGCACGATCATCCGCTGCCTGGCGAGCCCGCCGCGTGCCTCGGCATAGTTCGCTTTCAGCTCGTCGCGCAGGTTCCAGTGCGAGATGAGCCGCAAGCCTTTTGGAAAGGGACGTTCGCCGCGCTCGTCGAGGAGGTGGTGCATCCAGATGTTGTATTCGGCGATGTACAGATCCGCCGCAGCGGCGGCGCCAGCAATCTCCTGCTGGACGTCGGCCGGCACTCGCCGTCCGAAGCGTCCAGCCAGCCGGACCTCCGCCCATTCGCGACGACTGTACCGTGGTCCGTCGTCGGTCTTTTCCTGGAGTGTGGCCAGCGGAAAATTGAGCAGGACGACGAACGCCAGCTTGTTGCGGAACAGATCCTCGCTGAGGTGCGTCCCGGGATCGTAGGCGGCCAGGAGGGGATCGATCTTCAGGAGCGGTCCCACGTCGAGGTCCGATACGCGGCGAACTTCACGGCCGATCGCGAGCAGGTGACCGTCAATCTGCTCGAAGACGCTCTCGAAGCGCGCGAACGTCTCGTCGAGTTCCTGTGGATCGGCGAGGAAGTGCTCGCGCGCAAACGCGGCAAGGTCGCCGTCCTCCTCGCGCCAGAGCGCAGCCACCTGGTCGATGCCACGTTCAATGCGTTGGCGCTGCGCGTCGCCGTACCGTTGCACCAGTTCGGCTTTCACCACGCCGACGTCGACGCTGGTCACCGGCGGTGTCCGGTCCGTGCACGACGCCACCAGCACCACGCCGAGAAGGATTCCTGCATGCGGTCGCAGAGCGTCACACGTACTCCGTCGTATCGACATGGCCAGCCCCGGGAGGACGCCCTACTGTCCCCTCCCGGACCCAGTCGGCGCAGTCCCGCGGCCGGCTGGGTCAGCGGGTGCCCCCCCACGCCCGGCAGGGCCGGCGCCTCGACCACGTCCGGCGAAGGCCGCGGCGGCCGCGGGGTCGTTCACGGCCGCTTCGGCATCCACATTGCGCTCCCACGCTGCGATCAGGGGACGGAGTCGCTGTGCGATGTCCTGCCGGTGACTCGCCAGGTCGTTTCGCTCGCCGACGTCCTGACGAAGGTTGAACAGCATCACGTGACTGCCGTCCACGATGAGCTTCCAGTCGCCGCTCCGGACCGCGCGTTGATTGAGATTGCCGCCCTGGGTCGTTCTCCAGAACAGCGTGCGCGATACCTCCGGGGCGCGTCCCTCCAGAATCGGGAACAGGTCGATACCTTCGAGTCGCGTATCGGCCGGAACCGGTGTGTGCGTGGCCGCGAGAATGGATGCCGTGAGATCCATCGTAATTCCCACTTGATCGGACACGCGCCCGGCGGGAATGCGACCAGGCCAGCGAATCAAGGTGGGCACGCGGATGCCGCCTTCCCAGACCGTCCACTTGCGATGGAACAGCGGACGGTTGCTGGCGAGCCACTCACCGCCGTTGTCGTTCGTGAAGATGACGATGGTATTGTCCGCCAGTCCGAGCCGGTCGAGCGTCTGCAGGATCTCGCCAACGCCCTGGTCCACCCGTTCCACCATGGCGACGTAGTCGGCGCGCGTGCTCGTGTCGGGATCATGAGGCATCAGGTGCCGCGCGTTGTCCACCGCCACCGACGGACGATCCGGCACTTGATACGGCCAGTGTGGTGCGTTGTAGGCGACGTCGACGAAGAATGGACGGTTCGCGTTCCGCTCGATGAATTGAATGGAATCGGCGGTGATCAGGTCCGTCATGTAGCCGTCGCGGGTGACTTTCGTGTCGTTCACCCACAGGTCGTGCTGTCCGCCTCGGCCGTGGGTGTAGAAATCGATGAAGCCGGCCAGAAACCCGAAGAAATAATCGAAGCCATGCGCGTTGGCGCTGACCTCCGGCGTTCCACCGAGGTGCCATTTCCCAATCAGTCCGGTGGCAAACCCGTTGTTCTTCAACAGTTGCGGCAGCGACCGACCCGTGACGAGAAGCCCTCGGGTGCCCTCGCCCCCGAGCGCGGTCTCAATGACGTAGCGCTGCTGGTACCGCCCCGAGATCAATCCCGCGCGGGTCGGGCTGCAGAGCACGCCGTTGGCATAGAAGTCGGTCAGGATGATGCCGTCTCTGCCGAGGCTGTCGATGTTCGGCGTTCTGATGTCCGTTGCCCCGTAGCTGCCGAGATCGCCGTAGCCCATGTCGTCGGTCATGATCAGTACGACATTTGGCGGCCGTGCAGTTGCAGGCTGCGCCTGGGACGGCGCCGCGGCTGTTGCCGGGGGCGGTGGGCCCGCCAGCATGGAGAGCAGCAGGATGGCGACAGTCATCGCACAGGTGCGTCGCATCGATTCCTCCCTTGAAGTGGGGATTGTATACCCGCCGCCAGCCGGTCCGCCGCGCCGCCGAGGAGGTGTAGACTGAACCGCACATTCGGGGACAGGAGCGGTAGCCGATGGAACGAAGTGCACGTGGAGTCGTGGCGCGCCTGGCGCAAGGATCCGTCCTGGTGTCACTGTTGTCCACAGGCGTGGCGTGGGGCCATCACGGGGTCGCGAACTTCGATCTCAACACGGAGTTGGAGATCACCGGCACCGTGAGGCAGATGGCCTTCGTGAATCCCCATTCGTGGCTGTACCTCGATGTCAGGGGGGAGGACGGGCGCGTGACGGCCTGGAAGTGTGAGCTGCGCGGGGCCACCGTGCTCAGGCGATCGGGCTGGTCACCGGAGATGTTCGTGCCCGGAACGACCATTACGATCACGGGCGCGCCGGACCGGTTCGCCGCGAACACCTGTTACCTCGGGACGGCAGTGTTTGCCGATGGCACGCGGATCGATCGCTACGGTCAGATCGAGCGCCCCGCCCCCGAGCCCGTTGCACGGCCGCTACGGCTGGCCAACGGCCATCCGAACATTTCCGGGGACTGGGCCGCTGAGCAGCGCATGCTAACCGATCCCCGGGGGATGAGTGGCGCCTTCCTGCCGATGAGCGTAGCGCGGACGCTCGAACCAGGGGCCGTGCCCGCGGGCACCCAGGCGTTTCCCGGTGCACGTGGCACCGAGGTGTCGCTGGCCGAAGACCCCATCGGCGCCTACTGGAACCGGCCGAACGCGATGCCGCTGACCGCGGCTGGCGCGCGGGCCATCGAGGGATTCGACGGTGCGTCGACGGACAACCCGAGGCTCCGGTGCGAGCCTACCAACATCCTGTTCGACTGGTCGTTCGAGACAGACGTGAATCGAATCGTGCAGGAGGACGACCGTATCACGTTCCTCTATGGGTCCATGGGTCTCGAGCGAACCGTGTACCTGAACCTGGCCGAGCATCCAGCCGACATCCAGCCAAGTCGCGCGGGTCATTCGATCGGCCGGTGGGATGACGAGGTCCTCATCGTCGAGACCATTGGATTCGAACCGGGCATTCTGTCGGCCGACGGACGTGTCCCGCACAGCGATCAGCTCCACGTCGTGGAGCGCTTCTCGCTCGATCCCGAGAGGATGGCCCTGAGGCGGACCTATGTGGCGGAGGACCCTCTGTACTTCGAAGGGCAATATCGCGGTGTGGATACCGTATACGTGGCCGATCTGCCGTTTCACGTCGCCACGTGCGACGACCGTTCCTTCAAGTCCGACCAGGGGGAGCTTGGCAATACCTCATCGTGGATGATCTGGACGGCTGGCGCCCTCCTCGTGGCATTCGTGCTGTGGTTCGCGGTTGGCCGCAGCAGGACCGCATTTGCTCGCTAGTGTCCTGTCCCGCGTAAAACTTGCCAATGCTCCGGGCGGGGCATCCCGGCTGGCGGCGTTGCTCCTCCCTTACATATGCCCAATATGCTCGGTCGTCGCGCCTTGCCATCCGGGCGCCGCGCTCCGGATCATTGGCAACTCTTACGCGGGACAGGACACGAGCGCCCTCCCCGCAGATGGCGATCACTCGTCCGTCAGGCGTGCCTCGGGCTTGATGAAAGAATAGGCGTCCGACGCTCGGTGGATGTCTTCGACGGCGTCGATGCCGATTTGGTCGGCCACCCGCAGGCTTTCGCGAACCTGATCGGTACGGGAGACGGTCGTGTTGTCGCAGCACACGGCCACCGGCACTCCAGCTTCGAGCAGTTGCGCGATCGGGTGCGGAGCACCGCGGGCGACGGCGCCGGTGTGATAGTTGCTGCTCATGCAACATTCCACGACGATGCGGTCGCGTGCAAGGCGCCTGAGCAGAGCAGGGTCGCGGACGGCTGCACACCCGTGGCCCACCCGCGTCACGCCGAGCATGTCAAGGGCTTGCCAGATGTACTCGGGTGGTGCGTCTTCACCGGCGTGCGCCGTGAGGCCCAGTCCGCCGAGACGCGCAATCTCGTACGCGCTCCGGAAGAGCCGCGGCGCATTGCCGCGCTCGGGACCGGCGATATCGAATCCCACGACACCGGTGCGGCTGTGCAGGTGCTGCGCCTCCCCCACGGCCTGGCGGGCCAGAATCTTTGCAATGTGCGGTCCGTGCTGACGCATGGCGATAACGATGAGACCCAGCTTCATGCCGTGGCGCCGGGCGGCGTGGTTCATGCCGGACAGCACCGCACGAATCGATTGGCGAATGGTCAGGCCGGCAAATGTATGGATCACCGGCGAATACCGCAGCTCCAGCGTGGTGACGCGGGCATCGGCCGCGGCGTTTACGATGGCCTCGGTCACCTGCTTGATGTTCTCGTAGAACTGTGTGACCCAGAGAGGAAAGTGCATCTTGTCCAGGTAGGCGAGCAGTGTTCCCTCTTCGTGCTCCTGCAGTTCGAGTCGCGCTCGCATCTCGTCGAGCGTGTCCACCGGGTGCAGGTGGTATTGCCGCATGATGTCCCAGATGACCTCGGATGGAATCGAACCGTCCACGTGCTGATGAAGCTCGACCTTTGGCAGCGCGCGCATGCGCGCCAGCAGCTCTGGCGAGTGCATACGGGCAGTATCGCTCGAAACGGACGCAGGCATGGCGCCAGACGAGTGCATCATGCCGGAATGGCGCCCGGTTGCCCATCGAGGACGACGAATGACGCCAGCGTGAATGCATCCGCCGCGTCGGTGAACACGGTCGGCACTGCACGATAGTCGGTGCGCCAGTAATGAGGCGTCACCGTGCACCGCACGTGTCCTCGATAGCGGCCGTCGAAAAGCCTGGTGTGGGGACTCTCGGGCACCGCCCGTGCGATAGCCGGCACGAGCGCGATCGGAAAGCTGGAGCTGATCGACGTGCCGACGAACTCCACCCTGATAGTAGCGCTCGTGGGATTGTCGAAGTCGGCCTTGATGTCGTGCACCCAGCTCGAATGGATGTCGCCCGAGAGATCACAATCATGTTGCCGTTCGCATCCGACCGTCCTGTAACATTCCGGCGTATTCCGGACACGGTTGTCGGGATCGCCGGCCTCCCATCGCACCTCGGAACCATTCTCAACTGGCCGGCGTCCAAGAGAAGTAGCCAGGCTCGCACCCGCCCCGGGGGCTGGAACGGCGATTGCTCCGGCCCGGTACACCTGCCATGCAGACCTCAGACGACCCCGGACTGCTCGAGCAGCTGATGCTCGAGCTCGAGAACTTCCAGGACATTGCCAGCTGCCTCCTTCCCCAGCCCGGCGAGATGCCGAAGCTGCGTGGCATCGACGTGTGGGGTGGCACGCGCCCCCTGCACGGCACGACCGGTGGGGACCACATTACCTATGTCGACTTCAAGCAGCGGTTCGATCTCGACGCGCGCATCCGCCGCGCGGAGCAGGAGGGTCGGTTCGACATCGCTGACAACTTGCGCCGATGTCGGCGCACGGCCGGCATCGCCGTCATGGACGTGGCCGGTCACCGGATGACGGATGCCTTGCTGGCTGCCATGCTGCATCAGGCCTTCCTGCTGGGTGCGATCTACGAGCTCGATACGAACGGTCAGATCACGCGACGTCTCTTCGAGAACCTGAACTCGCGCTTCTACCAGTCGTCCGGCGCGCATAAGTTCATCTCGCTCATTTACGGGGAGATCTCCGAGGATGCCCGCTTCAGATTCCTGTCGGCCGCGCACCCACTGCCGATGATCTTCTCGAAGCAGCACGACAGATTCATGGACGTCAGCCCGCACCAGCGGGTTTCGTGTCCGCCTCTGGGCCTGCTGCCGTCGTTCGACGCCATCGATCGTAACGCCACCGAGGTCAGCTCGCTGGGGTTCAAGCAACACTACGAGATGAACGAGTGGTGGCTGATGGGCGCTGGTGACATCCTGCTGCTGCACACCGACGGTCTCACCGAGCATGCCCGACACGATGACGCGTACGTGCCGATCGCCCTCGAGCGCAGGATTCGCGAGGTGAAACACTGGAGCGCCCGCCGGATCTACGATGCGATCATGGAGGATCTGCTGGCGTTCAGCCCACCATCGGACGACATCAGTCTCGTGGTGATCAAGCTGCAGGACTGACGCCAGCACTGGAATCGCCAGTGTCCCGGCGCCCCCCGGACCTCAGACGCGGGCTGGTGCCGGCGGAGTGCGCGACCCGTGAGAGCCGCTCACCGCTCGCATGAACCAGCGCAGCAACTGCTCGAGCGGTCCCATCGAGGTGTAATGTAGCCACAGGCCGCAGAGCGAATGAACGACGAGGACGATGAAGGTTGCGTAGACGAGCAGCCACGCCAGACCGACCTGGCCGTACAGCCCGAGTCCGTACCCGTTGAACAGGAATCCTGCGATCACACCCTGGGACACATAGGCGGTGAGTGACATGCGCCCTGCGGCCTGAAGCCAGGGCCCGATGCGGCCGGCGCGCGCGGCCGTCACCATGGCAGCCAGGTACAGCCCCGCCAGTGCCGGTCCACCTACGGCGATCGCGGCGGATCCGAACAGACCCGCGAGTCCCTCACCCAGTTGGCCGTTGCTGGAGAGCACGTAGATGACGTTGCCGGCGAGTGCCAGCACGGCCAGGATCGGCAGCCTTCGGCGAAACCCGGCATAGGCGGCGCTGCCCGGCTCGAAGAAGCGGGCCCGGTACGCCGCGAGCCCGGCGCAGAAGGCCGCAAATGCCGAGGGGCCGTTGAAGAGCAGCACGATCGGTATACCGATGCGCAGGTCCTGCAGGCGTTGCGCTGTCGCGTCGGCGAAGCCGCCCAGATAGCCGGGCCCCGTTGCCGCCGGCGCTCCGGCAAGGGTGCCCACAATGATGGCAAGCAGCATCACCGACAGCGCTGCCGTCACCTGGGCAGCCAGCGCCAGTTGAAGCAGACGCCGGATGGGCCAGTTCCGTATCGGCCAGAGCGCGAGCCCCAGCACCGCATACAGCATCAGGATGTCGCCCGCGAACACGAGCACCGCATGAGCGAGCCCGAACAGTGCCAGTCCCAGGATGCGGGCCATGTATCGTGGTCCCGCCGTGCGACCGTGCCGCTCCGCTGCTGCCAGTTGGACCCCGAACCCCCACCCGAACAGGAAAGAGAACAGGATGAAGAACTTGCCCTGGAACAGCAGTTCGGCGACAACGTGCGCGATTCGGTCGGCACGGGCGGCAGCGGGCTCGAGCAGCGTCTCGAGCGGATGCGCCAGGAACGGCAGGTTCACCACGCAAATGCCGAACAGCGCCACGCTGCGGATGGCATCCACTTCGAAACGTCGATCCAAAGACGAATGAGTCATGATGTCGAGTTTGGAGACTTGACCGTGGTGGCCGACCCTGTCAAGCCTCGGGTCCCTCCGTGGCGCAGAGCGCGTGGACCGCTACGGCACGGGAAAAAGCGGGCTTACCCACGGCTCACCCGGCCACGTTCGCGCCGCGCCGACGGGCGACGGCTGTAGGATAGGTGAGAGCAGGAAAGGACGGCGCCATGCACCTGGTACGACTCCTCACGATTGCATTGACGTTATCTCTTGCGTCGTCGCTCGCTCCATGTGCCTCGGCCTCCGCCGTGCAGCGGTTGGACGCAAGCATGGCGGAAGAGGTTCGCCGCGAGCTGTCGCGCGTTCGGGACCTGCGCCGTTTGACCGTCACCGCAAGCGGGAGCAGAGTGACGCTGTCTGGACAGGTCAACACACTCTGGCTCAAGAACGATGCAATCAGGCGGGCCGGAGCAGTCGATGGCGTCGAGACCGTCGTCAGCGAGATGACGCTGCCTCGGGCCGAAAACGACGCCAGGCTGGCCCAGCAAGTGGGCCGTGCCATCGACGGGTATCCGCAACTCTCGGTGTTCGACTACGTGACGGGCGTCGTGCAGGATGGCATCGTGACGCTCACCGGAAGTGTCACGGCGGAAGGACGGAAGGCCGACGACGTGGCTGCCGCCGTGTCGCGGGTGCGCGGCGTCCAGGAGATCCGGAACGAGGTCGTGACCTTGCCACCCTCGCTGGAGGATGATCGCATCCGAGTCACGATCTACAGGGGGCTGCTCTCGAATATTCATCTCGAGCCGCTGGCCCGTATCGGGCGCCCTTCCTTCTACATCGTCGTACACAACAGCGTCGTATCGCTGTATGGATTCGTGCCCGGCGAAATCGAGTACCGGCAGTTCGAAATGGTCGCCCGCGAGACGATCGGTGTCTTGCGAGTGCACAACCACCTCCAGACGACGGCACGACCGAGGTGAACCCCTAAGGTAGAGTCTGAGGCGGTCAGTCCGCCGACCTCGTGATGCAGCGGAGTGCTGGCACTCGCGAACCGGGTCTGCGCGGTGCGTGTAGCCGTGGCAGCCGCGTACCGGCGCGCTACCGGCCCGTTTCCTGCGAGAACAGGATGAAGCCCTGTTCGTGGCAATTGTCGTTCGTATACGGCGCATCGGCAATCTGGACGACGTCCGATCCTGTGTACTTCCCCTTGAGGAACACCGGGTCCTCCGCCTCATAGGTTCGCGTCAGCTGCATTGTCTCGGGGTCGAGTGAGAAACGCTCGACGACCCTGAGTCGGTCGCTGTGTCGGACGGGGGCGTTCAGCACGCCTGGGAGAAATCCGATGGTTTCAACCACCAGCACATCGCCTTCCCATCGGCCGATGGAGTGCCCGGCCCGGCTCGGCACACGCGGGGTCGGGTGCGTGGTCCTGTTCATGTGAACGCGGCGCTCGAGTCCCATCTGGCCGTATCGCATGACGATGGCGTTGCTCGTCTGGATGATGCGGTTCACGGGACCGTCGAACGTCCAGTCGAAGATGATGCTCGTCGTCTCGCAGTGGAAGCGTGGATTGTCGTCGGAAGCGAAGGCGGCCGCTGCGCGTTCGCCGGCAGGTGTCAGCTCCGTGCCGCCGTACAGCCGCGGTCCGGTGCCTGGACCGCCCTGGCGGCCTCGACCGCCCCCGGCCCCACGCTGCCCAGGCTGGAACTGACTGAGCTGACCGAGCGGTACCAGACCGCCGCCGGTGCCCCGAGGGTTGGCCATCACCCGCTGCTCGGGTGCCCAGTCACCTGACATGTTCGGTTCGCCGCTCGGGCGCCGCAACGCGCGCCGGCGCGTGTCGGGCACGACGATGGGGCCCCGTACCTCCTGGATGCCGCCCTCGGGCGCCTTGATGTACTGACCATAGCGATCCATGTGACTGCCGTCCTCGAACCTGATGGTATTCAGGTAGCAGGAAAACGGATCGTTCCGGTCTGGTGCTGCCTCGATGGTGACCCGCGCGCCGACGGCGAACAGGTCCGCGGACCAGCCCGAGCGGCGCAGGACGTGCGCCGAGCGCATCTCGCACCGGTGTTTCGACACGCGACCATCGGCATCGGTCACGTCGAAATATACCCACGAATGCGGGTTGACGAACTCGACGCGGGTGAGCGTTCCCGTATGGGTGATGGACTTGCTCAGCTCGAACGTGCCGGGACCATGGTGTGCACGTGTCGGCAGTGCGGCTGCCAGAAGGACGGTCAGGAACAGGATTGTTCGGCGCATCACTCGTACTCCGCGCCGCATTCTACTCGAATCAGCCGCGGGCTCTCGCCCCTGATCCTTCAGTCCCAGGTGCCATGTCTGAGCCCACTGCCTTTCACGCGGTAGTCGTTCAGCCTTTGCTGACGGCAACCCTGAGCAGAGTCGAGAGGTGCTATCCCGGCCGAGGCCCGATGCCCCTATTCACCGAACTGACGTAGATGGTGATCCGTGTGCAGGTATCCCCAGCGCATCCATTCGCGATCGGACAGCCGCCCGAAGATCGGATGCGGGGCCCATGCGAACGTGCGTCGGGCCGCCGTGAATCGATCGATCAGGGCTTCGAGCGTCCGGAAGTCCTGCGCGAAGTCCAGCGGTCGCGTCCCACCGATCTCCTGGTCGGCCTCAGGCAGCGTCGTGTATTCCTTCGGCCACTGCAGCGGCACGTGAAAGGCAATCCATCGAATGACGGTGCGGTGGAACACGGTACCGATCGGTCTTGACTCCTTCTCCCCCATCGCGATTTTGAAGGAATCGCTCAGATGGCACAGCATCTGGTGCGGCGACATGCGACCCCAGCGGCGCTGGCTCTCAGGACGCACGCGGCGCAACCGGACCAGGATTTCCTGTCTGGCGCGGGAGTCTGCGAGGCTTTTCATGGCTGCTCGAGTGGGCGATGAGCGTCGGTCAGACGCCGCCGAAACAATATTGCCACGGGGGCACGTGCCCCGCGGGGCACAGGAGCGCAGCGCCGTGCAGTGTCACGGGGCTCGCGAGATCCCCGACGCGCACGGCACGCAGGACAGCCTCACTCCGATGAACCGCGCGCGTCCGGCCGCAGTGGTGACCCACGGCCGCACCTGCCACGGAGGATTGTGTCGCACGTGCTGTGTGTGGCCGCATTCCAGATCGGCAACCCAGTGACCCTCGTGGTCCTGATGAAACCCCACGATGCGGCGCTCGACTGAAGAGGACATTGTTGTGCGTCCACATACGATCACACAGTGACCGCCCCCGCAAGCGCTGAATCCCGAGCTCATCATGCGGTGCGACCATCTGGTCGTTCCGAGCTTGCGGAATCCGATGTCAGACATCTACGCGCTGCACACTCGACAGTACTCGGGACATCCGCACGGCGGTGCCGAGGAGCGACCCGTCCTGTCCATGGGTCGCGGTCAACTGCAATCCGAGGGGTAACCCCTCCACCGGCATTGGAATGGAGATGGCCGGCGTGCCAAGGGCCGTCCACGGCGCATTCATGCGTGGATCCCCGGTTGACGCCAGCCCGCGGGGGGCCGGTCCCGTCGCAGCCGGTACCAGCAGCACGGGTGTGGCTTCGTACACCTCCGCAATTCTGAGCCTGCACTCGTCGATATAGCGTCGGGCCTCATCGTATTGCTGCTGGGGAATCTGCAGCCCGGCTCGAACCAGATCCGCCATGTCTGCCAGCATCGTCCCGTGCTCCTGGTAGCGGTCCCGGTGGGCCCTGGCTCCTTCGTAGAACATGACGAGGTGCGCAGCCTCTGCGAGTCGAGGGAGCATGTCGCCAAGCTCCACCGCCCGAATCGATTCGCCGGCCCGCCGCAGTTCCGAGAGTGCGCGTTGGAACGCGGTCAACATGGCTGGTTCGATTGCCGGCATCGGATCAGGTACTCCGAGGGCGCAGCGCTCGGACGATCCGGTCTGACGGCCCAACGAGTCCCAGAGCGCCTGCATATCGGCAGGCGAGTGCGTGAAGAAGCCGATCGTGTCGAGGCTTTCCGCGATGGGTAGGATGCCCTCCATCGAGAACAGACCGTAGCTCGGTTTGAATCCCGTGATGCCACAGTAGGAAGCAGGCCTGAGCACCGACCCCTTCGTCTGCGTTCCGAGCGCCAGTGGTACCATGCCGGCGGCGACGGCGGCCGCAGAGCCGCTGGAGCTCCCGCCCGGTGTGTGGGCGAGGTCCCGAGGGTTGCGGGTGGGAGCGGGGGTGACATACGCAAAGGCAGTCGTGTGGGTCTTGCCGAGCAGGACTGCCCCGCGACTCCGCAGTTCGGCGACGAGTGCCGCATCGGCAGTGCCGATGCGACCACGATAGACGGGCGACCCGTACTCGGTGGACAGGCCTCGGGTTTCGAAGATGTCCTTGGCGCCGAACGGAATACCCGACAACGATCCACTGCCGAGTGGGGGTTGCGGGCTGACCTGGACCCAGGCGCGGATGGAGTCGTCGAGTATACGAATCCGATCGAGGCATGCCGCGAGCGCACGCTCGCGGGATGCCGGCGAGGCTCTCAGCCACTGCGAGAGCGTTTCGAGATTCACGTTCTTCCGGCTCCCGGTCTCAGTCGTCCCGCGAATATTAGTGTGCTACCTGGCCAGGAGGAGCCGCCGCGGACATGCTCGCGGATCTGAGGCGTAGCCTCGCCAGCCTACTGCTGACGCTCACTGTATTCTCTCGTAGTTGAACGAGATCGTCTCAACTGGTCCGTCCGCTTCGTTCGATCGCTGGACCGATCTCACCACTACGTTGACGAGCGTCATAGTCGTGGACTCGCCTGGCGCCGGCGATGGTAACGTCATCGTCATCTGGGCGAACCTTCGACGGTTCCTGGACGCCTCCGCGAGTCGTGGCGAGCTTGCGTCTACCACCTTGGTGATGGTGAGCGTCCCCGGGCCCGACGAGGGACGTGGACGGCTCGCCGTCGAGGACGCCCCCCACGACCAGGAGAGAATCTCGATCTCGCCCTTGTGTCGATCGTTCGTTGATTCACCCTTGATGTCGCCGATCTTCAGAAACCCGGCAGTGGCGGATTGCTTGATGGTGAGGGCATCTACCTTCGAGACCCTGCCTGCTTGCTGATCGCGTTGTCCGCCCGTGACAGTTTGTGACTCAGCTGGCGCCGGCGCGGCCATCGCGATCCACAGAGCCAGGCAGCTGAATGATGCTGCGATCCGTCGGAATCTGCTCATCGTTTCCTCCTCAGTACCGCCGCTCCGACCGGTGACGACCTGTCTGTCCCACGCGCAGGCTCCGGCACACAGGCGCGGAAGCACCCGCGTTGTCGGAGTACTCTCGATGAGGATTGGAAGGTTCGCGTCGAGCAGGCCATGCGCCGTGCGATGCGGACTGATTCATCGTTCTTATCGTCTCCATCAGTCGATGCCCACAGGCCCAGTCGGTCGTCGTTGTATTCGATTTCACGCAGATTGTCGCAGCCGCCGCGGATCACGGTGTGGCGCTCGAAATCAACGCGCAACCAGAGCGGTTGGATCTCGACGACGCGCAGGGCCGGGCGGCGCACGAAGCAGGCGTGAGGCTTGTCATCAACACGGATGCCCATCGGGTAGAGGAGCTGAACTGCATGCGCTACGGCATCGACCAGGCAGGCACGTCGCGCCTGGTGCGAGCCGCGCCACGTACTCAATACACTGGGTCTGCGTGAGTTACGATCGGCGTTGCGGCGATGATGCGTGGCGGCCCGCGCAGTCGAGTTGCCGTCCCACGTGCGGGGCTGGCCCCACGGCCCGTCAGGCGGAAGTCGTTCACGCGCGTACGCGTGATTGCGGTCGGGTTGTCCTGAGCGATTCGAAGGGCCGGAGGCGGAGCCCGTGGCTGATCGTGTGGTCGGCCGCGATCCGCGCCATAGCCGGGCGCGCACGCGCAGAGAAGAGAGGTTCATGACGGATACCGCGGCGGCACCAGGCCGGACGCCGGACGGAGAGGCTGCCGTACCGGCCGTTGTCTTCGATACGGTCTCGTTCGCCTTCGACGATCAGGTCGTCCTGCATGAGATCAGCTTCACGGTTCCGAGAGGCAGCATGGTTATCCTGCTGGGCGAGAGTGGCTCCGGCAAGTCGGTCGTGCTCAAACTCATTCTCGGACTACTGCGCCCGGACGCCGGCACGATCCTCGTCGACGGTCATCGCGTCGATCTCATGTCGGAGCGGGAGCTGTTACGACTGCGGGGGAACATCGGCATGTTGTTCCAGGAGACCGCGCTGTTCGATTCGCTGACCGTCGCCGAGAACGTGGGCTACCGTTTGTCGGAGGAGATGCGCATGCCCGACGACGAGGTGCGCGGCCGCGTGGCGGAAGTATTGGGATTCATCGGTTTGTCGGAATACACCAATCGAATGCCATCAGAGTTGTCCGGTGGCCAGCGGCGACGCGTGGCAATTGCCAGAGCCATGGCCGCCAGACCGGGCCTGCTGTTGTTCGATGATCCAACGACGGGGCTCGATCCCATCATTGCGACAACGGTTGACGACGAGATCGTCAAGCTGCGCGATCTCGAGCACGTGACCTCGATCCTGGTGACGCATCAGATCCGGGACGCATTTTACGTGGCCACCCACGAAGCGGTGACTGTCGCGGGGCGCCTGGAGATTCGAAACGCGAGCGCCGAACGCGCTCGATTCATGGTGCTCCACCAAGGCCGCATCAGCTTCACGGGGAGCGGTGCGGACCTGCAGGCGTCGCAGGACGCCTATCTGCAGGAGTTTCTCTTCGCGACGCTGCCACCGTGGTGACGCTCAACGGCGCCTCTGCGGAACGATCCACGTTGCCATCACTTGGGGAGAAGATCGAGAAATACCCACGTCCGGTCCGGAGCCAGACCGGCCAGCTCCCGGCCGACCGCACCATAGACCGGCGGTGCCGACGTCACGTGCTGTGTGCCGGCGTGCATGTCCCGGAAGAGCCGCTGGATCGTTCCGGCCCGCAGTGCCATCGTGCCAGCAGCTTTGTACGCAAACATCGCCGCTTCGTGCGACGACCAGGTCGCGTGCGCGAGGGCGAGCCGCATCAGCGTGTGCTGTCGGACCGACAACCGGTCGCCGCGCGCGAGTGTGTCCGCGATCCCATGCCAGGTCTCGTACACGAAGGCGCGAGCCGATCGGTATACGGCCTCCGTCTTCGCGTACTGCTCCTGGAAGCTCGTGCTGTCCGCCAGTGTCCCCGCCCGGCCCGCTTTCCGGTGGACGACGTCCACCAGTTCGTCCAGGATGCGGCGTCCGATTCCACATGCCCAGCCCGAATGGCAGATGGCCGCGAAGCCGATGATGCCGATCGTGTAGAGGCTTCCGCCGCGCAGCGGCGCTTCCGTGGTGGCAAAGTGCGTGTACGACTCTGGCACGACCACGTTGTCGGTTGTGTAGTCGATGCTGCCGGTTCCACGGAGTCCAAGGACGTCCCAGTTGTCGATGAGCGTGGCACGTTCGACCGGCAGCACGAAGATTCGGGGTTCGCCGACCCCCTCGATGATGCCGAGCGTGTGGATGTGCGTGCCGTGCTTGATGCCGGACGCAAAGCTCCAGGAGCCGCTCAGCGCATAGCCGCCGTTACGAGGCACTGCCCGACCCGGGCGCGTACCCTGGCCTGCGATCACGGGCAACCGCTCGTGCCCGAACAATTCCCCAGCGGCCTCCTCGCCGAGATATGCGGCACCCGTCCCAATCGCCAACGCCGCCGCCATCAGCACCCACCCGGTCGAGGGGTCGCCGTACGACAGATTCTCGATGACCTCCAGTGATTGCACGACGTCGAGCTCCGAACCGCCGCGAATCGATTTCGGCACCCACATGCCGAACAGTCCTTCGCGATGAAGTGCCTCGACGACCGGCTCGGCAAGCCGGCATTCCCTGTCACCGACGTCCGCATGTTCCCGCGCCAGCGCGCCGACACGCCTGGCCCGCTCCGGTAGTGCCGCCGCCGTTGCCACTCTATCGTCGATCACAGGCGCCTCCACCAGCATCCGTCCGCGTCATCCTCGTCGGATCCGACGCGTCATCATAACTCGCACTTCAGGTGGCTCGGGCGGGTGAGACCCATCCGGAAAGCAGACCCGAGCGCGGGGCGAAGGGCCGATGTCTGGCGCGAGCCGGGAAGGTGTATCAGCGCGCCGAGGAGGACGACTCGTCCAGGATCTGTTTCAGCGAGCTCGAGAATTCCGGCAATACGGCCGAACGAATCGGCTCCGTCATGCCGAAGACCCGTTGCTCCCGGCTCCCACCGTTCTCGAACTGCGTCACCGTGAGAACCCTGCGGTCCTGGTGAAAGAGCCAGCACTCCCGCACACCGTATTTGGCAAACCAGCCGAGGCGCTCGGCGGTCCTCCCGATGCGCGGACGCGGCGACAAGACCTCCACCACGAGGTCGGGCGCCCCGCGCACACGATCCATGACAATCCACTCCCGTTCGTTCGAGATGAAGAACAGGTCGGGCTGCACGATGAGCGCCTTGTTCGCATCGAGCACGACGTCGAGGGGAGACAGCCAGACCCTGCCGAGCGTCCGGCTGCTCACGTGAGCATCGAGCGCAAGAAAGAAACGGGCCACGGCGGACTGGTGCCGGGGCGCAGGCGCATCCGCCACGCGGAGGACGCCGTACGCCAGCTCCATGGGCAGGACGGTTTCGGGGGTCTTGAAGTAGTCCTCGACGGTCATGAGTACTGGTGCCGGTGCCATCGCGTTGGTGCTCCTCTTCACTCGACGACGATGCCATCGTCCACTGGAAATGTAAAGTCGACTCCCGGCTGGTCGTCTCCTGGCTGGGTAGGGGGGGCCACCCACTACTCCTCCTGCGCAGTGCGAGGCTGGGGTGGGCCGACGGCCTGGAGCGGCTTCCTGAGATGTATCCTCCGTACATGGGCCGTAGTCCCCTGCACGTGTTGTCGGTTCGTGGTCGCGAAGTGACGATCTCGAACCCTGGCAAGGTCCTGTTTCCCGGGCCGGGCTACACGAAGCTGGACCTGGTGCAGTACTACCTTGCGGTGTCCGCGGGCGCTCTGCGCGCCGCGGGTGGACGGCCGAACGTGCTCGTCCGATATCCGGATGGCATCGACGGACCGTTCTTTTATCAGAAGCGTGCGCCTGTATCACGTCCGTCGTGGATCGAGGTGGTGTCGCTTCGCTTCCCTTCGGGCCGCACGGCAGAAGAAGTGGTACCGCGTGACGCCGCGGCACTCGCGTGGATGGCCAACCTTGCGTGTCTCGAGCTGCACCCGCACCCGGTGCGGGCCGAGGATCTCGACCATCCCGACGAGTTGCGCGTGGACCTGGATCCTGTTCCTGGCGTCGCGTGGCCACAGATCTGCGACGTCGCAGCAGTGGTCCACGCCACGCTCGGTGACTTCGGCGTGGTCGGCTGGCCCAAGACCTCCGGGTCGCGCGGGCTGCACGTGTACGTCAGGATCGAACCACGTTGGATGTTCACCGACGTGCGACGGGCGGCGCTGGCGCTCGCCCGCGAAGTCGAGCGCCGCGCGCCCGGACTCGCCACGAGCAAGTGGTGGAAGGAGGAGCGCCACGGTGTCTTCCTGGACTTCAATCAGAACGCAAAGGACCGTACAGTTGCCGCTGCGTATTCAGTGCGGCCCACCGCCGATGCGCGCGTGTCGGCTCCACTCTCATGGGAGGAAGTCGGGCAGTGCGACCCCCGTGACTTCACGCTCGCGACGATGCCGGGGCGAGTGGCCCGGCTCGGCGACGTCCACGCCCCCATGGACCGCGAGATGCACTCGCTCGCCTCTCTCCTCGACCTCTCCGCGCGGCAGGAGCGCGACGGGCTCGGTGACGCACCGTGGCCACCACACTACAGAAAGCAGCCTGGTGAACCGGCCAGAGTCCAGCCGTCGCGCCGGCGTTCCGCACATCCACTGATCGAGGTCGCGCGCGCGGAACGCAAGGCGGACGCCCTGGAGATCCTGGAGCGCTGGAAGGCGCGGCATCCGGAAGCCGCGGCCTACCTCGTGCCTTCCGACGTGCTGGTCGACGCCATGCGGGGCCGCTTCAGCACCTGGACGCGCATCCGCGTCAATCTCCGGCACGTGCCTGACGGCCTGCGGCCGGCACAGGAACCGGCCGATAGCGGCACTCCTGGCGAACGATAGCGACGTGGTTCCGTTCGTGTTGCGCGGCACAGGCATGCACGTCGCCGTCTCCTAGACCCGAGTGAAACCACGCGCGTCGACGCGCCGTTCCGAATCCGTGCCTGGCGTGAACCGGGACTCAGAACGGCTCGATGCTGACGATCGTGGCACTCCAGGGACAGTAGCGGCCGCCTCCGTAGGACGTGCCCTCTCGCTCGACATCCGACGGCCGTCCGTCGCACAGCTCGATTGTCACCTCGGCGAACTCAACGTCCTCGAGATGCCAGCTCCACCCCGTATTGACCTGCGTGCCCGCGACGAGGCGGCCGTTCGGGATGCGCGCGGGACTTCCCGCGCGGGCACGCTGCGCGGCGTCAATCTGCTCTGGTGATGTGAGCCGTACTCGAAACGTTTCGCTGGCGACGTTGAAGGTAACGATGGCGCCGGTCGTCGGACGTGTGGCAGCGCCGCTGCAAGCAGCCAGGCTGAGTGCAAGGCACACGGCAAACGGTGAACGTCCCATTGGCATAGATGAACCGTCCGGTCGTGTGCCTGTGCAATGTCTACGCCGTCGAGTACCGACGCGGCAGCGCCCCCTGCGCGGCAATGTGTGACCGGATCCGTCGAGCGTACGTGGCCAATGGCGCACCAACACGGCCATCGTCTTCGTGATCGCCCGACGTTCGATGTCTGCTGTGGAGGTCGATGTCCGGGTCGTTGGACACATCAGCGAGGCTCCGCCTCAGACCGTCGAGCATGTGTCGCCGGGGCTCCGCCTCGCTGGGCACACCGTCTTTTGCCCGCGCTCCGCGCGGGCGAGACGCCGAGAACGGCCGGTCTGAGAAGTCGACTCATTCGTTAGGATCTGGCCTTTCAAGGAGTCTAGTCGTGCCGTACGCGCACGCAGCCGAGCGGCATGCGGAGCTTCAGAACGGGCGTGCCCAATGAGCCGGTGACGACTTCCCGGCAACTCGTTGCGCTCGAGATGGGCATCTGCCATGATGCTGTCTCGAGTGCGACAGGATCGCAACTTACATCTCGAAGTCTGGGCATGAGGCGTCTCGACTGTTCCATAGACCGGTTGTTGAGCGTCGGACGGTGGTCCCCGGCGGCGGAGCAGCAGGTTCAGAGCTGCGTCAGATCCCGTTGACGATCGCGACGATGTTCGGTCGCCGAGTCGTGCATCGTGGCTGATCACGCGCTGACGGTCGCCTTGGAGCAGCCGGGTCCCATCCCGTTGAACGTAGGGTTCAGTTGTGGGTCCGGTGAGGTACTTGCACTCTTCGGGCCATCTGGCAGCGGCAAGACCACGGTGCTCCGGAGCATTGCCGGCTTGTACACGCCAGAGCGTGGCCGAGTGACGATGGCGGGCGAGATCTGGCTGGATACCCACGCAGGGATCAACCTGCCCGCGCATCGCCGGCCGGCAGGATTCGTCTTTCAAGAGTCCGCCCTCTTTCCCCACCTCTCCGCACTGGGCAACGTCGTGACGGCGCTTGGCCATCGTCCTCGATCGGAGCGCAGAGCCCGAGCCGAGGCGCTGCTCGATCTGGTCCACTTGAAGGCGCGAGCGGATCGGCGACCTCCGTCGCTCTCGGGCGGGGAACGCCAGCGCGTCGCGGTTGCACGAGCCTTGGCGCGTGAGCCTCGCGTCCTGCTCCTGGACGAGCCGTTCGCTGCGGTCGATCGAGAGCTCCGCCGGACGCTGCACAGTGAGATCGACGCGATTCGGCGGGCCATCGACATTCCGATCGTGCTGGTCACGCATGATTTCGAGGACGTCGTACGGCTTGCTACACATCTGGCCCTGATTCGAGCCGGCGACCTCGTGGCGTACGGTTCGGTCGAGACGCTGACCAGTCGACCCGATCTGCCTTGGCTGCGAAGAACCGCGGGCCTCGGCACCGTGCTCGATGCGATTGTGGTCCGGGTGGATGCATCACGCGGTCTCGCCCATCTGGACATCGGGGGCGGCGTCCTCCTCACCTCCGCGGCCGATCTCGCGCCGGGCAGACGTGTCCGCGTTCGTGTTCCCGCTCGAGAGGTGATTCTCGCCACCGAAGCGCCAGCCGGCCTGAGCGTCCACAACGTGGTGACGGGGACGGTCACGAGCGTGGCATCGGACGGAGTGTCGGAGGCTGCGATCGTGCAGCTCGCTGTCGGCCGGACGCATCTGCTGGCAGAGGTCACGAAGGATGCCGTGACGCGCCTGCGCATCGCTGAAGGCGTTCCGCTGCACGCGCTCATCAAGTCCGTGTCGCTCGAGGTGGTTGTCACAGATGCTGGTGCAGCCGATCCGAAGCAGTGACAGTGAGCGCCATTCCAACGGCGAGTCTACGCACCGGGCGGGAGGCCCAGATACCATGAGGCGACCGAGAAATAGATCAGGACCCCCGAAATGTCCGACAGCGAGGTGATGAGCGGTGCACTGGCTGTCGCCGGATCCCAGCCCAGGCGAGTGAAGACGAACGGCAGGGACATTCCGATGAGGCTGCCGACGATTACCATCAGCACCATAGTGATCGCGACGACCATCGTCACCTCCGGCGCGCGGACCAGACCGACGAGCGACACGGCCAGGCCCATGGTCGCTCCCATCGTGGCGGCTACGGTCAGCTCTTTGCGGAGGAGAGACAGCCAGTCCCGGACATGGACGTCTCCGGTCGCGAGGGCCCGCACCATGAGCGTGGCAGCCTGAGAGCCCGCGTTGCCGCCGCTGTCGATCAGGAGTGGGAGGAAGAAGACGAGTGCCACGGCCGCCGCAATGGTGTCCTCGAAATAGGCGATCCCGGCCCCGGAGAAGATGTTCATGAAGACCAGGATCAGCAGCCATCCAATCCGGCGGCGAAACAGCATGCTGACCGAGGCGTCGCGCAGGCTGGTGCGGATCGGCCCCACCGATCCCACCTTGTGAAAGTCCTCTGTCGCTTCCGCGACGGCCACGTCGAGGAGGTCGTCAACCGTGACGATGCCGATCAGGATGCCCGCCGAGTCGACGACCGGCAGCGCGACGAGATCGTGCCGCCTGATGAGCGCCACAGCCTCCTCCCGATCGGCAAACGCGGAGATGCTCACGAAGGAGCGATCCATCACCACATCGACGGATGAGTCGGGCTCGGCCAGGATGATCTTGCGCAGTTCGATGTCGTCAATCAGGCGTTCGGAGCCGTCCACCACGTACACGCGATTGATCGTCTCGCTGTCTCGACCTTGTGCCCGAATCTGTTGCAGCGCCCGGCCGATCGTCCACTCCGGCCGAATCGCCACGTAGTCCGGTGTCATGAGCCGGCCGACGCTTTCTGCCGGATAACCGAGGAGCACCCGAGCCTCCTGCAGGTCCTCGAGTGAGAGCAGGCGGAGCAGGTACGACGTGACCTGACCCGGCAACTCCTCGAGCAGGTGCGTTCGGTCGTCCGGGCTCAGACGAGCGAGTAGTTCGCGCGTCTCGTCGTCGGCCAGTTCCCTGAGCAGGACGTCCTGGGTCTCCGGTGCGAGATTCGCGAACACATCGGCGGCCACGTCCCGGCCGAGCGCACGAAACAGGAGCGCGCGCTGTGGTTTCTCGAGCTCGGACAGCAGGTCCGCAATCTCCGGAGCCAGGTCGGCTGTCACAGCGTCGCGGAGGCCCTGCCACTCATTGCGATCGACCAGTGCGCGAATCTCCTTCGCATCCATTGACGTCCTCATTCGTGTACGTCATGCGGGACGTGGCACCATTCGATCCCACGGTCGCGCGCCTCCGCATGAGCCGGCGAACGACCTCCAGGTACCGGTTGTGACCGCCGTGATCCTGAAGAAGCTTGGCAAAACGCCACTCCTGACTCGCAGGCCCCCTCGGCCGTAAGTCACCAGGCGTCCTGCGGATCGCGCGTTTCTCGAAGAGTGCGCGATGGATCCCACAATGAATGACTGCCGGATCGCGACGTACGGCCGCGATTGACGCAATCCTCACGAACCCCATCGGGCATCTTCTGTACCAGGCTGGCGCGGCGAGTGCCCGGTGGCGAAGGAAATCGGATCGGCCCGTATGGGCTCGAACTTCTCGCGTGTCGGCGGCTTCGGCTCCGGCACTGCTGAATCGCCGAAGAGCTCGGGCAGACTCTCATCAGGCGCCTGTCCAGATACCCCGGTACCGACGAAAGCCTGTCGATTCTTCCCCAAATGCGCTACGCTTGACCGGCATTGCAGCGTCGGCACCGACACGAGCCGCCATTGACACGCTCGGCGGCCGACTTCTCGAGTACAAGGAGTCACGGTGCGAATCCATCTCGTCAATCCCAGCGACGTGTCGTTCGGCGTGGCCATCCTCACGCCGCGCTGGCTGTATGTCCTGGCTGCGGCAACGCCACGGACCTGGGGCGATCCCGTCCTCACGGACGAGACGCTCGAGACGTTCGATCCTGCCGGGCTCGAGCCGGGGGATGTCGTCGGCATCGGGATTCACACAGCCAATGCGTTGCGGGGATACCAGGTGGGCCGACTGGCGCGTGCGCAGGGAGCCTACGTCGTCTACGGAGGGATCCATGCCACGCTCTATCCCGACGAAGCGTTCGAGCGTGGCGGTGCCCATGCCGTTGTGAAGGGCGACGGGGACGCCGCCTGGGCCGTCGTGCTGGATGATTGTGCGAACGGGGGACCACGGCGCATCTATGAAGGAGGGCGGGTCGACGCGACCGCGCTCCGTGCGGCGCGATGGGATCTCCTGCCGCGCGAGCGTTACATGTGGGCCTCGGTACAGACCGTTCGCGGCTGTCCGAAGCACTGCTCGTTCTGCTCGGTCTGGCGCACCGACGGCCAGAAGCCACGTCAGCGCACGGTCGACGTGGTGATCCAGGAGATCGTCGAGCTCCGCCGGATGGGATTCCGCTTCATCGCGCTTGCGGACGACAACTTCTATCCGGTCACGCTCCAGGATCTGTCCATGGCTGCGCGCCGCAAGGACCCCCAGCGCCTGCGCGAGCTCGAAGCCCTTCGGGCCGAACGCTTCGAGCTGATGGCCACACTCGCACGCCTGCCAGAGGACCTCGTCTTCTATACGCAGATCACCATGGAGGCTGCCGAAGACGCTGAGTTTCTCGCGGCCATGCGACGGGCACGGATCCGAGGTGCGCTGGTCGGCATCGAATCAGTCGGGCTCGAGGGTCTGAAAGACGTCTACAAAGACTTCAACGTCGCTGGCGACGAGCTCGTGACGCGCTTGAAGGCGTTCCGCCGCAGCGGCCTGCACGTCCTGGGCTCGTTCATTTTCGGCTTGCCGAGTGACCGCCCCGACACCTTCGACGCGACCGTGGCGCTCGCGGAGCGGGCTGACGTGGCGTTCGCGCAGTTCGTCATGCTGACACCGCTGCCGGGCACTCTCGACTTCAACCGCTGGGAGCAGGAGATGGCAGAAGACGCCCCGACGGTGGCTGGTGTTCCACTGACCCGCTACTGGCTCATCCCACCGTCAGATCGACCCAAGGTATATCTTCGCCATCCGGTGATGTCCGCCGACGAGATCCGGCAGCGAACGCAGCTCGCGTGGGATGAGTTTTACAGTGTGACCTCAATCTGGCGCCGTTCGCGTTTTCTCGGGAAGCTTCGAGAACGCCTGACGTTCGTTCTGATCTCGAAGCTCTATCGGCAGATGTATGCCAACACGGGGATCGCCACCGATAGTGCCCGCGTCTCGAGCGCGACCCGATGGGCTCGGTGGCTGGCCAAGCCACTACGGCGGCTGTTCGGCGCGCCTCCCATGCCGGAACTACAGCTGCCGGACCGGCTGGCGCAGACCTCGGCGGTGGGCTCGGCGCAGTGGATGTCGACAGCCGCGCCGCGCTGACGCACGACGCTCTTGTTGTGGTCGCTCAGTCCTTCCGCTCGTAGGAAACTTCTCTTCTCAACTAAAAAGGCCAGTGTCTCTTCCATTCACGAGGGCGGCACGTGGATTGGATCTGAGCACGCCGATCGATGGAAACGGAAGGGCCGTTCGACGGAGACGGATCAGCTCGAAGTCAGTGCGATCGACGGGCGAGCCCGGACGTGCGGGTGAGCTCGGCCCGGTCTACGTCGGATGGCTGCAACACATCAAGCAACCACAGCAAAGGACACTCTCATGGCGACGCAAACCAACACACGGAGCACGACCGGATCGACAATCGGAGAAACCAGTCGGGTTCTCTCGGCAAGTACAGTCAGCAAGGACCCCGTCTACAACGCTCAGGGGGAGAAGCTCGGCAATATCAAGGACATCATGCTCGACGTCGATCTCGGCCGCGTGGCGTACGCGGTCCTCTCGTTCGGCGGCTTCCTGGGGATGGGCGACAAGCTGTTCGCTATCCCGTTCGAGGCCCTGCGAGTCGATACTGCCAACCACCAGGTGATTCTCGACGTGCCGAAAGAGAAGCTCGAGAACGCACCCGGATTCGACAAGGACCACTGGCCAGCGACGGCGGATCGCCGCTGGGGCGCAGAGATCTACCGGCACTATGGCTACACACCATACTGGGAGAACGATCGGATTACGGGCAGGCTCTGAGGTCGACCCGTGGCGATCTGATCGACGCAGCCGGGCGCACTGGGGCGCCCGGCTGCACCTGACCGATTCCGCCGAAGCCGAGCACGACGACGTTGGGTCCCCACGATGCCCTCGCTCACGCGACGACGCCTTGCGAGACGTTGCGCGCGGTGCCGCTCAGAAATTCCAGAGCTTGCGCATTCGCCGAGTCGTACGCTGCGAGAAACGCGGCTTAGCCTTCGGAGGTCTTGAACGGCAGATGGGTGAGAGATGGCGACCTATGGGACCACATAAGCACGAAGCGTATTCGGTCGTAGGGGCCGCCTTCCGCCTCCGCACAAAGCTCCGGCGGACCGCCGTAGCCGTGGCGAAGGCGGTCAGGCGGCCCTGAGCCGGCCTCCACGCGGGGGCGACGGGCCTCCTCGCCCGGGCGTGGAGGAGTTGCGTCTCCGGCGGAGCTTCACTGCTTGGGCCGCGGTCTGGAGTAGCGTACGGGCGTTCCCTAGGCCGGAGCCGCATTCGCGGCATACAGATGTATGCTACGCTTCATACAGACGGAGAATCGAATGTCGAAGGCTCTGGTGCAGCGGCAGAGGGGTAACACGCGTCGAACGACGCGCGGAAGTCGGGAGGGATGGGTCCGCAAGAACGTGGTGATGGATCAGCGGAAGCTCGACGCTGCGCGCCGTGCGCTCGGCGTCGACACGGAAACGGAAGCCATCGATCTCGCGCTCGAGTTCGTGGCATTCCGTCGTGAAGTTGCCGAAGGGATTGCGGCGATGCGACGTGTCGGCGGCATCGAAGACGTGTTCGAATCTCGACGGCGTCCGTGAAATACGCGCTCGACACCAACATCTATATCGACGCCTTTCGCGATCCCGCTGCAGAAGCTGCGCTCCTCGGCTTCCTCGAGCGTGCGCTCCCGTTCACGTTCCTGAGCGTCGTCGTCATGCAGGAACTCGCCGCAGGGGCCCGAACGCCCGCTCAGGTCCGCGAGCTCGAGCGATCGGTCTTCCAGCCATTTATCCGTCGCCGTCGGGTGTTCGCGCCCATGACGATGGCGTTCATTCAGAGCGGGCACCTGCTCGCAGCGGTGGCTGCGCGCGAGGGGTGGCTCGCTGTCCACGAGAACTCGTCGCTGCTCAATGACGCGCTGCTTGCCGCGTCCTGTCGCGAACGAGGCATCACGCTGGTCACGAGCGATGGTGACTTCGGTCGATTCGCGCCGTTTCTGAAAGGCTGGCACTATGTGTCGCCCTGGCCGACGCTGACGGGTTGAGATTGGACGGTCGCGCGGCCCACCAGAGTTGGAGAAGGTTGGCGTCCATCTTCGCGCTTTGCGCTACGGCGGATCTCGTCGGCATCGGTGCGCCAACCTTCGCTGGGGAGCGTTCGCTCGCTGGCGTGCCAACCGTAGCTCGCTCACATCTCACGCGAGCGAAGGTTGGCGGAGAGAGTGGTATTCGAACTCGTTCAGGCTCCTTAGAATTTGTAACTTACAGATTCCACGTTGCCGTGGTTGCCGTGAATGCCGTGGCGCCTTGCACCTGATTTGCACCCGACGGCCTGCGTGTCCGATCCCATTCGCGGGGGTGGGGCCCCCGGCACGGCCGCCCACAGCCGGGGCGTCGGTCACCTGCCACGCCCCCTTACCCAGCGTGTAGTAGAACAGCCTCTTCTCCCCGATGGCGGGATTGCCTTTGCCCTTCAAGTAGTAATCGAAGTACTCAAGTGCCTCCTGCCACAGCTCCGTCAGGTGGGGCCTGAGCTTCCCGCGCGGGGTGCTGTAGGGGCTGCCGTGGTTCAGGTAGCCATGGCTCCAGGCGCCGATCACCCCCCGTTGGGGATTCCTGTACGTGGCGAAGCGCCGGATGACCATCGGCGGTCGAGCCGTCCAGCCAGCTTCCCCAGCTGAAGATGGCCGCACCGGACTGCTCGATCTGTTCGCGGAAGCGTGTGGTGCTCAAGTCATCCACCGTGATGCCCAGCGGACCGAACGGATCGTCTCGGTAGATGACGGCCCGGCTGTACGCCGCGACGTCGGCATTGCGCGGGTCGGCCACGGCCCGCTGAGCTGGGCTCTGTCCTTGTCGCCATCCACCGCCCGTACGCCCTTGATCGCCAACCTGCTGACCCAGGCGGCCGCTCGAAAGAAGACCGAACGACGTTCGCTCTGGTCTGACGTCCACTCTGCCGGAAGGCGGTTCTGATCCAGCGCCTCATTGGTGTGCTGCCACGTCGTGATCATCCAGTCATTCGGGATCCCGCCGGGAAAGAGGAACTCGGCATACTGGTCGATGTCCGCCTCCTGGGGGACCACGACTTTCGTGGCGGCAGGATGCGCGACCGTCAGCAGTTCGGCAGCGATGCCCTCATAGGAGATTCCTGTCGCGCCAACCTGCCCATCGGACCACGGCTGGCTGATGATCCATTCGACCACCTCGCCATAGTCCTCAATTTCCCGTTCGTGGAACGGAGAGGGCGTGCTGCCCATCGAGGCGCCAGAGCCGCGGGAGTCCATCGCGACGACGGCATAGCCGTTCGCGACGAGGAAATCGGGCAACGGGTGCGGGGACCGATCGGGGATCGATGCGGCGGCGAGAGCCCACGCAGCGCGAAGCTGCGCCAGTAGCGCGCGATGATCAGGATCGCGGGCAGCCTGAGGTCTGGCGGGGCCGATCGCGGGCGCATGACGTCTATGGCGATCCGTGCGCCGTCACTCATCGGGACGTAAAGCGACTGCGTTGTCACGCCTTTGTACGGCGGCCGGTTATGAGCAGGTTTACCGAACGTCGTTCTGGCCATGCGAACGCTCACCTCGCTACCGGACATAGGTCAGCGCGCCGAGCCCCGCGAAGTCCAGTCCGCGAGAGTACAGCTCCTCGACAACTGGAACGACTCCTGCGAATACGAGAAGAGAGCCAAGGAAGATCAGGAGCGGCCCGGTCGGCATCGCCACGATGTGGTCGAACTCCGCCGGGTTCAGGAACCACGCGGGCAGCCACGAGAAGAATCTGTCGATGAGCGCCGGTGCCACCAATTGTTCAGACACCATGAACACGAGCGCAGCGACGCAGCAGGCGCTCCGGCCGTCTCGCCGTTCCACCTCGAGATCCAGCCGATGCGGGCCCTGCTGCTCGTCAACTTCGAGGACGACCCCG
>CAZDLW010000015.1:18146-42777 GCA_964505975.1 uncultured Bifidobacteriaceae bacterium | reverse complement strand
GCACAGCGAGTTCAACGGATCGGACACCGAGCCCGTGCACCTGCTCCAGATCTGGATCGATCCGAAGGCCGAAGACCTGAAGCCGTCGTACCAGCAGATCGCCTTCTCACCCGACGAGAAACGTGGGCGGGCGCGCCTGCTCGCGGGCCCCGCACCGGCCGCGAGCGACACGGTGGCGGCGATCAATCAGGATACACGCCTGCACGTCGCGGATCTCCGGCCGGGTGAGTCCCTGACGCAGTCGATTGGCGCGGGCCGGTTCGCCTGGGTGCAGGTCGTGCGCGGTCAGGTCTCCGTCAACGGTCAGTCGCTGAGCGAAGGGGACGGGGCCGCGGTCACCGACGAGCGGGAACTGGCGCTGACCGCGACTGGACCGGACGGCGGAGAAGTCCTGTTGTTCGATCTGGCGTGATTCGATGTCTCAACCCGTTGTACTCGTGACCTTCCATTCCCGCTGCGGGACGACCGAGACGCTGGCGCTCGCGGCGGCGGTCGGGGCCGTCCAGGCCCGGGCGCTCATCCGCCTGCGGCGCTTGCCGGATACGGAGAAGACCGAGGCGATTCAGGTGCCGCCGGAGTGTGCGGAATCGCTTCAGCGGATGCACAAGGAATACGTCCCGCCTGCGGAGCACGACATCCTTGGTGCTGACGCCATCATCCTGGCCCCGTCCACCGGTGCCAGCACGTCCACTCCCGAATGGATCCCATTCTTCCAGCTCCTCGCCAGGTTGCGAGGCGACGGCCAGCTTACTGGCAAGACGGCAGCGGTCGTGGAGGCGGGGGACGCGTCAACGATGGGGGCGTTTTCTGCGGCCGTCGGTCAACTGGGTTTCACCTTGTCGCCACCAGGCGGATCGGCGCCCGCGGACCCCAAGGAACGAGCAATAGCGCTGGGCCGCAGCGTGGCCGAGACCGCACGCGCGCTCAAGCAGACCGTCAGCTGATTCGTCCAGCCGCTCGCAGCCCTCGACCCTGACGTCAGCCCCGGCCCGCCCGACGGCTTGAATGGTCGGAATCCTTGCACATGAGTCAAGTTTTCCAGCGGCCGTTCAAGACGTCTCGCCCGCACGGAGTGCGGGCAGGAGATACTGCCACTAGCCCCGGGCTAGACGCGCCACCTGTCGTCGGAATGGGGTGGAAGGCCGTGCTACCATTCGCCGCTGGACGCACCAGGAGGGCCGACATGAGACGAACTCGTACGTGGAGCCTGCTCACCTCGCTCGCAGCCATGACGGCTGCCGTGCTGCTCGCTCCGCGTGTGACCACCGCCCAGGAGATTGCGATCACGAATGCGCGAATCATCGTCGGCAACGGCACTGTCATCGATTCGGGCACCATCGTCGTTCGCGACGGCAGAATCGTCTCGGTAACGGCCGGTGCGGCAAACATACAGGGCGGCCTGCGCACGATCGACGCGAAGGGCATGGCGGCCATGCCGGGCTTCATCGACAGCCACAAGCACGTCAACGACGGCCCCGACGCCAAGGGGCAGATGCAGTCGTTGCTCGAGGCGGGGTACACGACGATCCTGTCCGGCGGCAGCAATGCCGGGAGCGACGTGGCACTCCGCGACAAGATCGAAAGCGGCGAGTACAACGGGCCTCGCATCATCCCGTCCGAGAGGGTGAACCTGCGGCAAACCCCGGCAGAAGCCCGCGAGGCCATTCGGGCAATGGCCGCCAAGGGGATTCGGCACACCGCGGAGATTGGCCTGACGCCGGAGCCTGGTCCGCCGCAGGCGGAAATCGAGGTCCTCAGGGCGATCGTGGACGAAGCCGCCAAGGTGGGTGTCCAGGTCAACGTGCACGCAGTGAGCACACCGGCAATGGTTGCCGCGATAGAAGCGGGCGTCCGCCGCCTGGTGCACCTGCCCAACAAGGACTGGACGAGCTACGACGCGGCGGCCACGGTGGCGGCCACCGGGTCGATTGTCGCCGGCATGCTCGGCTTCGGTGCGCCGATCATCGATCGCGAATCTCCGGCACCGGCGCCCGTACGCTTCCCGCGCGACAACTCCGCGCGCTTCCGCGATGGCAAGCCGTGGCCCGAGGCGATCGTGGGGGCGAACCGGGATCCCCAGGGACGTGCTACCGGCACCGAAGGCGGCTATACGATCATCAACGCGCGCCGCATCTGGGACGCGGACGCGGATCATCAGACGCTGTCGTATTCGACGGATCAGAATTACGCCGATCTCGTGGTGCTCGAACACGAACTGAAGTCGTACAGCATCGTGTTCTCGATGCAGGACATCCACCGGATCATGGGTCCCAATTCCGCCCGGTACGTCGGGATGGCCGATCGGATCGGAACGCTCGAAGCGGGAAAGTTCGCCGACATCATCCTGATCGACGGCAATCCCATGGACAACATCTACGAAATGCTGAAGACCACCGTCGTGCTCAAGGAAGGCACGGTCGTGGTGGACAAGCGCTGACCCTACTCCCGGAGCTCACTCGAGTTGCGACGGGACGGCGACCTACGACTCGCGCGACAGCAGTGGGGCGAAACGCATCCGGAACGTGAAGACCGAGCTGGGTTGCGGGACCCAGCTCGGGTCGCCGGCCGCGGGTGGAGGATGCGTTTTACCGCGCAACGCCACCCCAACGCGCAGGCGCGTTGGGCACCCCGCGATGTCGTCGGGAGCCCGCCCGTCGCAGCTCGAGTGAGCTCCGGTCAGGCAGCCGGGCAGCGTGCGGCTGCCACGGTCGGATGGCCGCCCGCCGGACAGAAGAAGCTCTATAATGCCTTGTTGCGCTGAGTCGTCGCAGGGACGCTCGTGCGGACATCAACGCACTTTTGCGGAGGCGGTCGATATGGCCCGAACTATCGTGAGCGTACTGGTCGTCGGTATGGCAGTGGGAGGCGGCACGGGGGTGTCTGGTGATGCGGTCTTCAAGTCTGCCCACCACGATTACCGTGTCGTCACCGTTGTCGACGGCCTCGTGCAGCCATGGTCGATTGCGTTTTTGCCCGGCGGCGACATGCTCGTGACCGAGCGGCCGGGCCGTCTTCGGATCATCAGACAGGGCAAGCTACTGCCCGAACCGGTACCTGGCGTGCCGGCTGCCCTGTTCCAGGGTCAGGGCGGGCTGCTCGAAGTGGCAACCCATCCGGATTTCTCATCGAACCGACTACTCTATCTGAGCTATTCGAAGCCCAACGCCGAGGGCACGGGTGCGACGACAGCGCTCATCCGCGGCCGCTTCGAGAACGATCGCCTGACTGCCGTACAGCAGCTCTTCGAGGCGAAGTCCGAGGGGCGCGGCCATTACGGTGGCAAGATCGAATTCGATCGCAACGGTCACGTGTTTCTGACGTTGGGAGACCGCCAGGTGCCGCCCACGGGCAACCTGGAGGCGCACCCCGCACAAGACCTGTCGACCCACCACGGTACGGTCGTGCGGCTCCACGACGATGGGCGTGTGCCTGATGACAACCCGTTTGTGAAGCGCGCGGGCGCGTTGCCCGAGATCTGGAGCTACGGGCATCGCAACGTGCAGGGCCTGGCGATTCACCCCGAGACCGGGACGATCTGGACGAACGAGCACGGTCCGCAGGGGGGCGACGAACTCAACGTGACGCTGCCCGGCCGCAATTACGGCTGGCCGGTGGTCGGGTTCGGAGTGAACTACCAGACCGGTCAGGCCATCCATGCGGGGACGCACCGGCAGGGCATGGAGCAACCCGTTCACGTATGGGTGCCCTCGATTGGTATTTCCGGAATGATGATCTACACGGGCGACCGCTTTCCGCAGTGGCGCGGTAACATCTTCGTGGGCGGGATGGCGGGCCAGCAACTGGCGCGACTGACGCTCGAGGGGCAGCGCGTCGTGAACGAAGAAACGCTGGTGCAAGGTATGGGCCGCGTCCGCGACGTCCGTCAGGGCCCGGATGGGTACATCTATCTGGCACTCGAGGATCGCGAAGGCAAGCCGACTCCGATCGTGCGGCTCGAACCGGTGGCACGGGGAGAGGACAACCGGTAACGACCACGCATCGACCGCACGGAGCGCGGGGGGTTGCACCGTAGACGGCTCGAGCGGCCGCGATTTTTGCAAACGAGTCACGTTCTGGATTGCGCCGTTCAAGCCGTCCTGCCTGCACGCAGTTGCGGGCAGGAGATACTGATCACCCGCGCGCTACCCGCAGCTTTCGCACCACGTCTCCCACGCGCACGGTCCCTGCCTGCACCACGCGCGCGCACACACCTCGCAGTCGGAGCTGTCTCCCTCTCGACGAGTTGACGAACTTGGTCGCGTCAACTCCAAACCGTTTCGCGAACTTCCCGCAGCCGGTATGCGGCTGGGCGGTAATTTCAACGACGGCCGTGCCAAGAGCCAGTCGTGTGCCCGGCGGCGCATTTTCCGCAGTGAGGTCCAGGTCGAGGAACAGCTGGTCCCCGGCCAGTGCCCAACGCGCCGGTTGCTGAGCGATCAGGGCAATGACGCGCGCGTTCATGATGTTGAGCTGTGCGTCGGGGTCGGGCACGTGATCCGGTCCGAGCGAACGGGCGCGCTCGCACCAGTTGTCGCCTACCAGTCCTTCGGTGACGGTCAACTCGGCCCGATCGAGGACCTCGCGTTCGTCGACGCGCGGCCGTCGCACGATGAGCCGCAGCGCGCCGGCGTCCTGCGGCGACGCGAGAATCTGCTCGAGCCCCGCCTCGAGCAGATCGAGGCTCACGTGAAAAGTCGAAACATCTGCCATCTCACCCTCTCGCCAAAGCGACTTCGAAACTGAGGTCGAACACCAGACTGCCTGCATCGCCGTGGCATCGCGCGAAGCGTCTCCTTTCGAACGTCGGGGTAATCGACGTCGGAGATCCCGCGCGAGCGTCGGAAGATCGCTCCGAATGAACCGGTCGAAGTGATGAGGAAAGCGCCGCTCGCGATGCGTCGAGGGCAGGTAGATGTCGTGATTGCCAGGCACGACGGTCACTTCGGTTCGACGAGAGACCTCGTCGAGTAGCGCAGCCGCCTCCTCGTACTCGTGTTCCAGCGACAGGTTGGTGACGTCGCCGGTGACCACGAGGTGATCTGCCTGCCCGGCGGCGTCCGAAAGCACGGCAAGCAGGTACTCGCGGCGATGTACACGGCCACGGTGCAGAAGAAGGTTCGCGTAACCCGTCAGCCGCTTGTTGAAGACGATGCGACGCCATTCGGCGGCTGTCCGCGAAAGGACGTGCAGGCCGGAGACGTGCGCGATGCGAATCATACCAATCAGCGTCTCCGCACCTACCAGCGCCTCTTAGACGCCGCAAGGCAGCGTGTCGCGGGCACTGTCTGTCGAGCATGACCTATCTGATGCAGCACGACGCTCACCACCGCGGTCAGATCGACATGCTCGCGCGCGCGCGGGGGTCCCAACTATCCGCAGCGCGCGCCAGCACTCATCCGCCTGTGCTTCGGCTCGCCCAGGGTTTCGAGAACGTCCGGAGGTGCGTCCTTCTTGAGGTTTGTCATCGGCTCGCGGTCCGAGAGCCGTCAGTCACAACCCACGGCCAATGCCGCCAAGTCTCACGCGTGCGCGGAATCCGGCTGGTAGCGGCGAACGCGGATCTTGCCCGCATCCTTGCGGGCCTGCGCGATGTCCCACGCTCCCTGCATGCGCATCAGCGTGTCCATGCTCACGCCAAAGGCCTTTTCGATACGCAGAGCCATTTCGCCGGACAAGTCGGCATTCCCGTTCAGGAGATTCGACAACGCCGGGCGTGACACGCCGAGCACCTTCGCCGCCGCCGTGACGGAGAGGCCGTGTGCCCCGACGATCTCGGTCTTGATGAAGTCGCCGGGGTGAACCGGATTGCGGATAGCCATGATCGTGCTCCCTTTCAATGGTAGTCCTCAAGGTTCAGGTCAATGATTTCTTCGCCGTCGATCCGGAACGTCACCCGCCAGTTGCGGGTGACATTCAGGCTCCAGGTGCCCTTGCGGTCGCCGGTCAGCATGTGCGCCTTCCACGTGGGAAGGGCGCGCAACTCTTCAGGGTCTTGCATCGCATCGAGGAACGTCAGCATCTTGCGGAGCTTGTCCACAGTGTCCGCGCCCAGGCCCTTCGAGGCGTTCTCCGCGTACAGGCGGCGCAGGCCTTTATGCGCGATGCTCCGTACCTTCATGTGAATACTGTAACGTTACGGGATACAGTCGTCAATGGGAACGGAGTCAGACCACGCCGGCTCGGAATCGAAAGCAGTCCCCCATGCTTCGTGCCGCGCTGTAGAGCCGCACGGTCGCGCACCCGATGCCATGGCTCCAGGCCGAGTGCCGTCCCATCGCACGGATGGTGCGCTGAGATGGTGCGCTGAGCGGAGGCTGCACTCCCCTGGAATCATCCCCGTCGTGGAGACATTTTGGAGACGCATCGCCTCTAGATGGCGTCTAGCGTGTCCAAGTCATAGACAACAAGAGACTTACTAAGCTATTAGGAGGCGGGAGCTGTCCCTGGAACGATGACGGCTATAAGTCATTATTCTAAAATGACTTACAGGTGTTTGTAATGGTGGAGGCGGCGGGAGTCGAACCCGCGTCCGAAAGCACGTCGTCGTGGGACTCTACATGCGTGTCCGCTTCTGATATCTCGCGCCAGACGTGAGGAAGCGGCGAAAAACCGCCGGACGCCAGACCCGGATGATCTCGCTCCTGAACGCCGGGCCGCCGGTCAGGAGCCAGCCTGTGTAATGGCGTTCGGCCCCCAGCCATCAGGCCAGGCCAGGGCGAACGTCACTGCTGATTAAGCAGCGAGAGCGTACTGATTGTCCGCAGTTAACGGATGTTCCATTGGATTAGCGAGTCAATGGAGCTCGGCATGCATCCCGCGATCTCGTACCCCCGTCGAAGCCAAATTCGCCCCCCGGATCGAGTCGCGCAGCGCACCGGACGCTCCCCCGGCACGCCACGCTCCCATTGTAAGGGATCTCACGAGCCCCTGCCTCACGCCGGCCACGCTGGGCGTGGTGCCGCTCCGTGGGAGCAGTCGCCCCCGGAAAAACGCGACTGACTTGTGGAGAGTCTCGTCCGGTCGGGGCCGCCTACGACGGTTCGGGTATGCTCTAAGGCACCAATGCCACTAATTTTCGAGCAAATCCGATGCGGCGGCGACCGGAACTTCGGTTACATCATTGGTGACCAGCACGCTGGAACGGCCGTGCTGATCGATCCATCCTATGCACCCGACCTCTTCGCCGACCGGGCCGCCGATCAACACCTGACGGTCGCGCACGTCATCAACACCCACAGCCATCCGGATCACGTCAACGGCAACGAGCGCGCGCTCGAACGTACCGGCACGACGCTTGCCGCGCATCCCGACTTCCCCACTCCGCCAACGCGCCCGCTCCGTGACGGCGACGAACTGGCCGTGGGGGCGCTCCGGTTCCACGTCTTCCACGTCCCGGGTCACTGCCCCGATCACATCGCCTTGTACGAGCCAACCTATCGCCTCCTCATCACAGGGGATCTGCTCTTCGTGGGCAAAGTCGGCGGCACGAGGACGGAAGACGAGGCGAGGGTCGAATGGGAGAGCCTGCAGAAGCTGATGGCCGGCGTCCCCGACGAGACGACCGTGTGGCCCGGACACGATTACGGCGTCCGACCCGCTTCGACGATGGTCATGGAGAAACACACGAATCCATTTCTGATATGCCGCGATGTCGGTGCGTTCCTGCAGCTCAAGGCCGACTGGCCGTCCTACAAGCAGCGCTTCGGACTGAAGTAGACGACGCGTGGATGGTGTCGTGGGGCCGCCTGAAGAGCGGCCCCCACGTAGTTCGCTGGACGGGGAAGATCGAGCGCTGCCGCGGCGTGCACAGCCGCCACCTCAGCCATGCAGATCTGCACACTGACGCTGGAAACGGCCTGTCGCGGCGGCATCGGAACGCACCGTCTCGGCACCACCCGCAACACCATTTGTCAACGGATGGACGCGGATGCGATCATAGAGCGCTTGGCACGAACCGTTCGCTTCTGGATCGTCTCCCTTCTGTTCCTGCTCGCCGCGCTGCCGCGCGCGCAAGGCACCGCTCCGGCCACCCCACTCATGCTGGTCACGCCGGAGGGCCGTCGTCCCGTGCCCACCACAGTGACAGGGGGACAGGAGCTCATCGCCTTGAACGACGTCGCCACGCTGTTCCAGGTCACCGTCCGGGAGGACGCGTTGGCTGGCGGCCTGACGGTGTCCTATCGGGGCCGCACCATCGTGGCGTCTCAAGACCAGCCGATGGCGTCCGTCGACGGACGGCTCATCACCCTTCCCGCTCCAGCGGTCCGCTCCGGGCAGCGATGGCTGGTCCCGGTCGAGTTCCTGCAGCGGGCGCTCGCCCCTATCTACGACAGGCCCATCGATCTTCGCCGGGCGTCCAGACTGCTCATCGTGGGTGATGTGAACATTCCGCGCGTCACGACGCGCGTGGACGCCACCGGTCCCGTCACCAGGGTCACGGTCGAGATATCACCACCAGCCACTGTCACGGCCGCCGGCAACGCGGCGCGCGTGGAACTGCACGTGGACGCCGACGGCATCGACCTCGCCCTTCCTGCGTCGGGAGGGGGCCTGATCGATCAGATTCGGCCCGGCGAGCAGCAGAACACACTGGCGCTCATCCTGACGCCTGGTGCGGGCACTGCACGCGCCGAGAGCGTGACGAGCGGCAACGTCACGAGAGTGACCGTAGAGGTTCCTCCTGCCAGCCCGCCCGCGGCAGCCGATGCGACCGCACCCGTCCCCTCGCCACCGTCCCCGGCTGCCGAGTCTCCACCGTTCGTGGCAAGGCCGGTGCTGCAGACGATTGTGATCGATCCCGGACATGGCGGTGACGATATCGGCGTGCGGGGACGATCTGGTACCGAGGAAAAGCAGGTCACGCTCGACGTGGCGCGGAGACTCCGCACCCTCATCGAGACGCAGCTCGGTCTACGGGTCGTGCTCACCCGCGAAGACGATCGGGCGGTCAGTCCCGATCAGCGTGCCGCCATGGCCAACAACAGCAAGGCCGACCTCTTCCTGAGCCTGCACCTGAACGCGGCGCCGTCCCCTGCCATCGGCGGGGCCGAAGTATTTCACCTGCGGCTCGATCGCGAAGGCGAGACCGCGCGGCGCGACGCGGCAGCGGATGCGGTCGCATTGCCGGTCCTCGGGGGCGGCACGCGCACGCTCGACGTCATCCGCTGGGATCTCGCACAGGCACGCCATGTCGATTCGTCCGCGACTCTCGCACGCATTCTCGAAAGCGAGCTGCGTCGCGCCCGGATCGCGCTTGGACCGCGCCCGGTGCAGCAGGCGCCGCTGCGCGTGCTCACCGGCGCCAACATGCCGGCAGCACTCATCGAGATGGGCCATCTGACGAACCCGTCTCAGGAACGGCTCGTCTCATCCGACGAGTACCAGAACAGGATGGCCCGGGCCCTCTTCGATGCCATCCTGCGCTTCCGCGATCATCTCCAGGGGCGGCTCGCCGAATGAGCACCCGCCGCATGCTGCAGCTCGCTGCAGCCCTGGTCATTCTGGCCGTGGCCGCGTGGCTCGTCACTCGAGACCTCGGACAGCCGGAGGATCCACAGCCGCCGCCGGTGACAACAACGGAGCCGGATCCCGTTCCCGCAACCGCATCGATTACAGCCACCTTGTATTACGGGTCTCAGGATGGCCAGTCTCTCGTCGCCTTTAAGACCGACGTGCCCTTTGCCGACGAACTGGTCGCGCAAGGCCGGGAGATTCTCGCCATGCAGCTGGAGCCGGCACCGAGCCCGTACGTCTCGGTCATTCCCGAAGGGACCGCGTTGCGCGCGTTCTACGTCACGGAGCGGGGCGAAGCGTTCGTGGATCTCAGCCGCGAGATCAGCACGGCCCATCCAGGGGGCTCATTCACCGAGCTGCTCACGGTCTACGCCATCGTGAATGCGGTCACGGCCAATCTTCCTGCGGTGCAGCGGGTACAGATCCTCGTCGATGGCGGGGAGGTTGACACCATTGCCGGACACGTCGATCTCAGACGCCCGCTGGCTCGCGACAATTCGCTCGTCCGCGAAGACGATTCGCGGTAGGCGATCGACGTTTTCCAAGGAGCACGGAATCGACTCATGCGTTCAGACGGCCGACTTCCAGAGCAGCTGCGCCCGACGCGCATCACGCCAAATTACGTCATCCATGCTGAAGGTTCAGTGCTCGTCGAAGCTGGCAAGACGAAAGTCATCTGCACCGCCAGCGTCGAGGACCGCGTCCCCCCCTTCCGGCGCAACACGGGCAAGGGATGGGTGACGGCAGAGTATGGAATGCTGCCACGGGCCACGACCACCCGTACCCAACGTGAGTCCACCGCGGGCAGGGTCGGCGGCCGTACGCAGGAGATTCAACGTCTCATCGGGCGCTCGTTGCGCGCGGTGACCCGGCTGGAGGAGCTGGGCGAGCGAACTGTGACGCTCGACTGCGACGTCATCCAGGCGGATGGCGGCACCCGTACGGCGGCAATCAGCGGCGCGTTCGTGGCCCTCGTGCTCGCGCTCAAGAGAATGCGCGAGCAGGATCAGATTCGCGCGGTGCCCATCACGGACTTCGTGGCCGCCACCAGCGTCGGCATCGTCGAAGGTGAGCCCCTGCTCGATCTGGCGTACGCAGAGGATTCGCGGGCGGACGTCGACATGAACGTCGTCAAGACCGGGAGCGGCCTGTACATCGAACTGCAGGGGACGGCGGAAGCCTTGCCGTTCGGGCGCGAAGCGCTCAATCGCCTTCTCGATCTCGCCGATACGGGCCTCCGACAGCTCATCGCACTCCAGCGTGGTCTTGTCGGTCAATACCTCAACAAGTAGGCGGCCCAGCCTCCCTGTGACACTGCTCGTCGCGACGACCAACCCTCATAAGCTCCGAGAGATTCACAGGCTGCTGGCCGATGTGGCCGTGGACGTGGCCGACTTGACAGCGCTGCCGCCCGTGCCAGCGCCCGACGAATCCGGAACGACGTTTCGGGACAACGCGCGCGCAAAGGCACTCTATTACAACCAGCACGCCTTGCCGGTACCGGCGTGGCGACACGATGATTGGTTCACGGTGGCGGAGGATTCGGGCCTCGTCATCGATGCGCTGGGCGGGGATCCGGGTGTGCACTCGGCACGCTACGTGCGCGCCGATGCCACGTACGACGAGCGCTTCGCGGAGATCGAGAGACGCCTTGCCAGCGTACCGGACACGGCGCGCACCGCACGATTCGAATGCGCGTTGGCTGTCGCGCGCGGGGGCCGGATTGTGTTCGAGACCACAGGCGTCATCGATGGAACCATTGCGCACGCGCCCCGTGGCATAGGGGGATTCGGGTACGATCCCATCTTCTACTACCCGCCCTACGGAGCCACGCTCGCAGAGGTCGGCGAGAGCGACAAGCTGCGCGTCGCGCACCGCGGTCACGCCTTCCGCGCGTTCGTGGGGTGGCTGCGCGATCAGGGACTGACGCACACCAGCGGGAACAGGACGGCTGCCTCCTCGACCGAGGCGACCTAGGACCTAGAACGGGACCGGCGCCTGCTGGCGGCACACCAGTGCTCACGGAATCTGGCGAGTCACCTCGGAATCTGGCCGCGGGCGGCCCAAGGCCGCCCGGGATGTGATGGCAGGCGTGTGGCTGGTCGGTCTTACGGCTCGTGAGGCAGGACTGCTATCCGACCGGCCTGGCAGGTTGATGTCTCAAAGCGGTCCGAATATGGTCGGACCGTACGAAGGCTCCGTCACGCGTTCGGTACAGAAACTTGGCATCGACCAGCGCTCCCAACAGCGCGCGACACACGGCGCTGTCGAGCCCCCACAGCCGTTGGGCTTGCGCAGTCGTCAGGCGAAGTCCAGGCATGTCGATGTACTCGCCTGGACACGCCCGAAGGACTTCATCGAATGCTCGTGGAATCATGTCCTCCCAGGTGAGTTGGAGTACCAAAGACTTTGCCGAGAAGAGCAACCGGTGTGCCACGCACCGCATCTGTCTTACGGGCTCGCGGCGTTGGCATAACTTGCCGTGCACGTGCCACTTGCGACGACTCGGCTGGCTCACGATACGGATTGAACCGGTCATGTGACAGCTCGAGCATGTACGCTGCGCTGACAGGGCCCTGTAGGGAAACTGGTCACTGTTTTGAACGACTACCGCCTGCAAGGGACTCCGCGCGCTCCTCCACCCCACCGCGCTGAAGAACGCGCGGCGGGGACCCCGTCTGAACAGTCGCCGCGCGCGTCGTGGCGCCGCCGTACGCGGTCGTCGTAAGGCGCGCGACGGGCAGGTGCAATCGACGACAGAGAGGCACGGCAGTTGCTTGATGAGGCAGCGTCAGCGAGAGACGTCGCGGAACGCCAAATGAGGGTCGTCGTATGCCATTGAATCTCGTGCAACATCGGGGCGATGCGAGTGTCTGGGACGACCGCGCCTCGTGGCTGGAGTGTTGTGACGGCGAGCGGTGGGTGGCCAGCGTGGCCGCAGCCGCATGTCTCATCGCCGGAGTGCGACGCCGTTCGATGGCTGGATGGCTCCTGACGCTGGCCGGGGCGTCGCTGGCCTGGTGGGCCACAGCGAACCGGGAAGAGCGACGGCATTACCGGGCGTGTCTGCGGACTGCCTGGCCGTCGCACCGCCGGCTGGACTCGCAGGTGGACGAGGCCTCGGAGGAGTCATTCCCCGCAAGCGACCCTCCGTCGTTGACACCTCCCATTCTCCCCTCCCACGGCTGAGTCGTGACGCCGAGGAATTCTCCTGCGCTCGGGCTTTACGCCCTATAATGGCCCACTAGGCGACCCCAGCGTTACTTACGGTGCCTCTTCAAGTGGGAGATCGAGATGCGCAGATTGAGCGTACTTGTCCTGGCGGGTATGGCCGCGGCGGCCTGCAGCCAGGGAGAGACCGCGAGTATTCAGAGTGCCAGTGCCGCTCTTGGTGCTGACACGCTCACGTCCATCCAGTTCAGCGGCACCGGTCAGATGTTCTCGGTTGGGCAGCCGCCGACGGCCATGGAGCCCTGGCCTCCTGTGGAGTTGAGGAACTACACGGCGAGCGTCGACTACCAGACCGAGACCATGCGCCTCGATCTGCTGCGCTTCATGGGCCCCGTCATGCCTCGCGGAGGCGGCGCCCCATTCACGGGTGAACAGCCTCAGGTACAGATTGTCAGTGGCACTCACGCCTGGAACGTCACGCCGGCAGGGGCGGCGCAGCCCCAGCCGGCCGCGGTGGTCGACCGGAGGCTGGGTATCTGGACGACACCACACGGCTTTCTCAAGGCGGCTGCCGCCCGGAACGCCACCTCTCGTCCCATCGAGGGCGGCAGCGAGGTTTCCTTCACCGTCGAGAATCGTGAGGTCGTGGGCATCATCAACGACCAGGACGAGGTGGAGCGCGTACAGACCTGGTTCGACAATCCGGTGATGGGCGACATGCTCGTGGAAACCGAGTACTCCGACTATCGCGACTTCAACGGCGTGCGCTTCCCCGCGCAGATCCGTCAGACGCAGGGCGGTCATCCGGCCTTTCAGCTGACGATTTCGTCGGTCGAGGCAAATCCATCCGTCGACATCGCCGTACCGGAGAACGTCCTGAACGCGGCGCCACCCGGGCCTCAGCAGGCCACGTCGGAACGGCTTGCGGACGGTGTGTTCTGGATCACGGGCGGCTCACACCACAGCATGGCCGTGGACATGGGAGATCACGTCGTGGTCATCGAGGCCCCGCTGAACGAAGCGCGCTCCGAAGCGGTGATTGCGGAGACGAAGCGGGTCATTCCCGACAAGCCCATCCAGTACGTGGTGAACACGCACCTACACTTCGATCATTCAGGCGGCCTGCGGACGTTCGTGGACGAGGGCGCAACGGTCGTGACGCACCAGGCCAACCAGGCGTTCTACGAGCGAGCCTGGGCCGGTCAGCGCCAGATCAACCCGGACCGCCTGGCCAGGTCCGGCCGCGCCGCGACGTTCCAGGGTGTCACGGACGGAAGTACGCTCGAGGGCACCACCAAGCGCACCATCGTGCTCCATGTCGTCGAGGGCAGCCCGCACAACGAGGAGACGCTCATCGCCTGGCTCCCGAACGAGCGGATTCTCTTCCAGGCAGATCAGATGAATCCGCCGGCCGAAGGCGCACAGGTGCCACCACCAACACCGGCGATCACGAGCTTCTACGAGAGCGTGGTCGAACGGCTGAAGCTCCAGCCGCAGCAGATTGTGGGTGGTCACGGCAATCGCATCGGAACGACGGCGGATCTGAATCGCGTGGCGGGACGCGGCACCAGTTAACCAACCACGGGGCTCCGCCCCGTGATATTTCCACCGGGCCCCGCGGCTGTTCGCCAGTGTCTCGTGCCGCGCGTCGTCCCGTGACGGGCCTCCTCGCGTGCGTGGAGGAGTGTCGTCTCAGGTGGAGCCTCGCTGATTACAGCTTTCGCAGCCGTACCCGCTTGACCGCGTGATCGCGCCCCTTCTCCAGGATGAGATGGGCGCGCTCACGCGTGGGTGCGACGTTCTCCCGCAGGTTCACGAGATTGATCGTCCGCCAGATGCCCCGCGCGGTTTCCATGGCCTCTTCGCGCGTGAGACGCGAGTATCGGTGGAAATAGGACTTCGGATTCCGGAACACCGTGTCGCGCAGCATCAGAAAGCGCTCGATGTACCACTGCTCGATGTCGTCTTCGTCGGCATCGACGTAGATCGAGAAGTCGAAGAAATCGGACACGAACAAGGGCATCGCTCTTCGGGACTCACTGCCGGCATCTCGACGAACCTCGGCATCGGCTCGCGGGTCCTGGGAGTCCAGAGAGTGGCGGATCTGCCGCTCTGCCCCTGTCTGCAACACGTTCAAGCCTTCGACAATGACGATGTCGGGCTGTCGGACGATCTGGGACTCCCCCTCGACGATGTCGTACGCCAGGTGCGAATACACCGGCGCGCCGACTTCGGGCACCCCCGATTTGACGTCGGCCATAAATCGGACGAGCCGCCGGAGATCGTAGCTCTCCGGGAATCCCTTTCGCGGAGCGAGACCTCGTGCTTCCAGCACGCGCTGCGGCAGCAGAAAGCCGTCCGTCGTCACGAGGTCCACCTGCGGGTGGCTCGGCCATCGTGACAGCAGGGCCTGGAGCACGCGGGACGCGGTGCTCTTTCCCACCGCCACGCTTCCCGCCACGCCAATCACGTACGGTACGCGGGCGCTGGCCGATCCCAGAAACGTCGCGGTGGCGGCATGGAGGCGCTGCGTCGCACCAACGTAGAGATTCAACAGGCGCGACAGTGGCAGGTAGACATCGGCAACCTCATCGAGCGACATCCGTTCGTTCACGCTGGCGAGGGCGCGCAGCTGCGGCTCGATCAGCGGCAGCGGGGTGGATGCGCGAAGCCGAGCCCACTCGGCGCGGCTGAAATCGATGAAACGAGACACGTTCGCCCGCTCGCCGGTACGGGTCGTCACGACGTGATTGTAAGTCAGCGCTGCGCGCGGGGGATCCCCCGGACACCACGAGCCGACACTCGCTTTCAAGCCGCAGAGCGGTCCACGCCCGGCATGACTCGCTGTCGAGATGCGACCGGTTACAGTCGCAGCGCCATCGACGCGGCCATGCCGAACCCGATGGCAATCACAATCCGCCGGACAACGCGGCGACCCAGACGCCTTGCGATGTCCGCGCCGCCGACGCCGCCGACAATGGCCCCTGCCCCCATCACCAGCGCGTCAGGCCAGATCACGAGCCCGCCGAACGTGAAGTAGACCGCGGCGATGCCATTGATGCACACGGCCAGCAGGTTCTTGACGCCGTTCATCTGATGGATGTCCGTGTGCCCCAGGAGGCTCAACGCAGCAAGCATGAGAATGCCGATGCCGGCCCCGAAGTAGCCTCCATACAGGCCGACAAGGAACTGAAACACCATCGTCCACGACAGCCAATGCGAGCGGGCGTCACGGATAGCTGTGAGGTTGAAGCCCCGCTGAATCGGTTCTTGGGCCATGAAGAGGCCGGTTGCGAAGAGAATCAGTAACGGAACGAGACGATCGAATACGTCCGTCGGCGTGATCGCGAGAAGCATGGCGCCGGCGATCCCACCGGCCAGGCTCGGCACCACCAGCGCGAACACTTTCGGATCCGCTTCGCGCAGCTCACGACGGTAGCCCCAGACACTGCCGAGGGATCCCGGCCAGAGAGCCACCGCGTTCGTCATGTTCGCGTTGATCGCGGGGACGCCGAGCCACACCAGTGTGGGAAACGACACCAGGGTGCCGCCACCGGCAACAGAGTTGATCGCGCCGGCCACGACGGCGGCGCCACAGATGAGCATCTGACGCACGAAGCTGCAGCATACCCTGAGGCCGATCGAGTGGCTTTGCCGAAGGCGACCGGGCGGCTGGGAGACAGGGCCCCTCGGCCTCCGCAGGCAGCGCCACCGGGGACAGCACTGTGTCGCTTCCCAGGGATTCCAGCGGCGGCAGCCCGCAGCCTCCCGCCGGCTGGCGCGCGTCTGGTTCGCGTGGTATTCTGCGCGCCTTGATTCTGCGACGGGGGCTTCTTCAGGAGTGACAGATATGGAACGCCAGACGGTCAACGACTTCCATCCGGAAGTATTGAGACTCTTCGATCGTTACGTGCACGGTCTGGTCGACAGGCGCGGGTTCCTCGAGGGCGCCGGCAAGTATGCTGCCGCCGGGACAACGGCGCTCGGCCTGCTCGAAGCGTTGAGTCCGAGGTACGCCGAAGCACAGCAGGTGCAGCCGAACGACCAGCGCATCAAGACCGAGTACGTGGAGTACGACTCCCCACAGGGACATGGCCGGATGCGCGGATACTTCGTCAAGCCGGCGAACGCCACCGGCAGACTCCCCGGTGTCATTGTCGTCCATGAAAACCGCGGTCTGAACCCGCACATCGAGGACGTCGCACGGCGTGCGGCACTTGCCAACTTCGTGGCCTTCGCACCGGATGCACTGACACCACTGGGCGGATATCCCGGCACGGACGAACAAGGTGTCGAGATGCAGCGAAAGCTGGAGCAGCCGAAGATCCTCGAAGATTTCATCGCAGCCACCAACTGGCTGCGCCAGCACTCCGACACCACCGGCCGCGTCGGGATCGTTGGCTTCTGCTTCGGCGGGCTCGTCAGCAACGTTGTAGCCGTTCGAGTACCCGAGCTGGCAGCCTCGGTGCCGTTCTACGGTGGTCAGGCGCGTGCCGAAGACGTGCCGAAGATCAACGCTCCCCTGCTCCTGCAGTACGCCGAGGACGATGCGCGCATCAACGACGGATGGCCGGCGTACGAGGCAGCGTTGAAGGCCAACAACAAGCGTTACACGATGTACATGTACCCGGGCACGCAGCACGGGTTCCACAACGACACGACGCCTCGCTTCAACGAGGCCGCTGCCAGGCTCGCCTGGCAGCGGACGGTTGATTTCTTCAACCAGCACGTGCGAGGCACGTAAAAGGGTCCTGACCGGTGTCGAGGAAGGGCACCACTGCCCTCCCTCGACACCGGTCCATCACGATTGATCCGGGCCTTGCGTCTCCACTCCCGCCACGTGGTGAGGCAGCACGTCCTCGCCGTGTACCGTCCCGCCTGTTGATTCCGGTACGCGTACCTCGAATCGAACCACGAGCGTTCGAGAACGAGCACGAAGGTTCAGCGTGGTCACACAGCCAGCGAGGTCGCCCCACCCTCGGGACTCGAGGAGACGCCTGACATCCAGGAGCAGGCGGTCCCCCACCAGATGCACGCCCGGCGGTAATGCCTTGAACACGGTCAAGGCGGGCGCTGCCATGCGCCCGAGCAAGCCCATTCCGACGAGTGTCCAGCGAAGACCGAGAACTGGAGCGTCCGGGAAGCTGGGCTGCTGTTCGATTCGGATGGCAACCCTGATGGACGGCAGGAAGGTGGGCGCTCGCAGCGTCACGTGCGCCGTCATCTCGTCGGTACCGTGGATGTCGAGACGCGCAGTGGACACCGGTGCGCCCGAGTCGGGCCGCTCGAGCTGTTCTCGAATCAGGCGGTTGACGAGGACCTCGCTGACGGGGATTTCGCCATGGACCGACGTCCCGGCTATGAGCCGGAACTGAGGGCCGAGGAGATTGCGGACCATATCGAGCGCGTCGGACTGGGACATGGGCTCCCGTCATTCTGACGTACGTTTGGACTCCAGAGCCGGCTCGAGGCTCCTCGACAGGCAGATGCCCGAGGCATGGTCTCGTTCGCGGCCCACCCGAGGCCATCGCGGCGCATCTCTTCGAAACTGCCCTCACAGGTCGGTCTCTTCGGAGTGGCTATACTACAGAGCGGCCAGGCGGACGCCGAGCGTCCCGTCACAACGGCCCGGAGGCATCATGATTACGTCATACCAGCGCGGCCGATCATTCGCCAGCGCAGCCGTCCTGCTTGGTTTCATCGTCGTCGCGACGACGGTGGCGCAGCAGCCAGCATTGCCGCCACTCGACCCGGCGACACTTCCCGCGGCCACGCCCGGCATCCCACCCGCGGTCAACTGGCCGTCGCCCCCGCTCGGCGAAGGTCCGTTCCTCATCGAGTCCGCGGTTCCCGCGCACCGCAACCTGCGAGTGGTCGTGGTGGCGCGTGGCCTCGAGCAGCCCTGGTCTCTGGCGTTCCTCCCGGACGACAGCATGCTGGTGACGGAGCGGCCAGGCCGGCTCCGCATCATCCGCAAGGGCGTACTCGATCCCACACCTGTTGCGGGTGTTCCCCGGGTCCGCGCGGCAGGCCTGCAGGGCCTCATGGACGTCGTGCTGCATCCACAGTTTGCAGAGAACCGCTGGGTGTATCTCTCCTATCATCGGCCCGCTGGCGAGAACGCCGGGGAAACCGTGCTCGCGCGAGGGACATGGAGCGGGAGTGCGCTCACCGGCGTGCGCGACATCTTCGAGTCGGGAGCCACGGGCACCGAATCGTCGCGCATCGGGTTCGGCCGTGACGGCATGCTGTACATGAGTGTCAGCGCACCGGGGGTGGGCCCCGTCGTTGTCCGGTCGCAGGATCCAGGCGACTACGCCGGCAAGACGATTCGCCTGCGCGACGACGGGAGTATTCCGCCGGACAACCCGTTCGTCGGCAAGCCCGGCTACAAGCCAGCCATCTACACGCTGGGCCATCGAAACGGGCACTCGATGTCGCTCAATCCGGAGACCGGCGAGTTCTGGGTCACCGAACAGGGGCCAAACGGCGGAGACGAGATCAACGTCCTCCAGGCAGGCGCCAACTACGGTTGGCCGTATGTCAGCCACGGTCGCGCGTACATGGGACCCGTGATTTCCGAGAATCCGACGCTCGAAGGCACCAGGCAGCCGATTATCTTCTGGACGCCCTCCATCGCCGTGACCGGCGGCACGTTCTATACGGGGGATGTGTTCACCGAGTGGAGGCGCAACTTCTTCGTCGGCGGGCTGCGTGAGGGCGAGATTCCGAGGACCGGGCAGGTGCAGCGGATCGAGTTCAACGAGAAGTGGGAGGAGCTTCGCCGCGAGCCGCTGCTGCGAGAGCTGAAACAGCGCATCAGGGACGTGCGGCAGGGGCCAGACGGGCTGCTCTACGTGCTGACCGCCGAGGCGCAGGGAGCCGTGCTGCGTATCGAACCCGCCAAGTGAGCCTGCTCGAGTGACGGCCTGCAGCCACTGGAACGCGATATCCGCGACCCACCCCCCGCGGATATCACGAAGCCGTGAAAGGAAGAGGACGGATGTCCGCGTCAGGGCGCCCCTTGCGCACGGCCCAGGGCGTCATGACGCACGAACATGGCCAGCGCCACACCGGACCATCGATTGTCGCCCCGCGGGCTTCCTACGGCATCGTCGCTCATGGGCATGATGTCGGTCAGCGTGGATTGGCGCCGGAAGCGGCTCAGCAGGTAGTCACGCACGAGTTGCGCCCTTTCCACTGACACCACGTATGACGATTCTCCCGCCGTGCTCTCGGCGTAACCCTCCACGACGAGCGGGCTGTCGCGAGGGTACCTCACGAGGTCGGCCATGGCGGAGTCGAGACGGCGGCGGCCATTGTCGGTCAGGCGCTCACCGCCTCCGGCGTCCGGCTCGAACAGCATGTCGGCATCAATCCAGATTCGAAGCGCCGTGCGATTGCGCCCCTCGAGCGCGCCCGCCCGATACGCCTCCCGCGACAACGAGTTGAGGTTGTAAAAGCCGCGCTCACGAAAAAAGCCCCGGAACAGGAAGTGGCGCTTCAGCGCCTCCGTGCCCTCCGCCAGATCCGACGTCACGTCGTTGATGTTGGCCAACGTATTCTGAAGTGCCTCTGCAACCTGTTGTGCGGTACCCTCGCGCCCCACGAATCGCTCCACCGCCATCTGCGCCTGATCCGTCGCACCCTCGAGGTTGACGGCGATCCGTTCCACCGCTGACGCCGTGCCGGTGATCCGCTCGTACAACGACTCGTCGGTCATCAGCCGCCCGATCGTGCCGCGGCCGGCGCGGACATCACCGACCAGGGTGCGGGTGTCGCTCAACACGCCCCGCATGTCGTTCATCACGGCGGCGCTGGTCGAGGTGATCGTGCTCACATCGTCGCCAACCTCCGCCATCAGGCGGCTGGCCGTGTGGAGCGTCTCGGTCATCGCCACGATGGCCTCCGAGGCGTCGCCCTTGAGCTCGACCATCTCGGTACTCACCGTCCGGAAGGTTTCGCGCCCTTCCTCGATGAGATCGGCGAACTCGACAGGGTCCCTTCCTTCAATCGTGTCACCGGGCTGGACGATGTCCGCGTCCTCGCTGCCAACGCTCAGCTGTATGAACGCGTTACCGACGATGCCGTCTGTCTGAACGGCGCTCACCGAGTCCGCGCGCACGAGATGGCGGAGATCTTCACGGATCCGCATGCGAAGACGAAACGGATCCGACGGCCGCGACGGAATCACGATTTCGAGGACCTCGCCGGCCTCGATTCCCGCCAACCGAACGCGCGTACCGACCTGCACGCCGGTCACCTTCGTGAACGTCGACTGTAGCTCGAACTGTTCCGTGAACATCAGCCGCCGATCGCCAATCAGAAAGAGCCCGGCGGCAAACAGAAGAATCCCGCCAATGACGAAGAGACCGACGACGAATTCACGCTGTTGCGACATGAATACCTCACGACTAATCGACTGCCGAGCCAGCCATTCCTCACGCCGGGTAGAAGAAGAAGATGATCCTGACGAGCAGGACGTTGGTCACGATGAGGAGAATCGATGCCAGCACCACGCTGCGTGTGGACGCCTGCCCGACTCCCTCGGTACCACGTGTCGTATTGACACCGAGATACGCGGCTACCGTTGCAATGATGAACCCGAATACGGTGGTTTTCAGTGTGGCCGGAATCAGGTCGGAGAACTGAATCGGGTTGAACGCCACCGTAAAGTACGTGCGGAGCGGTATTCCCGTCACCACTGTCTCGGCGACGAACCCGCCCAGCATGCCGGTGACGTTCATGAGCGTCGTGAGCAGCGGCAGTGCGATGACGCACGCAATCACGCGCGTGACCACCAGATACCGGAATGAATCCACGGCCAGCGCTTCGAGTGCGTCGATTTGCTCGGTCACTTTCATGGCGCCCAGCTCCGCGCCGATGCCGGCCCCGATGCGTCCTGAAAGCAGCAGTCCCGCGGTGAGCGGTCCTGTCTCGCGCACGAGCGCGATTGCCAGACCGGCGGGAATCAGGGCTTCGGCGCCGAAGCGTGCGAGCGACGCTCGCGTGTGCATCGACAGCACGATGCCAACGGCAAAGCCGCTCGCCGCAATCAGCGGAACCGAACGACCACCCAGCTCGTACAGGTGCCGTCGCACCTCCGCGAGCTCGTACGGAGGGCGGACCGCCTCCGAAACGACCCGCGCCGCGAACGTGGCCCCCTCGCCCACGCCGATCACTGCTCGAATCGCTCCGCTCACCATGCGTGTCCCTCGTCAATTCGATCGCGTCGCGTTGCGACACCGAGTGTGGTATCTCCGAAATAACTGGCATTCGGCCGCCGGGCGCATCGGCGCCCTCGGTGCACAAGCTATTTCGGAGAGACCACACTAGAACAACCAGTACGCCAGGCCCGCAGTGACAATCGGCGTGTCGGCACGCACGGTACGCCTCTCCAGCCGGCCATCTTCGGCGTAGGTGACCCGCATCCGGGTTTTCACGTATCCGGCCGAGACATTGACCGCCACGCGACGCGCGACGTTGTGCCACACCGAGATCGACGGCCGAATCGCGAAGCTGTTGCTCACATCGACCAAGACGCGCGCCGTGCCAGGGACTACTGCCGCGAAGCTGTTGAACGCCAGCCCGGCAACGAGGGACGTCGAGACCGCGACGTTCTCCGGACCGAACGTGTAGGAGACGCCCCCCATCAGCGGCCTGACGTGCACGCGGCTGATACTGTCGTGATGCTCGGCTGGCGTGAGGGCGAGACTCGTCTGAAACCAGCTGAAGCCCAGCGCGAATCCAACGCCCCGGCCAAAACCAAGCTTGAGCAGAGGACCCGCGGCCAGCCGTGAGCTCAAGCCAGCTTCGAGCGGGTGACTGCGCGCAATCGTCCCACCAATCGCGAGGAGACGCGGGGGCTCATCCACGAAGTCCAGTGCTCCAGGATCGACCCTGCTGCGGTCCGCTTCGGGCCCGCTTGCCTCGACCGGTGGCGCGACGATGCCAATCTGGAGCTGGCTGTCCACGTCCTGCACGCCGGGGACCGAGCGTGCCAACTCACCGGCGCGGGCCGCCTCCTCGGGCGACAGGACGCGACCGGACAACTGCACCACTCCTGCAGACACTCGCACTTCAATGGTTCGGCCACCGAGCACCGGATCGTTCACCAGCGCGGTTTTCACGCGGGCGACCGTCTGAGCGTCCTCGATGACCTGCGGATCGAACGCTGCGGAGCATCCCACGAGCAGGATCCCGGCCGCGGCCACCGCGAGCAGCCTGGCACGTTGAGCCGTACGACATCCACCTGCCAGTCTGGCGAGCACAGTCAGCCGCAAACGGGCAATCGATGAGACTCTCGAGCTCGTGTATGCGCCCATCTCGTCAGCCATCTGGAGACCTGGCAGATCCCGCTCGGCGTCGCCTGGTGGAGCAGCGGGCACTATGAGGATAACAAGCCGCGCGTCAGGTTGGGCGAACTCCGCAGTAAACGCCATCCTCGACCGTCAAGACAGCACGGCTTCGTTACCGGATCCGCGGCCGTGCGTGCGGCCACGGCTAACCGCGGCCAAGCCGTGGTTGCAGGGCAAGTTTCGACACGTTCGTACACATTCAGGGCGTGCAGCACGACTAGTACACGAGAAACGCCATCAGCGCGACCGCGAGCATCGCGAACACCAGGGCCAGCTTCGCGATACTACCTACGACGAAACCCATCCATGCGGCAACTCCCGCCCGGCCGGCCCGACGAAGATCGGGCCGCACCGTGAGCTCGGCGAGCGTCGCCCCGAGAAACGGACCGACCAATAGCCCGGGCAGGCCGAAAAACAGTCCCCCCAGCGCTCCGAGTCCCGCACCCACCACGGCTCGCCCGCTGGCGCCAACACGGCGCACGCCAATCGCTGCCGACACGAGATCCGTGGCGTGCGCGGCCGTAGTCATCGCGGCCAGCAGGACCAGCGTCCATGCTCCGATGTGCGCAAAGCCGTCCACCCAGGCGGCCAGGAGGATACCGGCAAACACGAGAATCGGACCCGGGATGCCGGGCACGACCGCGCCTACCACACCGAGGCTCGCGAGCAGACCGGCCACGACCCACAGCACAACAGACATGCAGACATGATAGAAGAGAGGGGGCAAGGAGAGGGGGGAGGGGGAGGCCACGTGTTCCCATACCACGACGAGAACGCGACGCAGCGAACACCGATCATCACGCTGCTGCTGATCATGGCAAGCGTGGGCACGTGGATCTTCGCCCAGGGTGCCGGAACCATGCCAGCGCTGGCACAGTCCGTCTGCACGCTGGGACTCATTCCTGGGGATCTCACCGGCGTGCTGCCGGTTGGCGCGAGCTTTTCCATGGGCGAAGGCCTGACGTGCGTCATTCAACCGGGCGGGCAGCTCCCCAACCTCGTGACCTCGATGTTTCTCCACGGTTCGTGGATGCACCTGCTCGGCAACATGTGGTTCCTCTGGCTCTTCGGGAACAATATCGAAGACTCGATGACGCGCCCCCGGTTCGTGGCGTTCTACCTCCTCACCGGACTCGCTGCCGCGCTGGCGCAGGTGGCGGCCAATCCCGCCTCGTCTATTCCCATGGTGGGCGCGTCAGGGGCCATCAGCGGTGTCATGGGCGCATACCTCGTGTTGTTTCCGCGGGTACGTGTGTACACGATCGTGTTCCTGGGCTTCTTTCTCACGTCCGTCGCACTTCCGGCCTGGGTCATGCTGATCTATTGGGCGTTTCTCCAGTTTGCCGGCGGGCTCACGAGCATTGCCGCTGGCGACACCGGCGGCATTGCCTTCTGGGCGCATCTGGGAGGATTCGTGGCCGGCGTGGTGCTCGTCAAGCTGTTCGTTCAGCGTGACCGGATGCATGCCCATCGTTCGCACCACTGGCATCCTCGGCGCGTAGGATGGCGATGAGATGATGAAGGGGCACGGGTTCTCGTCGTGAACCCGTGCCATACGAGGCGTGCCCTGCAATGCGGCGTCCTTCGAC
>CAZDLW010000015.1:0-18046 GCA_964505975.1 uncultured Bifidobacteriaceae bacterium | reverse complement strand
CTCGCGAGGAATGCGTCGAGAGCCGTGGTCCTTGCAGAGACGGTCAGGAGCTCTCGCCCTTGACCAGCAACTCCATATGCTGCTGCGCCTGCTGCAAGCCGCCCTCGCCGGTTTCCCAGCTGATGCGTCCGTCGTTGTTCGCGTCGACGCCGGACATCAGCTGCTGGGCCCGGGTGTTCAACTGAGCAACCAGCGGCGCCGCCTCCGCGGCTGATGATGCCGCCCGTATCTTCTGGGCCAGGCCGACGAGATCGTCGGACCACGTCGCCACGTTGTTGGCCGAGGCCGCCACATGCGCGGCGTGCGTCTGCACGTTCTTCGACGAGCCGTCGGTCTTCGCCGCCAACTGGATGTGCTGCGCCACTCCGGCGGCCGCGCGTTTCACACCATAACCAAGACCTGGCCCCTGTGCCTCGACACTCGGATCGAGGGCATGAAGGACGTGTCCGGCATGAAGCTTCATGGCGTCCAGATTATCCGGCGTCTTGGCCGCCAGAGCCGCGTGCTGCGCGGCGATCTTCGCCTCGGCCAGTGCGGTCGGCAGCAGCCCCTGGCCGTTGGGCGTTCCCTGGAACCCGGTCATCACATGACCGATATGCGCCTGAACCATATTGCCCTGTCCACCCGCCAGCGCCACACCGGTCCATGCGCCGGCCAGCAGACTTCCCCCGAATAGCACGATCACCGCCTTATGCATGCTCTTACGCACGCTGCACCTCCCCTCAATGGGTCACGATCCGCCGCGTACGTTAGACCATCGGGGCCAGTCAAATCCAGTCTTTTGACATTGACAGCCGTTTTCCGCCGCTCTCCGTCCAGCCGTCTCCAATCCGTCCCGATTGTGCCAGCGCTCCTGGCGATTCAGTAGAATCGATGCTTCTCGAACGCGTCCGCGAACGCCTTCCGCTGCTCGCGGCTGCCGAGCGTCAGGAGCTTGCCACCCTCCGGGAGTACGGTCTCCGACGTGAGTGACGTGTTCAACTGACCGTCGTGCTCGAGTGCGACGACGCTCAGCCCGGTTCTGGAGCCAATAGCCGTTTCCTTCAGCGGGTGCCCGGCCAGCGAGTCGGGGATGGTAATGTCGAACAACTCGACGCCCTCGCCGAACAGAACCGGCGCGCGGCCGCTCAGCAGCGCCATGACGCTGGCGACCGCCAGCGAGCTGTAACTCAGCACGAAATCGGCCCCCGCGCGATGGATGGCTTCGACGTTCCGCTCGTGCGTGATCCGGCTGACGATGCGCACGTGGGGGTTCAGGCGGCGGCAATACACCGCGAGATAGATGTTGATGGCATCGTCGTTCGTCGTGAGGAGGGCCGATGAGACCTTCGCGATCCCGGCTCGCTCGATCAACTGCCGATCCGCGGCATCCCCCGCAAACAGCTCGTCCGCCTGCAGCGCCTTCAACGCGAACTCGTCCCGGTCCACGGCGTACACGGTCAGACCCTTGCGTTTCAGGCTTCGCACGGCCGCTTGTCCCACGCGTCCGGCGCCAATCACCAGCACTGGTTCAGGGGAACGATGACGAGGCAGGAGCGCGTTGAGCGCCCCGATCTGCGCTTCAGTGCCGGCGATGACGGCGACGCTGTCAGGCTGGATCCGGACGTCTGGAAAGGCGGTCTTGAGCCGGCCGCGCTCCCAGAGCGCGATGACGCTGGTCCCGGTTCGCTCGCGGAGGCGTGTGTCGCGCACGGCAACGCCAGCCAGAGGCGTATTGCGGGCGGGCAATTCCGCGATCTGCACACCCAGGATCGATCCGATGACGTGCGCTTCGGATGGGCCGGTGTCCACGCGGTTCGCGAGGTACTCGCCGAGGCGCTGCTTCAACGGCAACACCGTGGTTGCGCCACTCAGCTCGAGGATGTCGACTGAATCGTCCAGTTCCGCAACGGCCGCTACGTGGACGTCGGGCGCGACTTCGCGCACTGTCAGCGTGATGTTGGTGTTGGCCGTGTCCGTGCAATTCGCGAAGACGAGGCGCGCGACCGCCACCTTCATCCGCTCGTACGTCGTGCGGCTGTCGTTGTCTCCAACGACGACTGGCACGTCCTCGCCTATCAGCTGTGCCGCCCGCACGGCATCGCCTTCGATGACGAAGTATGGGATTCCCGCACTCCGCAGTCGTTCCGAGAGCGCCTTGGCCACGTCGTCGTATGCCGTGATCACGACATGTCCCTTGGTCCCCTCCGGCACCTGCTGCGGCGCTCGCAGGCGGACACGAGCTTCGAGCCAGGGAGCATAGAAGAGCCGGATGAACACGAACGGCAGCATCACCAGGAGAAACAACACACCGGACAGCAGGACGATCGTGCTGAACAGTCGTCCAATCCCGCTCACGAACGTGATGTCCCCGTATCCAAGCGTCGTCATGGTGACGATGGTCCAGTAGAAGCCATCGATCCACGCGTGCGCTTCGCCTTCTACATACAGCTTGATGACGTGAAAGACCACGGAATAGAACGCCACGAGCAGCGCGACGAAGAGCAGGTACTTGAGGAGCGCTCCGATGTTGGCTCGGGTCTCTCGGTTCGTGAAGAGGACGGCAATCGGGCTGGAAAGAAACTTCACGCGCTCTGCATGATATCCGGTCCCGAGCTCACCCGGTCTTTGTCCCACACGCTCTCTCGAGACGATCATCCGATGCGATTCGAGCGTCAGTTGCCGCCGGGGAACCGGTACTCACCCTCATCCGGCCACGACGGCGTGACGTCGACGTGCGTTACGGCATTCGCGTCCGGGGGGGAACGCTCATCGCGCGAGCTCGCGTCAATCGACGCGTCGCTCGTACTCGGCGAGCCGCCCGCAGGCGAGCCCGCCGGCGGTGGCGAGGGGGCGGGCGCCGGGGAGGGCGGAAAAGTGGCAGCCAGATCAACTCCGAATCGATTGGCGAGACGGCATCGCGGCGCACGGGTGGGCTGTGCACGTTCGCGTAGTCCCCGAATTCCAGCGTCGAAACCATTACATCATCGAAGCGTGTCTTTTCACGGACCGGCCGTCTCTCGCTGGATGCGGAGTTCAGCCTAAGGATAGTGGCCTGAGTTGCGAGCTCGGTGCCAACGAGAGTAGGGCTCAGCCCTTTGGAGCCCCATGGCGGCTGGTCAGCAGTAAAGACGAAGCTCCGCCTCGGACCGGCGAAGTGGACAGCCGGGCCTTCGTTACCAAGAGATTCCCATCTGATGGAACTCTGCTTGCCTTTTCGTCGAGATTTGACCTACAAAGGAGGCCAGCCACCTATTCGCTGCTCGTGACCTATTACCATCCCGTGACAGGAGACCGACTTGGCCAATATCGACCTGAAGCAGTACGCACGTCGAGGTGCTGAAGCGCGCATCGTCGAACTGACCCACGAGCTGGACGCTATCTATCGAGCGTTCCCCGACCTGCGCAAGACCACAGCCGTTCGTCGGCCGGCCAAAGCCACCAGCGCCGCCGCTCCGGCACCAACCCAACGCCGGCGGCGTCGAGCCATGACCGCGGCGCAGAAGCGTGAGGTCAGTCTCCGTATGAAGAAGTACTGGGCCGCCCGAAAGAAGGCAGAAGGCAAATAGAATCGGTGGCGCACCCTGCATGATTGGATGGATGGCTTCGGCAGTCGGCAGGACGCCTCCTCTTGCTCATGAGCGGTCAAACCCATACGTTCTTCGGCAGCGTTGAGCGCCAATTCGATCGGGCGGCGCCATTCACCGGCGTCGCAGACGACCTGCTCAGGCAGGTAAGAGCTGTCAACAGCGTCTACCGCTTTCAGTTCCCCGTGCGCCGCACGGGTGGCGGTATCGCCGTCGTCCACGCCTGGAGGGTCCAGCACAGCCAGCACCGCTTGCCCGTCAAGGGCGGCATTCGGTACAGCCCCGACGTCAACGAAGACGAGGTCATGGCGCTGGCAGCGCTGATGACCTATAAGTGCGCCATTGTCGATGTGCCGTTCGGCGGCGCCAAGGGCGCGGTCCAGATCGATCCCCACACCTGCCACCCCGACGAACTCGAACGCGTCACGCGTCGATACACGCACGAGCTCGCCAAGAAGGGTTTCATCGGGCCCGGTGTCGATGTGCCCGCTCCCGACTACGGAACCAGCGAGCGGGAGATGGCGTGGATCGCCGACACCTTCGCGGCGCTGAATCCGGGCCGCATCGATGCCAACGCGTGCGTCACCGGAAAACCGGTCACCCAGGGCGGGATTCGCGGTCGTCGTGAGGCGACGGGACGCGGTCTCTTCTACGCCCTGCGGGAAGCGTGCGCCCAGGTGGAGGAGATGGACGCGGTCGGCCTCCAGCCGGGTCTCGCGGGCAAGCGGATCGTGATCCAGGGATTCGGCAACGTGGGTTATCACGTCGCGAAGTTCTGTCGCGAGGGAGGCGCGGTCATTGTTGCGATTGCCGAACGAGACGGCGCTATCGCCAACCCGGGGGGCCTGGACGAAACCGACGTGCTCGCACATTGGCGCGAGACCGGCTCGATCATGGACTTCCCAGGGGCCACCAATATCGTTCCGTCCAGCGATGCGTTGGAGCTCGAGTGTGACGTGCTCATTCCCGCGGCGCTCGGGAATCAGATCACGGCCGACAACGCTCCCCGCATCCAGGCTCGACTCGTTCTCGAGGGGGCCAACGGCCCGACGACACCGGAAGGGGACGCCGTGCTGTGTCAACGTGGCGTGCTGGTCGTTCCCGACGTGTACGCCAACGCCGGCGGCGTCACGGTGTCCTATTTCGAATGGCTGAAGAATCTCTCGCACATTCGCTTCGGCCGGGTCGAAAAGCGCCACGCGCGCGCCGCCGGCATGCGCATGCTGCAGGCCATCGAAGCCGCGACGGGGACCGAATTCCCACCCGATCGACGCGCGAGTTTCGTGCCGGATCTCGACGAGCTATCGCTCGTGAACTCCGGGCTCGAAGAAACAATGGTCTCCGCTTACCACGAGATGCTGGAGACGCGGCGGCGTGATACCCGAATCCCCGATCTGCGCACTGCAGCGTTCGTCAACGCTATTCGAAAGGTGGCCAGAGCCTACCTCGAGCTGGGGATCTTCCCGTAGAGTGTTCGGAAAGGGCTCTTACAGATTCAGGATCGGTCCATCGAATTCGTTCGGACCATCGCGAATGGGAAGCACGTTCGGCAGCCGACCCGACGAACCGATCGAGCTCATCCACGGTCACTTGTCCAGGCCCGTGCAGTCCTTCGCAGGCGGGCACAAGGCTTGCGAAAGATCCGCCGAGCGCACCATCGCACGGCGGTCTACCGTGTGGCGTCGCACAGTTCCGCACATGGCCATGACAGACGACTTCACTGGCAACGGCGCACCCGCGTTCTTGACGCTCGACAGCCGAGTACCTGCTGTGTTCCGGGATCTGCTGGCAGAAGCCGACGGATGCTCGAAGAACAACTTCCTCACGGGAGGAACGGCGTGCGCGCAGCGGGCCATCCAGGCGCTGCTGGCCTACGAGAAACTCGAAGGCCCCGACACACAGAGCCGGATCCGGGCACTGAGCGAGAAGTACCCGGCTGTTCCGCAGATGCTCTCCAACGTGCTCCAGCAATTCGGCGACGCCACGGCTCGAGATGGTGCCAAGCTGAACACGAATGGCCTCAACCTCCTGACCGTCACGCTGAAAGCCATCGTGTACGAGATCTACGTGCTCGGTCCGGAGCGCGCGGAGCGCCTGCAGTACGTCCGACAGATCTTCGAATCAATCGAGCGCAAAGGTTCCGACAAGCGTGCGACCACCGGAAGTTCCGCGTCTTCAGCGGCGGTACCGGTGGAGCGCGCCTCCTGACGGGAGTCGTGCATGAACGGGCCAGCCCGCACGGGTTGTTCGCGGCGATCGACCTCTCCGCACCTCCGGGATGGCACGATCCTCTGGCCCCTGTGGGACGGGGCCTCAGCGTCCCTGCATCCGCGCGGTACCAGGTCGATAACGTAGGTCGATGGACGGATTTCTGCTCGTCGCAGTCGTCATCGCCGCCATGGGCGTCGCGGTTGGCGCCGCACGAGGGCTGCTCGGCCTCGTGCTCCGAGCCATGGCGCAGCGAGGCATGCCGGCCGCGGGCAGCGAGTAACGCCGCGGCGCACCGGGGCCTGGTCTTCATGGCGCACTCTCGCCTCACAACGCATGTGCCTGCGTGACGTGCCGAGCCGACATGCACGCCGTGGGCGCCACAGTCGTGTGCGGCGCGGTCATCGGCAGCCCCTCACCCTCCGCACGCTTCCTCTCCTGCCGCGCCTGCCCGGCGTCGCCAGAACGGATCTGATAATCTCGGCGGCACATGATGGAGCGGATCAACGACTGGGTGAGCGCCGCCAACGCGGTGCTCTGGCACGACTACGTCCTGTTCGTGATTCTGGGCGTTGGCGTGCTCTTCACCGTCTGGAGCGGCTTCAGCCAGTGGCGCGCGCTGACGCATGGCACATCGGTCGTGCGCGGCCGGTACGACGACGAGGCCGACCCGGGCGCGATCAACCATTTCCAGGCGCTCTCAACCGCACTGTCGGCCACGGTTGGTCTGGGCAACATCGGCGGCGTGGCACTGGCTATCGCGCTCGGCGGTCCCGGCGCCGTCTTCTGGATGTGGGTGGTGGGCGTCTTCGGGATGGCGCTCAAAACGACGGAAGTCACCCTCTCCATGCTCTACCGCGACACATCGGATCCGGACAATCCCAGGGGCGGACCGATGTGGGTGGCGCACAAAGGGTTTGCCCGACTGAACCCCTCGCTCGCCGGCGTGGGTACGGTGGTTGGCAGCATCTTCTGCGTGACGCTGCTCATCTCGGCCGTGACCGGCGGCAACATGTTCCAGGCCTGGAACGTCGGGTTGCTCACCGAACGCTACTTTGGCGTACCCGGCGTCGGCACCGGCATCGTCCTGGCGCTGGTCGTCGGCATGGTCATCATCGGCGGCATCAAGCGCATTGGTGCCGTGGCGGGGCGCCTGGTTCCGCTCATGTGCGGGCTGTATCTGCTGGCGGCATTCTATGTGGTGATCGTGCGGATCAGCGACGTCCCGGACATGCTGCGGTTGATCGTCGTGTCAGCTTTCAGTCCGGCCGACGCGCAAGGGGCCTTTCTCGGCGGCACGGCGGGGTTCGCGTTCCTGTGGGGCATGAAACGCGCGCTCTTCTCGAATGAAGCCGGACAGGGCTCGGCACCAATCGCACACTCGGCAGCCAAGACCGACGAGCCGGTCCGCGAAGGTGTCGTGGCCGGCCTCGAGCCGTTCATCGACACGATCGTGGTGTGCACGCTCACGACGCTCGTGATCCTGTTGAGCGGCGCCTGGAACCGCGGACCGGAAGCCCACTTCGCGCAGCCGCCACGCGTCGTGGCGGCGCCCGGTGGCCAATGGACGATCGACACGCCACTATTGCCGCTCAAGAGCGACGACCACGTGCGCATCAGCGAGCAGTGGAAAGCCGGCGATTCGGTGTTCATGCTGCTGCGCACGGATCCGGACGCCGACACGGCCGCCGACGTCCATCGCATCCCGGGCGTCGTTCGTCAGACGGCCGTCGTCACACTCCGCAATGGGACGACGGTGGAGGGTCGGATTCTCAGGGAGATCGACGGTGCAGTCGAACTGGAGACCATGCAGGCGGGAGCACCGGCCGTACGTCCCATCGGCCCGAACGAGATCGAACGCATCGACCGCGGGCAGTTCACCGTGCAGTGGGGAATGCTCTCATCTTCACGAGAACCACGAGCCGAAGATGGTGGCGTCTATGTCGATTACGTGGGCGCCTATCTCACCGCTCACGCGTTCGACCGCGTCACGCCTGGACTGGGGCGTTGGCTGGTCACCATCGCCGCGTGGCTCTTCGCCATCTCCACGATCATCTCGTGGAGCTACTACGGCGAACAGGGGGTCATCTATCTGGCCGGCCCGCGGTGGGTGCTCACGTACAAACTGATCTATTGTCTGCTCATCATCGTGGCCACGGCGGGCCTGGTGACCCGGGACGATGAACTCGACAATCTGACCGGCCTGGGGACAGGCGTGATGCTCTTTGCGAACATCCCGATCATGCTCATTTTCGGTAGCCAGGCGATGTCGGCCTATCGAGACTACATCGGACGGTACAAGAGCGGCACCATGGACCCTCCGCACGCCGCGCGCCCGCTCGTGAATGTCGTGGAAGGAAGGGATGTGTGAGCGCTGCTACTCGACCTCCACCGGCGACGCACAATCGACGCCCGGATCGGCGCTCCGCGGCAGCCACACTTCGTAGTTGCGATCGGATGACGCGATCATGAGGAGCGGCGAGAGCGCAGCCGGGTCGAACTCGTCCGGCTCACCGCCGCGCGCCTCGAGCAGCGCCCCGAGCCGGTGTCGGAACTGGCTGAACTCCTCCACGTCGAAGATCACGAAGTAGGTTCGGCCAGACGAACGGCTTCGCACCCCCAGGCACACTGGCTCGAACGTAGACCGGGCAATCGCATCGCCTTCGGCGACCTCCACGAGCTCGTCTGCGGATACCCTTTCGCCAAACGCCCGCTCGAACTCGCTCCAGAGCAGGAGCGGGACGCTGCGGACCGCCGGCGCCACCAGTGTGTCGGTATGGCGCCGGAAGATCTGTTGTGACACCGACATTGCCAATTCCGGCGGCGGCCGGAGCGCAAGGAGCGCACCGAGCGGGTCGTCGCGCTGAGCGAGCGTGACGGCCCATCCCTGGAGATGGGCACGCCGAATCGTATAGGGCGCACTCCCGGCGTCCCGGACCGTCTTCAAGAACAGCACGGCCAGCCCGGTCACGATTGCGAGCGTGACCAGCACTCGGAGGAAGACTCTGGATCCCCGTGTCGTCACGACGCTTCGCCCGACGCGACGCCGTGCACCCTCGCCTCGCTACTGTCTTTGCACGTCGAAACTCTCCACGTGCACGTCGAGGACGTGATTCACGCGGACGCCGGCAATCCCGTCCGTCCTGGCGGTCAATCCGGACTTGGGCGCGGTATGGACGACCGTGCCGTTCACGACGTACGAGATCGTGTCTCCAGCCACGCGCACTTCGAGCGTGTTCGTGGATTGCCCGTTCGCCCCCGGCTGGCGCACGGCTTCGTGCGTGGTCCGAGTGTGGACGTTCTCGACCTTCTCGCCGACGCGCTGCCGAATGATGTAGGTGCCGTTCTGAGCGACAAGGAAGTACACATAGCTCTGGTCGGCACCCTCGAGGTTGCTACCACCGAAGATCAGGCCGTAGTAATTGACATGACCGCTGGGCTTCATGAGCGTGAACGTCCCCCGCACGGTGTAGTCTCCCGTGACGGTGTTCGCGGGATTCCAGAACGTCCCGGCCGGTCCGCCGGTGACGTGAAAGCCCTTCCCCATCCTCACGACCTTGAGATCGGGGGTGTCGTCCGGATCCTGGGCGTTCTCGCTGCGATCGATGCGCACCTTCCAGCCCTCCGGGGCCTGCGCGACAAGGGGCACGGCTATCGTGGCCATCAGGACGGCCATGGCAACACTGAACAGAACACGCTGAATCATTGCGAAACTCCTGTACGCTCGTTGAAATACGACAGTTTCGTGGCCCATCATACTGGCTCCGGCACGGCCGGCCACGTATGTGATCTTGCCGCATCACCGGGGAATCCGGAAGAGCGTAGCCGCACGCTGGAGGCGGCGCAGCTCGAAACAGGTGTCTGGCGAAACAGGTGTCTGGCCCCGGTCTTGCTGACCCGGAATGGCGCAATGAGAACTGCGCGACGCATGCTGTCGCTGCTCGTGGCAACAGTCGAGCTTTGGACGGCGAAAAACGCGTTCCAGCACGCTGGTGCCCTCGCGTTCTACACGCTCTTCTCCATGGCGCCCCTCGTCATCGTCGTCGTGACGATCACGGGCATGGTGTTCGGTGAGGAGGCCGCACGGGGGGAGATCGCCAGCCAGATCGAGCAGCACATCGGTGAACAGGCGGCTGAAATCGTAGAAGAGGCCGTGCGCGGCGCGCGGATCGAGGAAGCCGGACTCCTGCCGTCACTGCTCGGTGGCGGCGCGCTCCTGTTTGGCGCCACCACGGTGTTCGCCCAGATGCAGTCGTCGCTGAATGCGTTCTGGGATGTCGTCGCGAAGCCCTCGCGAAGCGGCATCATGGTGTTCGTCACGACCAGGCTCGCCTCGCTGGGACTCGTCCTGATCATCGGCTTCCTGCTGCTCACGTCGCTCGTCATCAGCATCAGTCTGGTGGCGGTCATCCAGTTCGCCGAGCACTGGATTCCCGTCCCGGGCGTCGTCATCGCGGCAATCGATATCGGGGCCTCGCTCCTCATTGCCACGGCGCTCTTCGGCATGATCTTCAAGGTGCTGCCCGACGTGCAGTTGAAGTGGGCCGATGTGTGGCAGAGTGCGTTCACGACGGCCGCGCTCTTCGTCGTCGGGCAGTACCTGATTTCGCTGTATCTGACCCAGACGGCTCCGGCTTCGGCCTATGGTGCAGCGGGTGCGCTGGTCATGGTCCTCTTCTGGGTGTATTACTCCGCGCTGATCATCTTTTTTGGCGCTGCGCTCACGAAAGTGCGGATCAACCAGCGCGGGGAGATACTGACGCCCAAGCCAACAGCGGTGAAGGTCAGGACGGAGATCCTCGAGGAGACGGCCCGTGGCGATCTGCGCGGGGCAGAAACGCCGTAAGAGGCGTCGGGCGCGGCACCGCGAGTCGAGCCTCAGCGTTCACACGAACCGCGTGACGTCGAGCGAATGGCTCTGCGCCGCGAGCGTCTCCACGATATGGCGTACGTACGCCCCTGACGGATCGCGTGTGCTCGTGTCGAGCTCGTCTCCGCGGCATCCCCCGGCGTCCACGAGCGCGATCACCGGATGGAGGGGCTCCCGCGGATTCGTTCTGATGACGACGGCGGTTTCGCCTCGGCTGGTGCGCACAACCGATCCAAGCGGGAAGAAGGTCACCGCCGCGACGAACGCCTTGACCAGCGCCGTGTTGAGCAGCCCGCCGGCCAGCCGCGCCAGGATCAGGCACGCCTGTTCCGGCGGATGAGGGTCCTGGTACGAGCGCGCCCCGGTCACGGCCTCGTACACGTCGGCCACCGAGACGATCTGGCTGAGGCTGTGCGGAATGACACCCTCGCCCAGGTCAGGGTAGCCGCCGCCCCGGATGCTGCGATGGTGTTCGAGCGCGACCGTCGGCGTCATCGGCTGCAGCCCGTCGATGTTCGCGAGGATTTCGGCACCGTACAGTGTGTGAGCTTCGATGAGCTTCCGTTCCCCGCGGTCGAGTGCGCCAGGCTTCTTCACGATGTCCAGCGGAATCTTCGTCTTACCGATATCGTGCAGGAGCGCAGCCTCGACGAGCGCCGCGAGGGTGGCGTCGTCCATGCCTATTTGCCTGCCAATCAGCAGACTGAGCATCGAGACGTTCACCGAATGACAGTACGTGAGGTTCTCGTACGCCTTGAGCGCGAGGATCTGACTGATGGCCGCACTGCTGCGGGCCACCTCGTTGATGAGCAGTTCCACCAGCTCGCGGACCGTGACCGCGTCGAGGCTTCGTCCAGAGGTCACGGCGTCGAACGACTGCTCGGCACGCGTCAGGGCTTCGGCGTACGCAGGGTCGATCGGTCCGGTGGGCGCATCCGGCCACTGCTGCGTCCGCCAACGCGTGTCGAGCGACACGAGGCGTCCGAGGCTGATGCACCTGACGTTCCGCTCCTCGAGCCCTCCCTCGATCGATACTCTGTCCTTCCCTTCCTTGAGTTGCCAGAGAAGCTCCGCGACGGCGAGCAGTTCCTCGGTCTGCACACCGTGCTGGATGTGGATACTGTCGATGCCCAGATCCGTCAGCTCGCGAACGACCTGAGCTTGCGTGTCGCTCGTGTCCATGAACGCGACGCCATTCAAATGGACATGGCCATGAATAATGTCGATGTGTGCGGGTGCGCCGTGCTGCAAGAGCTGTCGCACGGCGGTTTCGAGCTCTCCGAGCCGTCGTGCAATCATCGGGTGCGACGCCGGGTACATCCCGGTGAGCCGGCGCAGACTGGCAAGCCCCTTGACGACCGGCAAAGGATCGACTGGCGGCAGCTCCGCGAGTGAGGTGGCACTCATTGGCTGAGCAGCCGGCGCGCCGTCAGACCGACGCGTCTCAGCCCGGGGTTCCAGACCCGGAAGCGCAACGCGACGAGCGTTTTCAGCACCGGTTCCAGCCTGTCAGCCTTGGTGCGCACAGCGCGGTCGAGCAGCCGCACTACGACGCGTGGCTGCCGGCGGACGAACTCGCGACGGCCCAGGAGCTGCCTCAGCTGCTCGTTCACGTGTTCCGGAGGAAAGTGCCAGAGGGCTTCCTCGGCCACGGGACGCGCCCACACCTCTCCCTGTTGGATGTGCACGGCGACGAGCTCGGCGGCGTGTCTGGTGCCGATGCGCGCCAGCGCGCGCAGCGCTTCGCGGACCGTCCCCTCGTCCTGGTGGTCCAGGCTGGCCGCGACCACCTGTTCGTAGCTGGCTCCCGCGTAGCCGAGGACTCGAATGAGCGTTCGGGTCGTCATGGCGCGGCACTGGTCGACGTGCGACGCGAGCACAGGGGCCAGCTGTGCCGCGTGATCGCACATCAGTTGCACGAGCGAGCGTCCCTCGGCATGCGACGAGAGGCGTTCGAGTGCTGCAACGCAGGCCGCTCCGATTCCTGGCGCGACTGCGTTCACAACGGCGGCCGCCGCCAGGCGTCCTTCCCGCCCGCGCACGTACAGATCGGCGAGCCGGTGGAGCCGCTCGGGGGTGAAGAAGGCGACCTGCATGGACGTCACGACGTCGGCCACGTCTGGCCGCGGCGTGTTCACGCCCTCCCCAATCTGCCGATAGCGGGTCAGCCACGCTGCCAACTCCTCCAACCGGCCCTGGCGTTCGAGATCGGCCAGCAGCCCCTCGGCGCGCCGGAGGAATCCCTCCACGAGCGTGGGGTTGGGCTCGAGACGAACGAGGTTCGACAGGCAGTGAAGCGGCGCGACGCCAACGTCGGTGTCGCGGATTGCGCCGCGAAGCGCGTCGATGGCTTTCGCGGATTCGGCGTCCAGCGAGAGGTCGAAGGCGGCGAACTCAGAATAGCCTGCCCCACGTCCCGTCTCGATGCGGATCAGGCGACGAGCATGCCGGTCAACGCCAGCTGCCGGCTCACGGTCGGGTGCGCGCACGGACCGGTGCGATTCAAGCCGCCGCTCCAGGAGCGGGGAAACCGCGTTGCGGCGCTCGCTCGGCAGATCGAGTCGATCGAGGGCGGCTGAAAGCACTTCTGGAGCGGCTGTCTCCAGATCGAGGAGCAGACACAACGACTCGGCGAGATCGTCGTCGGGGAAGTCCTTCAGGACTGTCCCCTCGAGCCGTCTGTCGAGCAGCCCTGGGAGAATGGTGCGCTGCAGAAGCTGGGTCCGTCGGTCCGCGTCGAGCGCCAGGACCGCCTTGGCGAGCTTCCTGAACATCAGCTGCGCCAACCGCGGATCGAGGGAGGCGAACAGCGCGGCCACGTCACTGAACTTCTGTTCGAGCGCAGCCTCGCGCGTGATTCCATTCCCCTGTTCGCCGTCCGTCAGGCGCAGCAGCATATGGGCGAGGTCGGCCGGTTCCTCGACCAGCACCGCCAGATCGGTCAACGAGATCGTGCCGAACTCGACGCTGGGATCGAGGCGAATCCACCCGCGCTCGGGCGGGTACAAGTGAGTCGACGACCCGCCACTCGAAAAGAGTGCCGCTCGGCGGTCGCGTTCGCGCGACACGAGGTCGCGCCGGTGTTCGGACAAGCCCCCCACGTCGAGCACTGCGGGTGGACGCGCCATGAGCGGCACGATCCGATCGATCCCGCGCTCCGTGAGAACCTCCGCGAACGTGGCGGCACCGTCCGATCCATCCAGAGCGATCAGCTCGCAGCAGAATCTGGACACGTCACGTGGTGAGGCAGCGCTGTCGACCAGCAGGGAGGCAACGCGCGCGCGATGAAGGCGACGGGCAAGCTCGTGCTCGACGACCGTGCCGGCGCCAATGGCCGTGTCCCCCACGAGCAGTTCGCGCGGTCGCACCCGGAACTGCAGGCGCTCGCGCTCGCCTGCCTTCACCAGCGACCGGTGGCAGGCGGCAACCGCATCGGCACAGCGGGGGTTCGTCGCGGGATAGGTTCGAAACTGGCGAATGGCCTTTGCGAGCCGCTGTGCGAACTCGTTGGCGATTACCAGATCGGCTTCGGTTACGGACGGAGTCTCCTGAGCGCCCGTTGAACCAGCCGGCAGAACGGACGGATTGTGGGCGCCGCAGGCTGGCGGGGCGTCAGTTTCAGAATTGGTGGCTGGCCCCTCGAAACTGTAAGTCACACGTGACGCCATGACTGTTGTTGGGTAAGGGGCGAGCAGGAGACGGGCACGCAACGTTGCTGCTCCTCCCCATCCCTCCAAAGTTCAGGCAAGAACCAGGCCGGACGTACGCCGCGTGCGAGCCTCCAGCCTTCGCGCACGCCACTCAACCCGACAGCTCACTCGTTGACACACGGCAGGCGACCCGCGACGCGCGCGAGACCAAACGGAAGGGTGGACAGAAAAGCCTTCGGCTCGTGGTAGCGTCTCGATCTCACACGATGAACAGAAGAAGCTCCTTCCTCGAGCGAGTGGCGCTGCACCGTCCGGATCTCAGGGCGTGGGCGCTCTACGACTGGGCGAACTCCGCCTTCATGACCACCGTCATCGCGACGGTGTTCCCCATCTATTTTCAGAACGTCGCCGCCGCGGGTCTCGACCCCGCCACCGCAACGGCGCGATTCTCCGCCGCAAGCGTGATGGCCTTGATCGTCGGGGGCATTGTCTCTCCGCTGCTCGGTGCGGTGGCCGACTACGCGGGCGTGCGCAAACGGTTGCTGGGCGCGTTCATGCTCCTGGGCGCCACGGCAACCGGATTCATGTATTTCATCCATCAGGGTGACTGGGCGCTTGCCCTCCTGCTGTTCGGCATCGCCAACATCGGCGTGTCGGTGAGCTTCGTCTTCTACGATTCGCTGCTCCCCCATCTGGCCGGGGCCGACGAGATCGACCGCGTGTCCACGGCGGGATACGCACTCGGGTACGTTGGCGGGGGCACCCTTCTGGCAGTGAACCTGCTGTGGATCGAGCGGCCAGACATGTTCGGACTCGATGGCCCCGAGCATGCGAGCCGCCTGGCCTTTGCCAGCGTGGCCATCTGGTGGGTTGTCTTCTCGATTCCGCTCTTCCGGCGCGTGGCCGAGCCTCCGAGACTGCTCGAAGACGACGAGCGCCTGGGCTTGAATCCGGTCGGGGTGGCGATCACCCGTCTCGGCGAGACCGTGCGCGAGCTGCGCCAGTACCGCCATGCATTCGTGATGCTGGTGGGCTTCCTCATCTACAACGACGGCATCACCACGATCATCCGAATGGCCGCCATCTACGGAGCCGAGCTCGGCTTTCCACAAAGCGACCTCATCACCGCGATACTCATCGTCCAGTTCATCGGGATTCCTTTCGCGTTCCTCTTCGGGGCCGCCGCCCGGCGGATGGGTGTCCGTCCCGCCATCTTCGTCGGGCTTGGCGTGTACCTCAGCATCAGCATCCTCGCGTATTTCATGACGACGGTGACACATTTCTATCTTCTGGCGCTGCTCGTTGGCATGGTGCAGGGAGGCACGCAGGCGCTCAGTCGATCGTTGTTCGCGAGCCTGATTCCCAGGCACAAGGCGTCGGAGTTCTTCGGCTTCTACGGCGTGTTCGACCGGTTCGGCGGCATCGGCGGGATGACGCTCTTCACCGTACTCGTGACGGCTACGGGCTCCAGCCGCCAGGCCATCCTGTCGGTTGCCGCATTCTTCGTCATTGGCGCGGTCCTGCTTGGACGTGTCGGCGTGGACGAGGGCCGGCGTACCGCGAGGCAGGCCGAATTACGGGCACGCCCAGTGAACGGCGTGGAGCCGTGAGTCGCGTTACAGCAGTCTCGACCTGATCTCGGGCGGCGGCACCTCGCAGGCATTCGACTGGCCGGCAAGGCGATGGCGAATGGCGGCAACGATGCGATAGACGCTGTCGCGGAGAGGCGCCGGGATGAGCAGGCCGACACGCAGGACGGACCATGGAAAGGTCATCCGGGCGGCAATGCGCAGGGTGGCGGTCGATCGCAGGTAGACGCGACCCTCCTCGATCAGAATGATGCTGCGCGCCGAGGCGCGATTCACGCGATGAGCGGCGAGAAGTCCCTCCGCCTTCGGCGACTGCGACGCGCCAAACCTGAAATAGCCGCCTGGATCGCGCCGCGCGATGAACCGCACAGCACCTTCGCAGAAGGCGCACGTCCCATCGAACAGCACGATGGCGCCGTCCTGGTCCCGTGGCTCCGCGTTCGATCGTTTCATGCTCACGCCCACGATCCGCAACGGAAGCGTACTACACTTCCGCGCGGCCCTGTCTCCTCGGCTCGTGCGAACGGCCGCGGAGTGTCGCGAGATCGGCCAGGTTCTCGTTCCTCCCGAAGACGGGCACGAACGCATCAGCCGCGAGGCACGTGATCCGGGGCGGTCGTGATCCACTTGACAGGCTGGCGACCGTGCCGTAGTGTGCCGCTACCCCAGACGCCTTGAACGGCCCGAATCCATGCATACGAGTCACGTTCTTCTCGCGGACCGTTCAAGGCGTCTCGCCCGCACGAAGTGCGGGCAGGACATACTGCCACTAGCGAGGCGGAGCCGCCGCCGACATGCTCGATGGTCCGAGGCGGCGTCTCGCTAGTGGAGATGGAGCCCCGCCTCGTCCGAACGCTCCGGCACGGTCTCTACGGTGCCATCAGGAGCCGCCCGATCGCCGTTCGCATCGCGGTGCTGGCGCTGGCCGTCCGCGTGGTGACCGCCCCGCTCGCCTTCGTGTCGAACGTCGTCTATCCGTACGAGGAGCCTTCCTTCACGGTCACCGGCACGCCCCACCTCTTCTGGGATTCGTTTGCCCGGTTCGATTCAGGGTGGTACTTCAACGTCGCCTCGGAAGGCTACCGGTACCAACCCGACCAGATCAGCAATCTTGCTTTCTTCCCCCTCTATCCCATGGCCATGCGCGCGGGCGGGACGCTTCTGGGTGGTCCGTCGTATCGAATGTACTTCGCGGGCATTCTGATTTCGTGGGTGGCCTTCGTCGCGGCGATGGTGATGCTGTACCGCCTGGCCCGACTCGATCTGGACGAGCGCGCGGCCGAACGCGCCGTTGTCTATACGGCGATTTTCCCCTTCGCCTTTTTCTTCGGCATGGTCTACACGGAGAGCGTGTTCCTGCTTCTGACCGTGTCGGCCTTCTATGCCTTCCGCACGCAGCGATGGGGTCTTGGCGCTCTCGCGGGAGCCCTCTCGTCGGCGACGCGCGTCAATGGACTCTTCACTGCGGTGCCGCTCGCGTACATCGGCCTGCGAGACGCGCACCCCGACTGGCGACAGCAGGTACGAGCAGCAGCGGCCGCCGGAGCCGTGGGTCTCGGGATCGCCGCATACAGCGCCTACGTGTACGCCGTCTCGGGCTCGCCGCTGGAGTGGATGTACTCCATCCGGCGATGGGATTACGATGTGGGCGCCGCCCCGTGGCAGCCGCTCATCGCCCTTCTCCGGCAACTCGTTCGCCGTCCCTATGACTTCCTCACGGTTGAACCGAACGGCCCCTATGACACGCTGAACGGTGTGACCGCGATGGTGTTCGTCGCGGCGATTCCCTTCGTGTGGCGCCGGCTTGGAGCGGCCTACGGCTCGTTCATGCTGATGAATCTGTGGATGCCGCTCTCGTCGGGCGCGTTCGTGGGTCTGGGCCGCTACTGCTCGGTGCTGTTCCCATTTTTCATCTGGCTGGCGATGTTCCGGTCGCCGGTCGTTCATCAGGTGGTCGTCATCGGCTTCGCGATGTTCTACGCGCTCTGCCTCGCGCTGTTCGTCAATCTCCAGCCCATCTTCTGAACAACTAGCAATAACCAAGGGCTCCGCCCTTGAATCCCGCGGACGACGGATGGCCAGGGAACAGCGTGCTGGGGATTTCAAGAGCGGAGCCCTTGGTTATGAAACTGGGGGTGTTCCGAACGTTCCGGTCTGAATCCG
>CAZDLW010000014.1:0-43178 GCA_964505975.1 uncultured Bifidobacteriaceae bacterium | reverse complement strand
GTTAGGCACGCCGCCAGCGTTGATTCTGAGCCAGGATCAAACTCTCATGTTAAAGACGTTGTCCGCCGTCGTCCGACCGCCTCGCTTGCGCGTGGCGACCAGACCTGGCCAGAACAACTCGATAACGCGATCGCCTGTTGACTTGGCTCTTGCGTTGTTTTTGTCGTGTTCGTTGCGACAACCGGCTTATTCCCATAACGGGGTTCACCGATGCCGCTGTTCGCCTCGCCCACCGTCACATCGTTCGATGCCCCGGTGCGGCCAAGCAAACATGCTGACACTCGACGGGCGTCTGCCTCCACCCTCGCGGTTCACACCGCTCGAGCGTCGACAAGACTGGTTCGAGTCCACCCATGACGCGCTGACGCGTCACGAGCGCCCTCAAACCCTGTGTTGTGCTTGCACGCACTATCTAGTTTTCAAAGAACCCGACCAGCACATCCGCCGGACGCCCCACACGCGGCCGTCGTTCCGGCGTCATCCGTGCTGTTCCCTCTCCAACCCGACGATTGCCGTCCGTTAGAGAACCTTACGAGCTTACTCTCGCAATCGCTCTCTGTCAAGAACGCCGATACGCCGTCCTACACATGAGCACGCGTCTCACTCGCGCTCGTGCGCCAGAACGCCGCTTCGGTCTTCCTGGGGACAGAGCAGGCGGGGCCGCCTGCGAGGCACGGCCATAATGCGGTAGCCGCCAGCCTGTCGTCAGGCGAACCCTGCAATCCTACGATTCTCTATGCGCCCTGTCAAGACCCCCGGGACTCCCCGCGACTGGCCGCGTTGCCTCCGCCGCAGGCGTTCTCGACGCGCACCGTTCACGCGGGCGAGGCCGAATCGACGTCTCTCACCCCCAAACCAGCGACGGCGCTGTCAACCTCGCACGATGCGAATCAGATAGTTGTCCTTCTTCCCCTTTCGCACGACGAAGAGTTGCCCCTCAATGGCCTCTTCGGGGCGCACCCGTCTCTTCTCGTCCGTCACACGGCGACTGTTCACGTAGATGCCGCCGCTCCGGATGAGCCGCATGGCTTCGCTCTTGGAGCTGGTGACATGGTTCGACGACAGAAAATCGACGATGATCCAGCCGTCTGGGGCGTACGCGATCGTCGATGACGGGACGTTGGGGAACACCTGCAGGAGCTCCTGCACCGACATCGCGTCGAGGTCGCCCTTGAACAGCTTCTCCGCGGCTGCCTCGGCATCCCGCGTCGCAGCGTCTCCGTGGACCAGACGCGTCACTTCGCGCGCGAGCGCCCGCTGAGCGTGGCGCCGCTCCGGCTCGGCGGTTCTCGCCGCGTCGAGCTCGGCAATCGCGCCGCGGTCGAGAAACGTAAACTGCTTGAGATACGTCACCGCATCGCGATCATCGGCATTCAGCCAGAACTGATAGAACTCATACGGCTTCGTGCGCTCCGCGTCGAGCCAGATGGTGCCGGCTTCGGTCTTGCCAAATTTCGTCCCTGCCGCCGTCGTGACGAGCGGGAGCACGAGGCCATACGCCTTCGCACCACGCACTCGGCGAATCAGATCGATCCCGGCGGTGATATTGCCCCACTGATCACTGCCGCCCATCTGCAGCGCGCATCCGAACCGATCGAACAGCACGAGGAAGTCGTACGCCTGCAGCAGCGAATAGCTGAACTCGGTGTACGTGATTCCCTCCTCGCTCTCGATCCTCCGTCGGACGGACTCTTTCGCGAGCATTGCGCTCACCGAGAAGTGCTTGCCGATATCGCGCATCACGTCGATCGCGCCCAGTGTCGACAGCCAGTCGACATTGTTCACGAGCCGTGCCGGTGCCGCGGAACTGTCGAAATCCAAAAATCGAGCGAGCTGCTGTCCGATGCCTCGAGCATTCGTTTCCACCTGCTCGTTCGTCAACAACTGGCGCTCGACCGTCTTCCCACTGGGATCGCCAATGAGGCCCGTTCCGCCGCCAATGACCGCGATCGGCACGTGGCCACATCGCTGCATGTGCGCGAGTGCCATCATGACCAGCAGGTTCCCGACATGAAGACTGGAGGCCGTGGGGTCGAACCCCATATAACCGGTCACCCGCTCACGGACGAGGAGGTCTCTCACTCCTTCTGTGGCGTCGTACACGAGGCCACGCCACTCGAGCTCGCTGTAAAGGTCCATCCGTGTCGTAACTATAGCGCGCAGGGATGGGAATAGGCAGGCCAAGGCGGGAAACAGGCCACGACAGGCCGTCGTGCGACCTCACCATGATCAGGGTCCCGAGACGATAGACTGGAGGCAGCACAGGAGACCGTCCCCAGACCATGGGCCTCAGCCGACGAACGGCCATCAAGGGCATTCTCGCCACCACCATTGGCGCGGTCACCGGGACCGCGTCCTATGGCATGGCGTACGAGCGCCATCGGATTGGAGTTACGGAAACCGACCTCCCCATCGCCGATCTGCCGCCCTCCCTGAATGGTCTGCGCATCGGGATGATCACCGACATTCATCACAGCGCCATGGTTCCGGCCGCGGACGTGATGGAGGCAGTGCGCCTGATTCGTGCGGCAGCCCCGGACCTGATTGTCCTGGGCGGCGACTACGTCACGCAGCGGGACCGCGCCTTTGCCGGCCCGGTCGCAGAGCTATTGAAGCCACTGCACGCGCCGCACGGGATCTTCGCGATTCTCGGCAACCACGACGACGATCGCGACGTACCGGCCGCGCTCGCCAGAACCGGCCTCGCCGTACTCAAGGATCAGCGGACCACGCTGACCATCCGCGGCGAGGCGCTCGACCTCGCTGGGATACGCTTCTGGACACGCAATGCGAGTGACCTCTCCTCCCTGTTGCAGCCGAACGGGCGTACGTTGCTCCTGCTCGCGCACGACCCGAGAAGGTTGACGGAAGCGTCGGAGCTGGGTGTCCACGCGGTGCTGTCCGGGCATACGCACGGCGGGCAGGTCGTGCTTCCCGGCATGGGCGCCTTCGCGCGTCGTCGATTCCCCGTGCTCGAAGGCGTCGGCGATCGCGGCAGGACGTCGATCTTCGTCAGCCGCGGCCTGGGAACCGTATACCTCCCGATTCGGATCAACTGCCCGCCCGAAGTTGCCGTCGTGACGCTGCGCCCTCGAGCGACCTCCTCGCGCTGATCGGGCCCTTGCCGCGCGGCGACTCCTACCCCCCTCCTCATCCGGCCCGAACAAGGAACCGCCGGCCCTCGACTGTCCACCTCCCATCGAGCATCAGCGTCACTGCCTCGGGATAGGCGCGGTGTTCTTCCGCCAGAATCCGCGCGGCCAGTGTCTCCACCGTGTCGTCCTCCCGCACGGGCACCGCACGCTGAACGACAATCGGACCAGCGTCCAGTTCCGAGGTGACCATGTGCACGGTCACGCCGCTGATCCTCACGCCATGGTCGAGCGCCTGGCGCTGCGCTTCCAGGCCGGGGAACGCGGGAAGCAACGAAGGGTGAATGTTGAGAATGGCCTGCGGATATGCCTCCAGCAGCGGCGCGCCAACGACCCGCATGAAGCCGGCGAGACAGACAAGGCCGACATCGTGTCGCTTCAGTTCGTGCACGAGGGCCCGATCGTAATCGTCGCGCGACGGCCACCCGCGATGACTGATGCATGCCGTCTCGACGCGGGCCCGTCGCGCATACTCGAGCCCTGGTGCGTCCGCGCGATTCGAGATCACCACGGCAATGGTCGCCTCGAGCCGACCCTGCTCGATCGCCTCGATCAAGGCCTGGAGATTACTCCCCCGGCCCGAGATCAGCACTCCAAGACGACGTTGACGACTGGCTGGATCCACGTCGTCACATCACAGGCCTAGCGAGACTTCGCGCTTGGACCAGCGAGCTTGGAGAAGCCGGCGCCGACTCTGCCTCGCTGGATGGCAGTCTCTCCTGCCCGCGCCGTGCGGGCCGGGCTACGCATATCTCACCTCTCGACGTTCGCCGCTCACGACCTCCCCGATCACGCATGCGTTGCGCTCGCCGTGAGCGGACAGCTCGTCGAGTACTAGTTCGACGGAATCGGCGGCACAGACCACCACGAGCCCGATGCCCATGTTGAACGTGCGCATCATGTCCTCGATTGGCACCTGTCCGCTCGCCTGCAACCACCCAAAAACGGGGGGAATGTTCCAGGCCCTCATGTCGACTCGTGCGGCCGTCCCTGGAGGAAGGCTGCGCGGCAGGTTCTCTGTCAGTCCACCACCAGTGATGTGTGCCATCCCCTTGATGGAGCCGGATGCGAGTACCGGTCCCACGGACGACAGATACGATCGGTGCGGACAGAGAAGCGCCTCCCCGATGGTGCACCCGAGATCCGGCACAGGGCTGTCGACTGTCAATCCGCAGCGTTCGAAGACAATCTGGCGGGCCAGTGAGTATCCGTTGGTGTGCAGACCGGACGAGGGCAGGCCGATGAGCACATCCCCCTGGACGATGGTCCGTCCGTCGATCAGGCATTGACGGTCAACGGCACCTACGATGAATCCTGCGAGATCGTACTCACCGTCCCCGTAGAAGCCGGGCATCTCGGCCGTCTCACCGCCGAGGAGCGCGCATCGGTTCTCGCGGCACGCACATGCGATCCCCGAGACAATCGTCTCGACAACATCGGGCGAAAGCCGCCCCGTGGCAAGGTAATCCAGGAAGAACAGCGGCTCGGCACCCTGCACCAGAATGTCGTTCACGCAGTGGTTGACGAGGTCGATGCCAATCGTGTCGTGCCGCCCAGCGAGGAACGCCACCTTGAGCTTCGTTCCCACTCCGTCGGCGCTGGCCACGAGCACCGGGTTTCGGTACCGTGTCGACTCGAGCTGGAAGAGCCCTCCGAAGGCGCCGATGTCCGACAGCACACCTGGAGTGGACGTCGACCGCGCCAACCCGCGAATGCGGCGGACGGCCTCGTTGCCGGCATCGATATCGACTCCAGATGCTTTGTAGTCCATGCGTGTGTCCGTTGCGTCCGGCGAGCCGGGTGCCGTTCCGGAAAAGGAGCATCGAAACCCGCCGGCCTGACCCCTCGACCGCGTACGTGGAGGCGTGCGAAAGCTGGCAACGCTCCACGGCCACTCACGAGGCCGTGCTCCAATCCGCGGCTCCACGGCAGGTGGAGTCAATCCTGCCGGTTGATCAGGGCCTCGTCAGAACTCGAGCCGCTGGATGAGCATGGCCGCAAGCCGTCGGGTGGCCGATCCGTCCCCTGTCTTCCAGTAGGTCGCGCGCACGACGGCGAAGAACTGCTCCTTGGCGAAGTCCTCTTCGAGGCGGTTGAAACCCTCCTTCAACAGGTCCACTGCCGGGACGATGGTCTCCTCCTGCGTCCGCTCGAGCCATTCCAGCATCAGATCGGGCCGACGGAGCGCGACCACCCCAATTCCCACACCTACCACCTCTCGCATCGCACTGTCCTGCCTGCCAAGACCGTACAGGACGGAGAGTGCCCTGAGGTCACCCTCGACGGCAAGCACCGAGAGCGCGTTGACGGCGGCCCGCACCACGGACCACGAGGCACCCGGCATCGTGGCCATCGTCATCAACTCAGCCAGGTGACGATCGCATCCCTCTCCAAGCAGGCACTGGGCCGCCGTCACGCTCGCCCTGAGCTCCGTCGACGTCTTCGTCACCGCTGTCAGCACTGGACGCGCGCGCGCGTCACCGATGCGGCCCAATGCAACCACGGCGTCGTCCTGGAGTGGGCCTTCGCCACGTGCCACGGCGACAATGGACTCCACAGCATAGGCGGCCCGATGCCGACCCAGAGCGTCGATCACCGCGCTCCGGAAGAAGTCGAATCCCCGACCCACTTCTCCGAGCAACGCCCGCTGTACCTGCACGTCCTGCCCCACCGCTGCCAGTGCGGCGACGAGCGCGGGGCGTACGAACTCGGCCGTCTCTGTCTGCAGCGCCGCAAGCAGGGTTGGAATCTTCGACGGATCGGGGTGACGCTCCAGCCACCTGAACACCACTTCGCGCACGCGATCGTTCCGATCCGTCAGTAACCCGTTCATCAGAGTCCTGGTGCCTCGGTCGTTGAACGCCGTCAAGAGCACGAGCGCCCGATACCGGACGAACTCGTCCTCGTGCATCCGCACGGCATCGGCGAGCGCGCCTACGGCCGCCGGCGCCGGTGCGCGACGCACCATCCGTGCCGCATTCATTCGCGTCTCGTAATCGAACGACCCAAGGTCGGCGATATGGCTGTCGAGCTCCCTGAGGGTGACGGACTGACCGGCGGCCAGGCTGCTCCTCTGGACGCACGGAACGACGCTCGACGGCACGATGAGCAGAATCGCCAGAACGAGACAGCTCATGAGGAATCATCTGACGACGGGATCCCTCTCGAGATCGGGTATGGTGACCGAGTCGGGCTCCTCGGCAACCGGATCGGCGTTGAGCTTCAGTGCCAACTGCATGTACGCCGCTTCGTCCCGTGGAAACGCCACCGGGTACTTCCCGGTGTAGCACGAGGTGCAGTACGCAGCGTGTCCGCCGTTCACGGCCGCGGCGAGGCCGTTCAGGCTGAGATACGCGACGCTGTCCGCATTCAGGTACCTGCGAATCTCCTCGAGCGTGTGCGTCGCCGCAATCAGCTCCGACCGGCGCGGCGTATCCACGCCATAGAAGCACGGCGACACGGTGGGGGGACAGCTGATGCGCATGTGCACCTCCCTCGCGCCGGCGGTTCGGACCATCCGCACGATCTTCCGGCTCGTGGTGCCCCGGACGATTGAATCATCAACCAGAACGACCCGCTTCCCGTTCAGGATACTGCGGACGGGATTCAACTTCACCCGCACGCCGAAGTGGCGGATGGACTGCTGCGGCTCGATGAACGTGCGGCCGATGTAGTGATTGCGGATGAGCCCCATCCGCAGCGGAATGGCAGACGCCTCGGCAAATCCGACGGCGGCACAGACACCAGAGTCGGGAACCGGCACGACCACGTCGGCATCCACGGGCGCCTCCCTGGCGAGTCGTCGCCCGAATTCCGTGCGCACTTCGTTCACGCTCTCGCCGAACACATAGCTGTCCGGACGCGCGAAATAGACGTGTTCGAACACACACTGCGCACGAGGGGCCACGGCGAACGGCTTGATCGATCGGAGCCCCTGTGGCCCGGCCACGACGACCTCGCCCGGCTCGACATCGCGTACGTAAGTCGCGCCAATGAGATCCATCGCGCACGTTTCCGAGCAGACGACCCATGCGTCGTCCAGCCGGCCGAGTGCGAGCGGGCGGAATCCGTGAGGATCGCGAGCCCCAATCACACGATCCTTGGTCATCAGCACGAACGAGAACGCGCCGCGCACCTGCGAGATCGCGTCGATGATTGCGCTCTCGGGGCCGTCCTCGCGCGACCGCGCGAAGAGGTGCACCATGACTTCCGTATCGCTGTTGGTCTGGAAGATCGCACCGTCGCGTACCAGCGCATCTCGCACTTCGCCCGCGTTGACCAGGTTGCCGTTGTGGCAGACCGCCAACTGTCCGTGCGCGCTGTCCACGACGATTGGCTGCGCGTTGGCCAGCCGGCTCTCGCCGGCCGTCGAGTACCGCACGTGGCCGACGGCCAGACGACCGGGCAGCTTTCCGAGGGCGGCACTGTCGAACGCTTCGTTCACATAGCCCATCGCCTTCGACACACGGATCTGCATCCCGTCGGACGCGGCGATACCAGCGCTCTCCTGACCGCGGTGCTGGAGAGCGTACAGGCCAAGGTACGTGAGATTGGAGGCTTCCGGATGCCCGAAGATCCCGAAGACGCCACACTCCTCGCGGAACTTGTCGAACATAGGCCGTCGCGGGCACCGGCCCGCAGAGCTGCGGTCAGATTCAGTCGGGCGCCACGGACGCTGCGGTCCCGCCCCCGAGTTATCGATTCAGAAGGCAGTCACGCAACTGCCGCGACACCGCACGCCGCGGGCTCCGTGGGACTGCGTCTTCAGTGTACGTCACGCAATGGCCTGTCTGCGGACGAAATAGCTCTCGATCGCCGTCGACCATATCTCGTACGCGGCCGCCAGTGGCTCAACCAGCGCCGCGCGCCCGTCGATCGCGATCCGGATGCGGTCCCCACCGACGACACCAATCCGGGTTGCGGGAACACCGCCGCTCTGGGCCAGCGCCACGAGATCCGGCACGCGATCGGGAGCAACCGACACTACGACGCGGGACGCCGATTCACCGAACAAGGTCGCGATCGCAACGAACCCTGGCGTCGCGCGTACGGCCGGCACATCGACCTCCACTCCGAGCGGCGCATCGAAGCAGCACTCCGCGAGGGCAATCGCGAGACCACCGTCTGCGCAGTCGTGCGCAGAACGCACGAGGTCGGCCCTCACGGCCTCCACCAGAACGCGGTGCAGCGCGGACTCGAGCTGGAGATCGATCGCAGGAGGCACGCCGCGGATCACGCCGTGCATCACCTCGAGATACTCGCTCCCGCCCAGCTCATCTCGACTCTCTCCCAACAGGACGACCGCGTCGCCGGCAGTGCGAAACATCCGTCCCTTCACCGACGCTGCATCATCAATCACACCAACGACGCCGATGACGGGTGTCGGCAGCACAGCCCGACCATCCGTTTCGTTGTAGAGACTGACGTTTCCGCCCGTGATCGGAATGGCGAGCGCGCGACAGGCTGCCCCCATTCCCTCCACTGCTCGGGCGAATTGCCACATGATCTCGGGCCGCTGGGGATTGCCGAAGTTGAGACAGTTCGTGGCACCGACCGGCTGCGCCCCCGCACACACCACGTTGCGCGCCGCTTCCGCCACAGCGAGCTGCGCACCCACATACGGATCGAGGTAGACGTATCGCGCGTTGCCGTCCACCGACATCGCGAGCGCCCGGCGCGTCCCCTTGACGCGGATGACGCCAGCGCCCATGCCCGGCATCGCGATCGTGTTGGTCTGCACCATGTGGTCGTACTGGCGGTACACCCATCGCTTGCTGGCAATCCCAGGCGACCCGAGCAGACGTCTGAACACATCCTCGACCCGTGGCGGCGTCCCCAGCACGTCGAGCGACAATTGGCCCGCTTCGGCGAGGTAGGCGGGCTCCGCGATCGGCCGCCGGTACATCGGCGCGTCGTCCGTCAATGCGCGGTTGGGAACCTCGGCCACCACCTCGCCTCGATGCTTCACTCGCAGCAGCCCGTCGCTCGTCACCTCGCCAACGCGCACGGCATGGAGATCCCACTTCCCGAAGATCCGCTCGACATCGGCCTCACGCCCGCGCTCGACCACGAGCAACATCCGTTCCTGCGATTCCGACAGCATGATCTCGTAGGGGGTCATGCCGATCTCACGCTGCGGCACGCAGGAGACGTCGACCTCGATGCCAGCCCCGCCACGGGAACCCATCTCACACGTGGAGCAGGTCAGACCGGCGGCGCCCATGTCCTGAATGCCGACCAGCGCCCCGCTCTTCATGACCTCGAGGCATGCCTCGAGGAGCAACTTCTCCATGAACGGATCGCCAACCTGAACCGCCGGCCGCTTCTCCGCAGACCGCTCGTCGAACTCGGCCGAGGCCATGACGGCTCCATGAATGCCGTCGCGACCAGTCTTGGCTCCAACGTAGTACACGGGATTGCCCACACCAGATGCGATTCCCTTCACGATCTCGTCAGTGCGCGCAATGCCGAGACAGAAGACGTTGACGAGCGGGTTGCCCGTGTAGCTCTCGTCGAAACCGATTTCGCCGCCGATGGTGGGCACGCCGATGCTATTGCCGTACCCCGCGATCCCCGCCACGACGCCAGCCATGGTTCTGCGAACGAGCGGGTCCTCCAGCCGTCCGAACCGGAGCGCATTGAGCAGCGCGACCGGACGCGCGCCCATGGTGAAGATGTCTCGGACGATACCACCCACGCCCGTCGCAGCTCCCTGATAGGGCTCGATGAACGAGGGGTGGTTATGGGATTCGATTTTGAAGACCGCGGCGAGTCCGTCACCGATGTCGACCGCGCCCGCGTTCTCGCCAGGACCCTGCAGGACGCGATCGCCGGCCGTCGGAAGCGTCTTCAGGTGCGCACGCGAGCTCTTGTAACTGCAGTGCTCGGACCACATCACCGAGAAGATGCCCAGTTCGGTGAACGTGGGAACGCGGCCGAGGATGTCCACGATGCGCGAATACTCCTCGCGCGTGACGCCGTGCTGCTCCAGGACCTGATCCGTGATCGTCATCGCGCGACCGCAAAGGCCCCCCGGGTGACCGCCGCGATCGCGGACTCGAACAACAGCAGCCCATCGGCGCTGCCGATCGCCAACTCGCAGGCGCGCTCCGGATGAGGCATCAAGCCCACCACGTTGCGGATGTCGCTGCAGATGCCGGCGATGCCACCCACCGACCCGTTTGGATTGGCCTCATCGCTCGCGACGCCGTCCGCGTCCGTGTACCGGAAGATCACCTGGCGATTCCGCTCCAATCGCTCTACGACCTCCGGCCCGGCGTAGTAGTTGCCGTCGCCGTGGGCGATGGGAATTCGTAGCACCTGGCCCGCACGACATACCGCCGTGAACGGTGTGTCCGTCTGCTCGACCCTGATGTACACATGTTCGCAGCGGAAGTGCAGGTCCCTGTTCCTGAGCATCGCGCCCGGGAGCAGGCCCGACTCGAGCAGCACCTGAAAGCCGTTGCAGATTCCGAGCACGGGTCCGCCGGACCTGGCAAATCCAGTCACCGTCTGCATGATCGGTGAGAATCGCGCGATGGCTCCGGTGCGCAAATAGTCACCATGGGCAAAACCGCCTGGCAGGATCACCACATCGGCGCGCCGCAGACTGGTGTCCCTGTGCCACACGAGCTCGGCATCCTGACCCAGCACGTGTCGCGCCGCATGGTAGGCGTCGTGATCGCAATTGGAGCCGGGAAAGACGACCACCGCAAACTTCATCGGTCGACCTCGACTCGGTAGCTTTCGATCACCGGGTTCGCCAGCAGCTTGTCAGCCGCCGCTGCCGCCACGCGCTGTGCGTCTTCGGCGTTGTTCGCGTCGATATCGAGCTCGAAGTACTTCCCCTGCCGCACGTCCCGGACGGCGCCGTAGCCCAGCGTGTGCAACGCCTCGGCAACCGTCGTCCCCTGCGGATCGAACACGGAGGGTTTCAACGTAACGAAAACACGCGCGCGCATGCCGGCAATCTCCCGAATGACGCCTGATCCGACCGTTCGTGCGACATGAAACGGGGCACCTACGTGACACCGAGCTCCTGGCCCAATCCCGCCGACTGGCTCCGTCCTGTCCTGCCCGCCTGTTCGAACTCCTGGAACGCCCTCTCGAAGATCTCGTCCACATGCCGAAGCTGATCGCCAAGGTCGAACGCACGATCGAGTTCAGCCGGCGTCAGGACGCCGGCGACATCCGGATCGGCACACAGTAACGACTTGAAATCCCGCTGTTCGCGGAACGAACGCATCGCGTTCCGCTGCACCCAGTCATACGCCTGTTCGCGCGACACACCGCGTCTGGCCAGCTCGAGCAGCACGGTCCCCGAGAACACGACCCCGCGCGATCGCTCGAGGTTCTCGCGCATACGGTCGGGGGAGACGATCATTCCCGACACGATCCGCGTAAATCGACGGAGCATGTGATCGAGGAGGATGAAACTGTCGGGCAGAATCACACGCTCGACCGATGAATGCGAGATGTCGCGCTCGTGCCAGAGCGCTACGTTCTCCATCGCCGCGAGAACATTGCCACGCAACACTCTTGCGAGCCCGACAATCTGCTCGCACCCGATCGGGTTCCGCTTGTGGGGCATCGCCGACGACCCCTTCTGTCCCGCCGCGAACGGCTCTTCGACCTCACCGATCTCGGTTCGCTGGAGTCCGCGAATCTCGAGCGCGAACTTCTCGAGCGACGAGCCGGTGATCGCCAGCGCTGACACGAGCTCGGCGTGGCGGTCGCGCTGAATCACCTGCGATGCCACAGCAGCGGGCTGGAGCCCCAATGTGCGGCAGACATCGGACTCAACTGAGGGTGGCAGGTGCGCAAAGGTGCCAACGGCCCCCGAGACCTTGCCGACGGAGATGATGTCGCGGGCCCGGCGGATCCGCGTCCGGCCGCGAGCCAACTCTGCGTACCACAGCGCCAGCTTGAGGCCAAATGTCATCGGCTCGGCGTGGACACCGTGCGTCCGGCCGATCATCGGGGTTCGCCGGTGTTCGGCCGCGCGGCGGTGTACCGCCTGCATGAGGAGGTCGAGCCCGGCAATGATCAGATCGCAGGACTCGCGCATCTGCAGTGCCTGCGCCGTATCGATCACGTCGGACGAGGTCAACCCGAAGTGCAGCCATCGCGCCGCCGGCCCCACGCGCTCCGCGACCGCGGTCGTGAAAGCGATGACGTCGTGTTGCGTGGTCCTTTCGATCTCCTCGATGCGCGCCACGTCGAATGCGGCGTGCGCATGGATGTCGCGCGCCGCATCCGGCGGGACGATCCCGGCGCGGGCCATCGCGTCCACCGCTGCGAGCTCGACCTGCAACCAGGCCTCGTACCGGCGCTGGTCGCTCCATAGACGTCCCATCTCGGGGTGAGTGTACCGACGAATCATCTCGAGCGCCCGCGTGACGCCTCCCAGGGGCTTCGACGGTCACGAGCACAGCGGCAACCCAGCATCCGACACGTCGCCGAGGTGATGCGCCGCCACTCAGCCAAGTGCCAGCCGTTCGCGCGAAATCTCCAGGCCGTCCACAGCGCCGAGCACCGTGGCACCCAGCGAGCCGTCCGCGAACAAATCACGGGCCACGCGCTGCACATCGTCCCGGGACACATGCTCTACTCCAGCCAGCGTCTCGTCGAGCCCGAACTGGCGGTCGAAGTAGATCTCCTGGCGGGCGAGATGCGACATCCGACTGGACGTGCTCTCCAGGCTGAGCATCAGATTGCCTTTGAGGTGATCCTTGGCACGTCGGAGCTCCGCCTCCGCCAACGGCTCGTCCTTCAGGCGACGCAACTCGGCCACGACCACGTCGATCAGCTCACCCACTGCCTCGTTCGAACAGCCCGCATAGACGGTCACGGAGCCCGTGTCACGGTACGCGCTGAGGCCACTGAACACCGCATAGGCTAGGCCGCGCTTCTCGCGCACGTTCTGGAACAGTCGCGAGCTCATGGAACCACCGAGAATCGTGTTCAGCAGGTAGCTCGAATAACGGTCCTCATGATCCTGGCGATACCCGCTGGTGCCCAGGCAGACATGGCTCTGCTCGAGATCCTTGTTCCGGACAATGGTGCGCGGCACCACCCGGGGAGGCGCGTCACGCGTTGGCTCGCTTGCTGAAGGCAGCCGTTCGAACGCCCGGGCCACCAGGTCCCGCACACGGGCATGATCGAGGTTGCCCACGGCGGCCACAATCAGGTTCGGCGCACGATAGGCCCCGTCGAAGTACTGCCGCAGCCCGTCCTGTGTGAGCCATTCGACCGTTTCCTTGGTGCCGAGGATCGGACGCCCCAATGGATGGCCCGCCCACAAGCTTTCGATGAAGAGCTCGTGGACCAGATCGTCCGGCGTATCCTCGACCATCTTGATTTCCTCGAGCACGACCTTCTTCTCGCGCTCGATGTCGTCCGCGCCAAACGCCGGGTTCATCACGATATCCGCCAGCACGTCCACGGCAAGCGGCACGTGCTCGTCCAGCACCTTGAGGTAATAGCTGGCGTACTCCTTCGCCGTGAAAGCGTCCATCTGCCCACCGATGGAATCAATCGTCTGCGCGATGTCCTCGGCACTGCGCGTGGACGTGCCCTTGAAGAGCATGTGCTCGACGAAATGTGCGATGCCGCTCTGCGCCTGCGGCTCGTGGCGGGATCCCCGGGTAAGCCAGACGCCGATACTCACCGAACGCACATGAGGCATCTCCTCCGTCAAGATTCGGAGCCCGTTCGGAAGCTGGTCGCGCACGATCGGTGATGGATGAGGCACTGGCAGTCGTCGACTGGTATGCACCGCAAATTGTTGACAGATATGGAATTAGAAGAACAACTGCATCATAACACGCTCGAGGGTCCTGGGGGAAGAGCGCGGATGGGCCGACGGACGCCTGCAACGGTGTCCGTCTGGCGGTCTCGACCGGCCCGGATTCTTTAGAATCAGAAAGGGCGTGAACGGCCATGCGACGCCCATGAAGACGTACATGCTCAACTTCACCGATCTCGAGCTGGATGAGCTGGAGTCCGCCCTCGAGCAGCGAGGCACGCCTCGCTTCCGAGGACGCCAGCTCTACCAATGGGTTTACAAGCGCGGCGTCACCGATTTCGAGCGGATGACCGACCTCTCGCGCGCCTTGAGAGCACAACTCCGTGAAGACTTCGTCATCGACGCCCCTTCCGTCGCCGGAGACGAGATGTCGACCGACGGGACCCGGAAGCTCGTGCTGGAGTTGAGCGACCAGCGCAGAGTCGAGTGCGTATTCATCCCGGACACTCCGGCGATGACCTTCTGCGTCTCGACGCAGGTGGGATGTGCGATGGGGTGCCGGTTCTGCCTGACCGGCAGGATGGGCTTCGTGCGCAACTTGTCCGCTGCCGAGATTGTCGGGCAGATCAGGGTGCTGGCGAGCGTCACCGGACTGCTGAGTCACCCTTTCAACGTCGTCTTCATGGGCATGGGTGAGCCGCTGCACAACTACGACCAGACCATGAAGGCGCTCCGCATTCTCCGTGCCGAACCGGGACTCGCCGTCTCACCGCGGCGGGTGACCTTGTCGACCGTCGGCATCGTACCAGAGCTGGAGCGACTGGGGCGCGAGCCGTTCATGCCGAATCTCGCCGTCTCGCTGCACGCCACCACGGACGAGCAACGCACGCTCCTGGTTCCCCCCAACCGGAGATATCCGCTGGCGCAGATTCTCGACGCGTGCCGGCGACTCCCCCTGAAGAGACGCAGCCGCATCACGTTCGAGTACGTGCTGCTCGCAGAGGTCAACGACACCGTGGATGACGCGCGCCGGCTCGTACGGCTTCTGGCGGGGATGCGGAGCAAGGTCAACCTCATTCCGCTCAATCCGGCACCGGGCATTCCATACGATCGGCCGTCCGATGATCGCGTGAATCGATTCGCCCAGATTCTGGCAGACCGCCACGTCGGCGTCTCGGTCCGGAAGAGCCGCGGCAGAGACATCCGTGCCGCCTGCGGTCAACTGATTGTCGAGGGCGGTACCAAGAAGACGGCTGCGCAGCAGATGGCGCTGCTGCTTCGGTAAAGCCGCGCACCTACCTCACGACGACTTCCACCCACTCATTCCTCGGATGCCTCGTCTCCAGAGCGACCTTGAGAAAGTTTCCGGTCACCGCTGACCTGCCGTCGTCGACCGTGAGCGCGCGCATCATGACTCCCACCTGCGACTCGCGAAACCGCCGCACCATCTCCGCGCCAACAGCCCGAATCCGGCGGCCTCGGTCTCGGATGATCGATCCGTCCTGCTTTCCGGCACGGCGACTCGCCTCTGTTCCCGGGCGATCGGAGTAGGGGAACACGTGCAGGTAGCTCAATGGAAGCGACTCCAGCAGAGAACACATCTCTGCGAAGTGCTCCCCCTCTTCACCCGGAAACCCGACGATTACGTCGGACCCAATCGAGGCGTGCGGGAGATCGCGGCGGACGCGTTTCACCAGACGGCCGTAGTGCGACGCGGTGTACGGCCGGCGCATCGCCAGAAGTATCGAGTCCGACCCGTGCTGCAGCGGTAGATGGAAGTGGGGCGCGATGCGGGCAGAGCCGGCCGCCAGCTCGATCAACCTTGGAGAACAGTCGATCGGCTCCAGGGATCCGATGCGAAAGAGGACATCCGCGTCCCACGCCGCCAGCCTCTGCACGAGCGTGGTGATCGAGACGCCATGACCCAGATCGCGTCCGTACGCGCCGAGGTGCACGCCCGTGATCACAATCTCCTTGTACCCACAGGCGACGGCACGTTCGACATCGCGAAAGACGGCGTCCAGCGGCCTGGATCGACTCTCGCCCCGCGTGCGCGGGATGATGCAGTAGCTGCACTCTTCGTTGCAGCCGGTCTGGACCCGCAGCGTGAACGCGGTGCGACCCGCCACGCCCGGAACGAGCGCAGCACCGCAGGCACCGTCTCCATCAGCAAAGCGATCTGCCGTCGTGAGCGACAAATCGTTCGCGACCACCTCGAGCAGGCGATCCTTGTCGGCATTCGAAACGACCTGAGAGACCCCGGGCAAGCTGCGGAGTTCCTCCGGACGACGGGTGGCGTAGCATCCCGTCACGATCATCTGCGCGTCCGGATTGTGCCGGGCAATCCGCCGAATGGTCTGCCGCGCCGCCTGATCGGCGGACGCCGTCACGGAGCAGGTGTTGACGACCACGAGGTCCGCGTGCTCGATCGGTGCATCCACCCATCCACGAGCGCGAAGGGATCCTTCGATGGCGAGCGAGTCGGCCTGATTGACGCGACACCCGATCGTGACAACGGCGTACTTCATCGGCTCGACGAGCGCAGCGCCGCCTCTCCCGGTTCCAGCGCCTTCCGACCGATGTCCCTTCGGAACTGCATGCCGTCGAACCGGACCTCGGCGACGGCGCGGTAGGCGATGTCGATCGCCTCCCCATGCGTCGCGCCGCGGCCCACTATCGTCAGGACCCGGCCACCAGCGGTCACGAGCGTTTCGTCTCGCCGGGCAGTGCCCGCGTGGAATACGAGCGCTCCGGGCACATCCGCCGCCGGCGCGAGGCCCGAAATGGCCTTTCCCGTCTCGACGGCGTCCGGGTACCCGCCGGCGGCGAGCACTACCCCGACATGCGGCTCGCTCCGGAATCGGGCGTGTCGTGAGGTCAGTGTGCCAGACGCCGCAGCACCGAGCAGCGCGGAAAGGTCCTCGTCCATCATGGGAAGGACGACCTGCGCTTCTGGATCCCCAAGCCGTACGTTGAACTCCACGACCGCTGGCCCCTGGGCGGTCAACATCAATCCAACGTACAGGAACCCGCGATAGGGTACGCCCTCGCCCTGGAGACCATCGAGCACAGGGCGTACGATCTCGTCGAGGACGCGCTGCTCGACCCGCGGAGTCAGGAGCGGACTTGGAGCGAAGGCTCCCATTCCCCCGGTATTCGGTCCACGGTCGCCGTCGAAGATGCGCTTGTGGTCCTGGGCAGACGCAAGCGTCACGAACCGTGTGCCATCTGCCAGCACGAAGCACGAGACCTCTTCGCCGATCAGGAATTCCTCGAGCACGAGTCGATCGCCGGCGGCGCCGAAACGCCGGTCGACCATCGCTTCGCGCACCGCCGCGGACGCTGCGGCGCGATCGTCCGCAATGACCACTCCCTTACCGGCTGCCAGACCATCGGCCTTGATGACCAGCGGGTAGCCGAGTTCGCCGCGTTCAATCGATGCCAGTGCAGATTCCGGAGAGTCGCACACACGAAACCTGGCCGTCGGCACGCGATGACGATCCATGAATGCCTTGGCGAACGCCTTGCTCGCCTCCAGCGCGGCAGCGGCTCTGGTCGGTCCTACAATCGGGCGGCCATTCGCCACGAACAGATCCACGACCCCCATGCTCAGCGGCAATTCTGGGCCCACGATGGTCAGGTCGGCCCCGGACGCCGCTGCCACGGCCAGGAGCTCCTCCGGATTGGCGAGCTGCGCGGGAACACACTGTGCGACGGCATCGATGCCCGGATTCCCGGGTGCGCACACTACGCTCACGCCATCTTCGCCGGACAGCTTCCAGCTCAAGGCATGTTCGCGCGCACCAGCTCCCAGCACGAGAATCTTCATGGTCGCACGCGCAATGTGGTCTGCGTGTCGACACTGCGAGGACGCACGAACGCTCGCGAGGCGCCTCGGACCCGCGAGCAGGTCGGCGGCGAATCCGCCTCGCTAGATGGCAATATCTCCTGCCCGCACTCCGTGCGGGCGATGGCCTCGCGACTGCGGGCCGTACATCGGGTACTGCGTATTCGCGTTGTTTGCGATGACTGGATAACTATTTGCGGCACAGGAGGTTGGCGTGCTCTCTCGCAGAGTCACCGGAGGGGAGGACCAAAAAGAACCCGAGCCAGACTATTTCATTGACCTAGGCGCGCGTTACGCCTAGAATCCGCGCCTGCCTGTGATAGCCTAGCACATTCGCCACTTTGGGGGGTCGTTCACAGGAGCCACCGGGCCAGTGAGGGGGTGTTGAAGAGGCGTGGCTGAAGTCAAAATTCAGGAAGGCGAGTCGATCGAAAGCGCACTCCGCCGTTTCAAGCGCAAGGTTCAGCAGGAAGACATCATCAAGGACATCAAGAAGCACTCTTTCTATTTGAAACCGGGTGACAAGCGCCGGGCGAAGCAGGCGCTGGCACGTAAGCGGAACCGCAAGAAGCTGCGACGTGAATCGGAGTAGCAGCGGATGACGATGACGAGCTCACGAGGTGGCGACCGATGGAGTTCCAAGATAAGTCCTTGAGGTGTGTGGATTGCGGAACTGAGTTCATATGGACAGCGGGCGAGCAGCTGTTTTTCGCTGACAAGCAGTTCAAGAACGAGCCGAAGCGCTGCAAGGCGTGCAAGGCGAAGCGGGCGAATCGCGCAGCCGCGAGCCCATCGCCACTTCGAGACCGCGTCGAGACCCAGACCACGTGCTCGGCGTGCGGGAAAGAGACCACCGTTCCGTTCCGCCCCACTCAGGGGCGGCCGGTGTTCTGCAAGGAATGCTTCCAGCAGCGGAAATTCGCGGGAGCTGGCGGGCTCTGAGCAGGACCGGTCGGCGAAGGAGAGCGGCGAGCGCCCGCTGCGCTCCTCCCTCCATATGCTCTACGGTCGCTCCGGCCCGACGACATCGGCGGCGGGAGATGCGCACGGGTTGAGTGTCGGGCTGGCCTCGTGCTCCGCGCACCTTATGTTAAGATTCCGCCCTGTCCCGCGGGTCGACTGATTCAAGAGAAGATATGCAGATCGAGGAACGCTCAGCCGGCGACGTCACCATCCTGGATATCAAAGGGAAGATGACACTCGGAGAGGGCGACGAAATTCTGAAAGACAAGATCAACAGCCTGGTCCATCAAGGTCATCGGAAACTGGTGCTGAACCTCGCCGAGGTGCCGTACATCGACAGCGCAGGCCTCGGAGAGATCGTTCGGACGTACACGACGGTCAGCCGACAGGGGGGCAGCCTCAAGCTCTTGAGCCTGACCAAGCGGATCACCGACCTGCTCTCCATCACAAAGCTGCTGACAGTGTTCGAGACCTACGACAACGAAGCCGACGCTGTCCGGAGCTTCCAACCTCCAGCAAACGTCTGACGGTCCACGAGACTCCGAACGACGTCGGCTGGCCTCGCCGCCACAGACGGTCCTACCCATCCGCTTCTTCAAGTCACCTCACGCCTGGACTCTCCTCCGATCGCATCGGGCTCAATGTCGCGACGCTGGAGGACCGTGCCCGGCTCGTCGGCCAGGGCCTGGGCGCACCGGCAGGTCTGCCTTCTTGGGATTCAGGTTCGCCGGATACAATCCTTGCTGATGGACCATAACACGCACAACCGGCGACAGCACTTTCATCGAGGGCGGCGCGGGCAGGACAGGCGAAGTGGAGATCGGCGATCGGCACCGCACGCCCAGGAGCCGGAAAACCGCGAAGCCATCGATGTCGAGCAGATCATGCGGGAGATCCGGGCACGAATCGCCCAGCGGCACGGCATCGACCTCTCGACGGCCCAGATTCGAGAGCTCGCCGCGCGGCGGCTGGACGCCGTCCTGGATCTCCGGACGGTCAGTCCGGCGCTCATCGATCAACTGCGGCGAGGGGCCGGAACTGTGGTCGAGATCCCCGATGCCGGCTCCCTGCCCAGCTACGCGTTCGATGACGGTACGCTGTACGATGGGCACACGGGGCTGCTTGGCATCATCAGACGCGTGTTGCACCCGATTCTCAAGCTCTTCTTCAATCCGGCCGCGTTGACCCGCACGCTCGGTACGCAGGCGCGGCTGAATGCCGCGCTTCAAGCCCGGGAGACAGACCGCGATCGGCGCCAGACGGAATGGAATGCCCTGCATTACGAGATCGTGCAGCGTCTGGTCACGGAAGTGTCGCGGGTCAGCATCGAGATCCAGAGCCTGTCTATGCGCGTGGAATCGCTTGCGGCCAAGGTCGATTTCAACGAACGCCGCGTTCGGTCTTTCGAGAGCACGCCCCCGCCGAGAACCGGGCCACGCGCCGCGGATCCTGGCGGTGCGGTGAGCCCGGTGGCGCTGGCCGAGGGGCCGACGCCGGATGCGGCGTCGATCGACTCAACCGGCGAAGGCGCACGGCGCAAACGGCGGCGTCGACGGGGGCGGCGGGGATCCGGCACGGGCGAGCCCTTCGAGGGTGCCAGTAACAGTGAGGCAGGACAGAGGGTCGACGCGCCCGCCACGCTCACCGAACCGTCTTCGCAGTCGACAGACGACCGACCGACTCCGGCCGGAGAGCACCGGTTCGAACCCCAGGACGAACGGCGCGCGCCCTCATCTGAAGAATCACCATCGACATCGGCACAGCCCGCAGAACACCCGGTTCAACCAACTCCTGCGATGGACGAGCCGACAGCGGCCGCCCCGATCGATCGACCCGATGCGGGCCCTCCCGACCGGTAACAGGTGCTTTCAGCCTCATGAGGTTTGCCTTTGTTACCCCGCGCTATGGCGCCGAGATCGGGACCGGACCCGAGCACGCCTGCCGGCTCCTCGCGGAACACGTGCGCAGCCGCCACGACGTGGACGTGCTGACGACGTGCGCACGCGAGTCACGAACGTGGAAAAACGAGTATCCGGAGGGGGCCGATCGGGTCCGTGGCGTGCTCGTCCGGCGCTTCAAGGTGAGCGCGCCGCCGGCTCGTCGCGGACCGAGGCATTCGGACGAACGCCTGAGCTCCCTGCCACGCAGTCGGGCAGACGAGATCGAGTGGATTCGACACTGCGGGCCGTGGTCGCCGGGGCTGCTCGAGTTCTTGAAGCGGCAACCGCGTGCGTATGACGCACTCGTCTTCTTCTCCATCTGGCATCCCACGTCTGTCGACGGACTTCAGATTGCCCCGGAACGCAGTGTGCTCTTTCCGTACCTGCGGCTGCAGCCGGCGCTGCGGTTCAGCCTTCTCACCGAGGTCATGAGCTCGGCGAGCGGTGTCGGCTTCTTGTCCGAGTCGGAGCGACGGCTGCTCCGCGCGTATACGCGGGCCGTACCGCAGCACGAGGAGATGGTCGGAATCGGGATCGATCCGCCCCCTCAACAGGCGTATCCCCGCTACCAACAGGATCCGGTGGATGCCCTGGCAGCGGACGGCAGCCTCGACGCCGGTCTCGAGGTCGACGAGACTGGTTTCGAGTCCTACCTGGCCCGCCGCGGCGTGCCGTTCCGGCGGCGTCACCGCCTGCACGGGCGGTTGGCATTGTACGGCGGGCGGATGGAACCGGACAGCGGGTGCGAGGAGATGCTGGAGTACTTCAGTGCCTACGCCAGCGGGAACGAGGACACTTTCCTCGTGCTCATGGGAGTCAAGATGATGAAGATTCCCGAAGCGGAGTACATGCGGCTCCCAGGAATGCTGCCCGAACGCGAGCGTATGGTGGCATACGAGGCCGCCGACATCACACTCGCTCCCGCCCCGGACGACGTCGTTGCACAGCCGCTGCTCGAGAGTTTTGCCGTTGGAACTCCGGTCCTTGCCAGCGCCAGAAACCCCTCGGCCGTTGACCACTGCCGCCGATCCAACGCCGGTCTGTACTACGCGACTGGCGGAGAGTTCGTGGAGTCCCTGCGGCTGCTGACCAGGGACGCACGTCTCCGCGCACAGCTCGGACGCAACGGCCGTGAATACGTGCGCGAGCACTTTCGATGGGATGCCGTTCTCGGGCGGTTTGACCGGCTCGTCTCCCGTATCCGCGCGCGCTAGATCGAATCCCACGGTCAGTACCGTTCCGAGCAACAGTGGGGGGACCATCGTGCCCACGCCAGGCCGGGCCTGTCGATGCCCGCGCGACGACGTCCCGACAGCCGGCGTGCGTTCGATCTCCGACCGTCGTCGCCGCCGCGCACGCCTACTCCCTCGTGAACTCAGCCGCTGGAAACACGCGGTGGGTCCCCACATCCGTGGCAGCTTCGTCTTCCGAAGTGGGGGAGGACCCCTTCTTCCGGCGCGTGCCGATCTCGTACCGCTTCATCATCTCGTTCAGCGTGGTCGGCTTGATGCGAAGCAGCTCAGCCGCCCGTTTCTGTACTCCGCCGGCGGCCTCGAGCGTCGATTCGATCAGACGCTTTTCGACGTTCGTGATCACGTCCTTGAACGAGATGCCCTCCGGCGGTACGACGAACTTGGGAAGGTGGAACGTGGGAGCCGATCGTACATGCTCGGGAATGAGGTCCGGGCCGATACGTGGACCCGCGCACAGGACCACTGCTCGCTCCATCACGTTCTCGAGCTCGCGCACGTTGCCCGGCCAGTCGTATTCGGTCAGCAGATCGAGCGCCTCCGGCGTCAACTCGAGTCCGATCCGCCGATTTTCTTCGCCATACTTCTCGAGGAAATGCTGCGCGAGAAGCGGAATGTCCTCCTTGCGCTCGCGGAGCGGCGGGAGCGAGATGCTGATCACGTGCAACCGGTAGTACAAGTCCTCCCGAAACCGACCCTCCTCCACCATCTGCCGGAGATCGCAGTTGGTTGCGGCAATGATGCGGACGTCGACCTTGATCGTTTCCATCCCTCCGAGGCGCATGAACTCGCGCTCTTGCATGACGCGCAGCAGCTTCGCCTGCGTCTCCGGCGCAATGTTGCCGATCTCGTCGAAGAAGATGCTTCCTTTGTCGGCCAGGTCGCAGAGCCCCTTCTTCGGGTACACGGCGCCCGTGAACGCACCTTTGACGTGGCCGAACAGGGTGGATTCCAGGAGGTCCGGTGGAAGGTTGCCCGAGTTCACGGTGACGAAGGCCCGATCCGCGCGCGGAGAGTTCGAGTGTATCGCGCGTGCCACGAGCTCCTTGCCCGTCCCGCTCTCGCCCGTGATGAGAATCGTCGACCGGCTCGGCGCCGTCTGGATGATCAGATCGAACACCTGCTTCATTCTCGGACTGCGTCCGATAATGCCCGCAAACTTCTTGGACTGCGCCTGGAGGTTCTGGCGCAGCGCGGCATTCTCCGCGACGAGCCGGCGCCGCTCCACTGCGTTGCGGACGACGACGACAACCTCGTCGTTCTTGAACGGCTTGGTAATGTAGTCGAAGGCCCCGGCCTTCATGGCCGAGATCGCCGTCTCAACCGAGGCGAACGCGGTGATCATGATCACCGGCAGATCTTCGTCGGCCCTCCTCAGCTCGTCGAGCACGGCAAGCCCGTTCATGCCAGGCATCATCACGTCGACAACCACGGCATCGAAGGGCATCGTGCGCGCCAGTTCGAGGCCTTCCTCGCCGTTGGATGCGAGACGAACCCGGTATCCTTCGCGCCCCAGCAGCGCGTCGAGGATCTCGCGCATGATTTCTTCGTCGTCGATGACCAAAATAGCGCCGGTGTTGTGCATGGATGAATCACCCGTTCTGGCCCGTCCAGGGGCCGGATTCTACGTGCTGCTCCCCTGTCGCGCGAGTGCGGGCCGCGCGGCCGACACAGCTGGAAGGGAAAGAATGAACCGTGTCCCTTGACCGAGCATGCTCTCGCAGTCGATTGACCCGTCGTGCTCCCGCACGATGCCATACGTGATCGACAGCCCGAGGCCCGTCCCCTGGCCAATCGCTTTCGTCGTGAAGAACGGATCGTAGATCCGCGCGAGATACTCGTTCGGAATGCCGGAGCCGGTATCCGCCACTTCTGCGACGACGTGGCCGTCCTCCATACGCGTGCTCACCGAGAGCCAGCCGCCCTTGGGCATGGCGTCCTTCGCATTGAGGAACAGATTGAGGAACACCTGCTGCAGCTTGTGCTCGAATCCCGACACCACGACGGGACGTGTGCTCAATTCCCGTCGCACTTTGATTCGATGAATCTCGAACTGATGATCGAGCAACGCCAGGACGTCGGTTATCACCGTGTTCACCTCGACGGCGCTCTGCTCGCCGGACACACTCGAGGACGGCCGCGACAGGTTCAAGAGGCCGTTGACGATCTTGGCGGCGCGGAAGGTCTGCCGTTCGATCTTCTCCAGAAGCCGTGTGCGGGGATCTGCCGGATCCGCACCCTCGAGCAGCATCTGTGTGAAGCTGGAGATCCCCGTGAGTGGCGTGTTCACCTCATGCGCAACGCCGGCAGCGAGCAGACCAATCGATGCCATCTTCTCCGAGATCTGCAGCTGCTCTTCGAGTTGGACGCGGGCCGTCACGTCCTCGAGGATCACGATGGTGCCCACGATCGCGACATCCGCACCATCAACCGCCCGCAACGGCACGACGGCTGCATTGACGATTCGGGGGCCTCCCTGTTTCGCTGCCCCGGTGCCAGGTGCAGCCATCACGTCGAGACGATCGGTGTTCTCCGCGCAGGGGCGGTCGTTCAACGCCAGCCGCGATAGCGTCGCGCCGCCGGGGGTGTCGCGTCGTGCCGCGCGAATGGCCTCCACGAACGAGGCGTCGAACAGCTCGTCCAGCAGGCGCCCGGTCGCATCCTGCCGCGACACACCGTAGAGCTGCTCCAGCGCGGTATTCCAACGGACGACTCGATCGTTCAGATCGAGCACTAGCAGGCCATCGTCGAGCGATTCGAGGATGTTCTCGTTGAACGCCCGCAGGCGATCGAGCTCGAGGGCCTTGAGGTGGAGCTGGCGATACAACTGCGCGTTTTCGAGCGCCGTGGCAATCTGGCCGGCCACGGCCAGCAGCAGCCCCGTGTCCTCGCTGTTCAGCGGCTCTCCTGTGTTCCGTCGCCCGAGCGCGAGCACGGCAATGGTCTCTTCTCGCGTCACGCACGGCACGAAATAGTACAGGCCGCGATCCCGCCAGAACTCGATTTCCTCGGCGGGAAACCGGCCGGCCGCCATCGGGTCGTCCAGCGCCACGATGTCGCCGGCTTCGAGCTTCGCACCAATACCTGAACCTTTGGCGAGTGCCGGAATCTCGACGTCGTCGAAACCCGATTCCCGTACGGACCCGAAGTGCCCGCCGTTCTCGTCCTGGAGCATCAGTGCCATCCGATCGACCAGCAGTGTCTCGACGACGCGCGAGACCAGCCGGCCTGCCAGCCGGTTCAAGTCGAGATCGGAGTTGAGGTCGCGCGCGAACCCGACGAAGGCGCGCCGATAGTCGTAGCGATCCCGGTAGAACACACGATCCAACTGGTTCTGCACGAAGTCCTTGACCGGCGGCGCCAGCAACACCGCCACGAGCGTCGCCAGCAGTGCGATCACCCACTGATTCGCCGTATCGCCCTTCAAGAACACGCGCTGAACGGCCTCGAGCAACAGCGCAAAGACCACGACGATTGCCGCCAGCACGGCGGCATAGACGAGTGTCCGTTTGACGATGACCTCGATGTCCATCAACCGGTAACGCACGATGGCCGAGGCGTACGCAAGCGGCACGAGTCCCAGCGGGATCGCCGAGAGCTCCATCGGCAGCGAAGGGGCGATCCCGAGCGCGTAGGGCAGCGCGTATCCGAGCGCGAACGGGCCCACTCCAAGCGCCGTACCCCAGGCAATCCAGCGGAGTTGGCGCCGCGCCGTGATAGTGGAGACACGCCCGAGCGCGCGGATCAGCCCCGCGAGCCCTCCGATGAAGCAGCCCGCCAGATACAGCAACTCCAACCGCTCGAGCAGCGACGTCACCCGAATGAACAATTGCGGATCCGCCGCACTGCCAGCCATGGCCAGCACCCGCACGGCCATGAGCACGACTGCCGGTGCGTACACCAGCGCAATCAGCCTGCGACCCGGGGGTCCCGTCAACCACCGGTGCGGCCGCTCCGGGAAGACGAGCGTGAAGTGGAGGAACAGCGGCGGCAGCACCACCATGGCAACCGCATCCGCCCAGTAGAAGATCCAGTCGAGACGATCGAGCCGCCCGCTGAAGGAGAAGGCAAACACTCCGAAGAAGGCCACCGTGAGCCAGAAGAAGTGCAGGGTCGCCGGGTCCCGCGGGCGTCGCAGTCGCGCCGCCGCTCCCACCAGCAGTCCGAACGCACCGACTGCGGAGAGCACGAAATACAGAGCGCCCGTGCCAGCCGCGATGGGCGCCAACCTCACGTCGAGCACGTCTCGCGTGCCAAGCCGCAGAATCGTGTATCGCAGCGTCGACTCGCGATCGGCAGCGCGCAGCGCCGCCATGACATCCGAAACCGCTTGCACCGGCTGATCGTCGATGAACAGCAGCACATCGCCGGGGCGCACTCCTGTCTGCTGCGCTGGCGTCCCCTCGGCAATCTCGGCGGCAACCACACCATCAGCGGTCCTCGTCCAGAGGACGCCATCTTCGACCTCGGACCACGTCGCCAATATGGCCATGTTGGCGGCGCCGAGGCAGAGAACGACCGCGACAACCACGACGGGTAAGGCAGACGCCACCCATCCACGCCCCGCCACGAGCCGACGCGAGTGACGCTTTCCCACCGACGACCGTCCTCCTCCCCTCAGGCCGAACACATCCTCAGCCGGCCGCAACGACCGCCGGAGCCATTTCGCATTGGCCGCGCGCACGATCCAATGAACAGAAGGAGCCATTCAATCAAATGGAGCGAAAAACACGGGCAAAAAATGGGGAGGCGGGTTGCACCTCCCCTGATCAGACTCACACCCCGATGCGCGGCGACTCACGTCGCTGGCCGAGCGCGCATCCCTGGGGCAGGGTCTCGTTCAGAATCTGACAGTCACCCCACCAAGCAGTCTCGTGGGCGGGCGGAACACGAGCAGTTCGTCGTATATCGAACTGTCCGTCGGATCTTCACGAAACACGTTGCTCACCGCCACCAGCATTTCCCACTGCGCACCGGTCCACCTGAAAAATGGCAGTAGCTGACTAACCTGCACGTCGAAGCGCGTACCCACGCCTGGAACGACCGCCTCCGGTCTTCTCGATGCGAATCCCGTGTTGACCCGATACAACACGAGTACTCGTGTTGCCGTTGGGGCGACCACGCTCTCGACAGACGCCGTGACGTCATGAATACGCTCGGTGTTGCGGAGCAGTGAGCCAGCAAACTGCGACAACACTTCGCGGTCCGGAGAAGCACCGACCCACTCGGCGTCGAGCTGCGTGTAGTCGAGCGACGCGCGGACACCGCTGGCCAGCGCACCACTCACACTGACACCCCACCCGTGTGCCTCGAAGTCCCCTGCGGACGCGACATGATAGTGGCCCAGGCCGCCAGGGCCCTCAGCCTCACCCATCCCGAACAGTGTGATGACCTGATCACCGACCCGTTGACGAAACGCGCGGGCGCCAATGACCGCATCGTCGCCCCACTCCCGCTCTGCGGCCACCTGGAAGTGGTCGAGCTGTTCGGTTCGGAACCCGTCCTGGGACACCGACGAGAATGTCCGCTCTGGCGGCAGCCAGAGGCCCATCGCGGGTGGGAGAAACTCCTCCGCGCCCGGGGCCGACTCACGGTGCGAGACCGATGCACGTACTCGCAGCGAGTCCCCCGCGATTGGCTGGACCGTGAGCGCTGCGCGAGGGCTCACGAGTCCGCGAACCGACATGTAATCGTAGCTGGCGATCTTGGCTCCGTAGCTGACCACCCACCGGGGGCTCACCCGCCAGTGGTCGTACGCGTATATCGACCCCACATTGCGGCTACCCTCCCGCATGGCGGCAAGCGCTTCGGCATTCCCCCCCCGGTACCGCTGGATGCTGTATGACAGCCCGGCTTCATAGGCGTGAACGGTCTCGGCAGTTCGCACGTACGAGCCCGCCACGATCCACGACGCCAGATCTCCCTGCGTCACGGCTCCGCGCACCGTCCACGCGCCAACCGCGGAAGGGGCGACGAGCGAGACATAGGCAACCGGCTGAGGTATGCCGGTATTCAGGAAGAACAGGTCCTGGGGCCGCTCGAATGACGCGGTCGTCAATAGATTGACCTGCCCGTTCAGGGAGACATCACTGAACAACGCCGATGCCAGGCGGGCCGGCGAGCCGGCTGTCCGACCCAGTCCCGCGATCAGATCGTCGACGAAGGATTCGTCATCGCCGGCCAGCGCGAACCCATTGGTGTCGCGGAGCACGCTGCGTCGGCCGTGGCGCAGGCGCCAGGCAACCTCGTTCTGTCCCTCTGGGGCGTCCGCGTTGGTGTCGTGTTGGGGGAGTTCCTGGGGAGGCGGCACTGTCGTTTCGGACACGCCCACTCCCGCCTCGAGGAGGGCCGGCGTGTCGGCGGGGCCAGACCGCCGCGTCAGGACGATGTTCCACGTGCTGCGCGCGTCGGGATTGACCTGGACCGTGCGCCCACGTGCCGCAGGGTACCCCTGCAAATGGGCACGAACGAGGTACGCACCGGGCGGAAGATTTCGAAATGCGAAGCGTCCGTCGCGATCGGAGACCGCAAACGACGTTGTCGTCCCGATCACCGACACAACCGCGCCGGGAAGTGGATCGCCTCGCTGATCGTGCACGAGACCGTGCAACTCGCCCGGTCTGACGTCGCCAATCTCGGGAACCGCAGCGGGATCGGGGCGCAGCGCCAGTTGCGCCCAGGCGGGCGACACGCTCGCCAGCCCGATGATCGCCCCAAGGACGCACCCGCGCGTGAACAGACTGTTCATAGTCATTCGCGCTCTCTCTGCCGGCGTGCCGCTGCTCGTCTTCGGTAGCGCGGGCGACCGCGACACCGGTCAGACGGGCAGAACGGTGAAATTGACGTTCTGCGTCGTCATCTGCCCCGATACCTTATCGGTGACCTTGATCTCGAGGCGGTAATCCCCCGTTGGGAAGCTCTCCAGCGGCACCACCAGGCTGCCAGGAAGCTGATGCCCCTCAGCGATGTTGAACTCTGGAGGCAACGTCTCGGCGTTCAGTTCCTGCGGCGCCGTCCGGTTGAAGTACTTCTCACCCTCTGGCAGGCGCTGATGGAAGTCGAACTCCACCTGCACGTTGGGCTTACCGGCAGCCTCCGGTCGAGTCCCGTAAATCCAAAAGATCACCTGTAACTCGCCGCTCCTCGAGAATCGCCCGTCAACCGACGGCACAATCCGCATCGGCCCGAACACGTACGGATTCTCTTCCTGCTGGTTCGCCGGCAGGGCGTTGGCCAGAACCTGAACGTCCGAGGCCAGAATCACGCTGCTGGTCGTCAGACTGTTGTCGTCGCTGAAATCGGGCACTGACAAGTCATGCCGTAACATGGTGACTTTGGCAGGAGCCGCATCGGCCGCAGCCGTGGCCCGCTCCTTGATCGTGATGAAGGCGTCGTAGTCCCCCGGTTTGAGAGCGATGGCACGAGACACCTTGCCGTCCGCCGGGACGGCGATGAAGTGCAGGTTGTCCCACGCGTAGGTGGGCCGCTGCGGGGGGGTGTCTGGAACAACAGCCGCGGCATCGGCCGGCGGCGGCGCGGCGGCGGCCTGTTCCTTGTCCACGATGCGGACATACAGCGCGACGTCCGGTCTCGTGAGCTGGGAGCGGTCCAGCACCAAGGTGAAGGGGATGTACGTGTCTCCGCCCTGCCCCTTGATGAAATGATTCGATTCCCAGGTCAGGGGAACCTCCGCTGGCGCTTCCTGCTGCCCGGCGCTGACCGCATCGACGAGCAGAACGAGGGTCTCGACGTCCTGCTGTCGCAGCTGTTCCTCCTGTTTTTCCTGCTGTTCACGCTGTTGCTGCTGCCGCCGGTCGTTTCGCTGAGCGTGCACGGACCATGAGCCGCCAACAAGCGCCACCAGGACGCAGAGTGCGAAAGCCCGACGGATCTGCATGTGCGCCTCTCTTCCTTTCTCTGTGCTCCAGGGACTCGCCGCCTTGACCGCCTTAAATCAGAGCGTCCTTCGCCACTACCCGTCCATACGTCCGAAACGGTCCGGCTCTCGCTCACGCGGTGATCTTCCTGCCCGCTCTTTGCGTCTCCAGCGTCGTGGTGCGCGCCGCCGACCATCCAAGAATCCGAATCGCCTCATCATAGGCCCGTCATACTGGCAAGTCAAACGGCCGCAGAACCGCCAGAATGGCCGATTTGCGGGGGAATCCGCGCCAACCATCGGGGACACCCCGGCACGAGGAATCGCGTCCGCATGCTATCATCGCGCCCACCCTCCCGGGTGATTCTCGTGCGCTTCCCAGACGTCATCCATGGGGAGAGTCAAATCTGATCCACTGGGGGCGACCAGATGAGCCTCGACGACGTTCTCGTGATCCTCCTCGCCGGCGGGGCGGGAGAACGCCTCTACCCGCTGACCAAGGAACGAGCGAAGCCGGCAGTGTTTTTCGGCGGCCCGTATCGCATCATCGATTTCACGTTGAGCAATTGCATCAATTCCGGTCTGCGGCGGGTGTTCATTGCCACCCAGTACAAGTCTCTGTCGCTCAACCGCCACATTCGTATGGCTTGGAGCGTGGTTTCGGAGGAACTAGGCGAGTTCGTCGAGATCCTGCCGCCCCAGAAGCGCGTGGGTGAGCACTGGTATCTGGGCACTGCCGACGCTGTCTTCCAGAACCTCTATTCGATCGTGCGGGAAGCACCCAGGCACGTCATCGTTCTGTCGGGCGACCACGTGTACAAGATGGACTACGCGCGGATGCTGCGCTTCCACGTGGAGAAGCAGGCGGATGCCACGCTGGCCACCATCGAAGTCCCCGCCACGCAGGCGTTTCGCTTTGGTATCGCGACCATCGGCAGTGACGACCGCGTCATCGGATTCGATGAAAAGCCGGCGGTGGCTACGCCAATGCCCGGCTCGCCGGACGTGGCACTGGCGTCCATGGGCATCTACATTTTTCGTGCTGAGGTCCTGATCACGGCACTCGAAGCCGATGCAGCACGCGCGGAGAGTCAGCACGACTTCGGCAAGAACATCATCCCCGGGCTCATCCGCTCTGCTCCAGTCTACTCGTACCGTTTCTACGACGAGAACAAGAAGGCTTCGAAATACTGGCGCGACATCGGCACGCTGGATGCGTATTTCGAGGCCAGCATGGATCTCTGCCACGTCAACCCCGAGTTCAATCTGTACGATCCGGAATGGCCGCTGAGGACCTACCAGCCACAGGCACCGCCCGCCAAGTTCGTGTTTGCCGAAGAAGGCCGCCGCTGCGGTCAGGCGCTGGACTCCATCATTTCGAACGGGTGCATCGTGTCGGGAAGCCGTATCATCGGCAGTGTGCTCTGCCCGAATGTCCGCGTCCACAGCTTCTGCCACATCGAACGGGCGATCCTGATGCCGGGGGGGCGCGTGGGCCGGCACGCCCGGTTGCGTCGGGTCATCGTCGACCGCGACGTGCTGATTCCTCGGGGTGCCCTGATTGGCTTCAATCTCGACGAGGATCGCCGCCGCCACACGGTCACCGAAGGGGGGGTTGTCGTCGTCACAGCCAACGATGAACCGCTCATTGGCCGGATCAGCGAAGAGGCGTTGCGCGCAGAGGCAGACGCGGACCGCGTCGGATCCGCACCGGTGTGATCGACCCTGCCAGGGCGATCCAGGGATACGAACGAGGGAACACAGAGGAATCGTGAATGGAGATTACGCGGATCCATGGGCGCGAGATTCTGGATTCTCGAGGCAATCCCACGGTTGAAGTAGATGTCTGGGCGGGAATGGCTCTCGGGAGAGCCGCCGTGCCCTCAGGGGCGTCAACGGGAGAACGCGAGGCACTCGAGCTCCGTGATCGCGACGACAGCCGCTACCACGGCAAAGGTGTCCGTACGGCCGTCGGACACGTCAACGGCGCCATCGCCGCCGCCCTGCAGGGCCAGCAGCTCGATCAACGTCGGCTCGACCGCCTTCTCATCGACCTCGATGGTACGCCGACCAAGAGCCGTCTCGGCGCCAACGCCGTTCTGGGTGTCTCGATGGCAGCCGCTCGAGCAGCGGCCGCCCTCGCTGGCCGCCCCCTGTACGCGCACCTGGCTGCACTCGCCCATCGGGTCCCGGAGGACGGCACGTACGTCCTGCCGGTCCCGATGTTCAATATCCTGAACGGCGGCGCGCACGCGGACAGCAGTGTCGACTTTCAGGAATTCATGGTCATGCCAGTCGGCGTCGCAACCTTTGCCGAGGCCCTGCGGACAGGCGCCGAGGTCTTCCACGCTCTGCGTGCCATTCTGAGGAAGGCCGGCCACTCCACCGGCGTCGGCGACGAGGGCGGTTTCGCCCCGAACCTTCGATCGAATCGGGAAGCGCTGGACCTGGTGCTCGACGCCATCGGTCGAGCGGGCTTCACCGCGGGGCGGGATATGTTTCTCGCCATCGACGTCGCGGCCAGCGAGCTCTGGGACGAAGGCCGCTACGTATTCAGGAAATCGGGCGAGCCGACACGGTCGTCCGCTCAAATGGTGGAGCTGTACCGAGAGTGGGTGCGACAATATCCAATTGTGTCCATCGAAGACGGGCTCGCCGAAAGCGACTGGGACGGATGGGAATCGCTGACACGGGCTCTCGGCGATCGCGTGCAGCTCGTTGGCGATGACGTGTTCGTGACGAACCCGGACATTCTCCGCGCCGGCATCGCGCGCGCGATTGGAAACGCGCTGCTGGTGAAACTCAACCAGATTGGAACCGTCTCCGAAACCCTGGATGCGATTGCCGTCGCGCGCGAGGCCGGGTACGCGACGGTCATCTCGCACCGTTCGGGCGAGACGGAGGACAGCATCATCGCCGATCTGGCCGTCGGGACTTCGGCAGGACAGATCAAGACGGGATCCACGAGCCGGAGCGACCGCGTCTCGAAGTACAACCAGCTGCTTCGGATCGAGGAGGAGCTCGGCCCGGCCGGCCGCTACGCGGGCCGCTCGGCCATCCGGCAGCTCACCTCTTCCGTATGAGTGCAGCGGATTCGCCTGCGTAGATTCCTGCAAATCACCATGTATCGACTCGTCCTGCTCCGTCACGGCGAAAGCACCTGGAACAAGGAGAACCGGTTCACGGGCTGGACCGACGTCGACCTCAGCGACAAGGGACGCGAGGAAGCGCGCGAGGCGGGTAAACTCCTGTCCGCGGAGAAGTTCGAATTCGACGTCGCCTTCACATCCGTTCTGAAGCGGGCCATCCGCACGCTCTGGATCACGCTCGACGAGCTGGACATGATGTGGATTCCCGTCTACCGCTCGTGGCGGCTCAACGAGCGGCACTACGGCGCACTGCAAGGCTTGGACAAGGCGGAGACCGCCGCGCGTCATGGCGAAGCTCAGGTGAAGATCTGGCGCCGTAGTTATGACATCCCACCTCCGCCGCTCGAGGCGCACGACCCGCGCCACCCATCGCACGATCGCCGGTACGCGGTGCTCGCGCCCGAGCACGTTCCGTCTACCGAATCCCTGAAGGACACGGTGGCACGCTTCCTTCCGTTCTGGAATTCCGACATCGCCCCGGCGATCAAGATGGGCAAACGCGTGCTCATCGCCGCCCACGGCAACAGTCTGCGAGCTCTCGTGAAGTACCTCGATCACATGTCCGACAACGACATCGTCGAACTGAATATTCCCACGGGAATTCCGTTCGTCTATCTGCTCAACGAGGATCTGAAGCCCCTGCAGAAGTTCTATCTGGGAGATCCGGAGGTGGCGAGGCGCGCGGCGGAGAAGACGGCTCGGACCGTGCGGTGAGCCGGCATCGATACGAACCCTCGGCGAAGCACGCTGCCGCCTCCGCTCACCGTTCGTCCGACCGATCCAGCTCACCGCTGGCAGGGCTATTCCACAGCTTCTTTCGTTTCGTCGCACCCGATGCGAAGTGACCGGAGAAAGCGACGGTCGTTGGCTGTCAACTCGAAGGACTTGCGGCCGGGCAGGAGCCGCGCCGGTGTCGTGATCTTGCTCACCGGCGTTCCGCTGTTGAGGTGCAGGAACCCGACCACCGCCTCGAGGGTGACGCGCATGTCGTAACCCGCCTCCCGCGCTCTGGCGCGACAGGCCTCGACTTCGGGGCTCCCGGAAACGGCGGCGGCGACCGCGTCGGCCAGCTCTTTGGCGAACCGGTTCACGACGTCATCCATTCCACTCCTCCTCACCGCCACCGGGCCGGGGATCCGGGGCGTCTCCCGCTCCAACGCGCACCTCCAATGCGGAGGGCCTGCAGCGGACGGGCGCCAACATGTTTCATTTTCAGGGGTTAGCCTCTTTCTGGAGACTGTAGCCATTGTAGAGGCCGGCTTCGCAGGTGTCAACAAACCCCCTCCTCGGTGTGCATGCTCCATTCCTTCGAACAGACGAGCCGGCTGCTGCCTCAATGACCCTTCACGCGACATACGGGCCCTGTTCCGGTGCGATATCTCTCCTACGCGTAGACTGGAGCATGCGCGATCGGCTTCCCTACGCCACGCCAGACGACCTTGCAGAGATGGACTTCGCTTCCGATATCGGACACCCTGGAGAGTTTCCCTTCACTCGGGGCATTCAATCCTCGATGTATCGGGGTCGGCCCTGGACCATGCGGCAGTATGCCGGATTCGGCGACGCCACCGAATCCAACCGGCGCTTCCGTTACCTCCTCGCGCAGGGCGTGACGGGACTCAGCGTCGCATTCGACCTGCCGACGCAGCTTGGCTACGACTCCGACCACCCGCTGGCGGCCGGAGAGGTTGGCAAGGTCGGAGTGGCCATCGACTCGGTCGAGGACATGGCGACCTTGTTCGACGGCATCTCACTCGACCGCGTCTCCACATCCATGACGATCAACGCCACCGCCATCATGCTGCTGGCGTTGTACATCGCCGTGGGGCGGCGCCAGGCGTGCGACCTGCGGAAGTTGTCGGGCACGATCCAGAACGACATCCTCAAGGAGTACGTCGCGCGCGGCACGTACATCTATCCCCCTCGGTCCTCTCTGCGTCTCGTGACCGACGTGGTGGCGTTCTGCGACCGCGAACTGCCCTTGTGGAACTCGATCTCCATCAGCGGGTATCACATCCGGGAGGCGGGCTCCACGGCCGTTCAGGAGGTGGCGTTCACGTTTGCGCACGCCTGTGCATACGTCGAGGCGTGCCTGCACGCAGGACTCGACGTGAACGCCTTCGGACAGCGCCTGTCCTTCTTCTTCAACGCGCACAACGACTTTCTCGAGGAGATCGCCAAATTTCGCGCGGCACGCCGCCTGTGGGCACGGCTCATGCGCGACCGTTTCGGCGCCACGAACGCGCGCGCGCAGCAGCTGCGATTTCATACCCAGACGGCCGGCAGCACGCTGACGGCGCAGCAGTCCGACAACAACATCGTTCGTGTCGCCCTGCAGGCACTGGCGGCCATCCTCGGAGGGACGCAGTCGCTGCACTGCAACGGACGCGACGAAGCGCTGGCGCTGCCCACGGCGGAGAGTGCCACGATCGCGCTTCGCACGCAGCAGATCCTCCTGCACGAGAGCGGCGTGGCCAACACGGTGGATCCCGTGGCGGGAGCCTACGCCATCGAGGCGCTGACAGATCGCATAGAACGTGAGGCACGCGAACTGCTGGACCGGATCCAGGCGATGGGCGGCACCCTCGTCGCAATCGAGACTGGCCACCTCCAGCGGCAGATTCAAGAGTCCGCCTACGCGACCCAACGTGGCATCGAGACGGGCGACACAATCATCGTCGGCGTCAATCGATTCACCGACACGTCCACCGAGCCCCCGGTGGACATCTTCCGGGTCGATCCGGAGGTCGAGCGCAGGCAGATCGAGCGCGTCCGCGTGATGCGTTCCAGCCGCAGCGCACGGAACTGGCGTGCCGCACTCGACGCGGTGGACAGCGCCGCCCGCCGCGGCGACAATCTGGTACTGCCCATAGTCGGGGCCGTTGAAGAGCATGCCACCCTCGGTGAGATTGCAGATGTCCTGCGGATCGTGTTTGGTGAGTACCGGGATGTCGCCTAGCGAGGCTCAGCCTCGCCAGGTGCAGTAGGTGCGCGTGCCCTCCCTCCTCGACGTGCAGGACCTCACGGTCACCTTCGACGGCGAGCGCTCGACCGTGACCGCAGTCGACAACGTGAGCTTTCGGATCGCGCCCGGTGAGACGCTGGGACTCGTCGGGGAATCTGGCAGCGGAAAGTCCGTCACCGCGTTCGCCATCCTGCGGCTGCTGCTTCCGCCGGGGCGTGTGACGCGCGGAGCTGTTCTGTTCGAGGGCCGCGATCTTCTCGCGTTGACCGAACATGAGATGCGCGCCGTTCGGGGTGCTCGGATCTCGCTCATCTTTCAGGAGCCGATGACCGCGCTCAATCCGGTGATGCGAGTGGGCGACCAGATCGCCGAGGCCCTGACCGTGCACGGAATGGCTTCGCGGGCCGAGGCCCGGCGGCGTGCCATCGAGCTGCTCGACGCGGTTCGGATCCCGGAAGCGACGCGACGGATGCGCGACTATCCCCATCAGCTCTCGGGAGGTATGCGCCAGCGCGTGATGATCGCGATCTCTCTGGCCTGCCACCCGGCCCTCGTCATCGCCGACGAACCGACCACCGCGCTGGACGTGACGATTCAGGCGCAAGTGCTCGAGCTGATGCGAGCGCTGAAGACCCGCTACAACCTGGCGCTACTGCTCATCACGCACGACTTCGGCGTCATCGCGGAGATGGCGGACCGCGTGGCCGTGATGCACAGGGGGCGCCTCGTCGAGGAAGGTCCGGTGCGCGGAATCCTGCGTGCGCCCACGCACGAGTACACACGGCAGCTGCTTTCCGCGGTGCCCGGCACGGTACGGTCCTCCTGAACGGACGTCACGATGCCACTGCTCGAAGTCCGACACCTCGTCAAGCACTTCGTGCGGACTCAGGGCCTCTTCCAGCACTCCTCCGTCGTGCAGGCGGTCGATGACGTGACTTTTGCCATCGAAGAAGGAGAGATGTTCGGCCTGGTCGGGGAATCCGGGAGCGGCAAGAGCACCACCGGCCGCTGCATCCTGCGTCTGATCGAGCCGACGTCGGGCGAAGTCTGGTTTCGCGGCGCCAACGTACTGGAGTTCTCGCGCACGCGTCTGCGCCGTGTACGCCGCGACATGCAAATCATCTTTCAGGACCCCTACTCGTCCCTCAATCCGCGCATGCGAGTCGGCGATATCGTCGAAGAGCCGCTGGTCATCCACGGGCTGGGGTCGCCGCGCGAGCGGAGGGCGCGCGTCGAACAGCTCTTCTCGCTCGTGGGCCTCGAGCCGGACCACCTGAGACGCTACCCGCACGAGTTCAGCGGCGGCCAGCGGCAACGCATCGGAATCGCCCGTGCGCTCGCGCTGAATCCTGCGCTCATCATCGCCGACGAGGCCGTGTCGGCGCTCGACGTATCGATTCAGGCGCAGGTCGTTCGGCTGTTGATCGACCTGAAGGCTCGCCTGAAGCTCACGTTTCTGTTCATCGCCCACGACCTGCGGCTCGTGGAGCACATCTGCAGTCGAGTCGCCGTGATGTACCTCGGAAAGATCGTTGAGATGGGCGATACACCGGTGGTCTTCGCCGACCCCATCCACCCGTACACACGAGCGCTGCTCAGTGCGGTTCCCGTTCTCGATCCGGACGCGCCTCGTCGGCGCATCGAGCTCGATCCGCGCGAGGTCGATCGAAGCGCACCGCTCAGCGAGGTCAGAGCCGGACATTGGGCAGCTGTCGGTCAACGCTGAGGTTCAGTGAGCGCCACGCTCGACGGTGCAGGCAGGGCCGGACCGCTATGCGGCGCGCAGCGCGGCAAGCAGATACCGCCAACCTGCCGGAGGCCTTGCGTGTGCGGTGAATCGGAGTGCAATCGGATCAGGCGGCGCGCCGGACGTCCTTTTCGACCTGGCCGTCGCGCAACAGGACCATCCGGTGTGCAAAGGCCGCGACGTCGGCTTCATGGGTTACCAGCACAATGGTGTTGCCCGCCTTGTGCAGGCGTTCGAAGAGCGCCATGATCTCGGCGCCCGTCTTCGAATCGAGATTGCCCGTCGGCTCGTCGGCCAGCAAGATCGACGGATTGTTCACCAGCGCGCGCGCGATGGCCACGCGCTGGCGCTGCCCGCCGGACAGCTCGTTCGGCTTGTGGCTCACGCGCTGGGCCAGTTCAACCTTTTCCAGCGCTCCCCGGGCGCGTTCTTGCCGCATCTTGGCCGGAATGCCCGCGTACACGAGCGGCAACTCCACGTTCTGCAGCGCAGATGCGCGCGGCAGCAGGTTGAACGTTTGAAACACGAAGCCGATTTCTTCGTTCCGGATCCGAGCCAGCTCGTTGTCGTTCATCTGGCTGACCTGCTTGCCGTTCAGCAGGTAGCTGCCCCGCGTTGGCGTGTCGAGGCAGCCGATGAGATTCATCAGCGTCGACTTCCCGGAGCCGGAGGGCCCCATGATGGCGACGTACTCGCCGCGTTCGATCTCGATGGAGACCCCCTGGAGGGCATGGATTTCTTCCGACCCCATCACGTAGGTCTTCCAGAGATCGCGTGTCTCGATGAGCGGCATAGTCGTGGCTACCGGTCTCCGCCGCAGCGCGATGGTCGTGGCGGCGTCTTTCCACCGGGCGGCCCGCGAGCGCTCGAGCTGGGGCCTCCCGGACAGTCCATGCTGCGGTCGCGCCGAGTAGATTGACGATCTGTCCCCCCGGATCGTTCCATCCCGGGGTGGGCCGCGCGCCTGTCCGACGCCACCGGGCGACCCGTGCTCAGTGCTCGTCCTGGTACTGTTCCTTCAATTTCGCGACCACCGCCGGGTCGGCCAATGTGGTCATGTCGCCCAGCGCCTTCCCTTCCGCGATGTCGCGCAGCAGACGCCGCATGATCTTCCCGGATCGCGTTTTCGGCAGATCTGCCGCAAAGATCACATCGTCGGGCCTGGCGATGGCGCCGATCTTCTTGACCACGTGCTCCTTGAGCTCCGCTACGAGCATTTCGGTCCCGTGCGTCCCCTCCTTCAGGGTGACGAAGGCCGCAACCGCCTGGCCCTTGATCTCGTGCGGCCGCCCCACGACGGCAGCCTCCGCCACACGGGCGTGATCGACCAGCGCACTTTCGACCTCCATCGTGCCGATGCGGTGGCCAGCCACGTTGAGCACATCGTCGACCCGCCCGAGCAGCCAGAAGAACCCGTCCCGATCACGCTTGGCGCCATCGCCGGTGAAATAGACATCGGGCGTCCAACGGCTCCAATACTGCGTCACGTACCGGTCAGGATCGCCGTAGATCCCGCGCAGCATCGATGGCCATGGGCGGGTCAGGGCGAGGAGACCCCCGCCGGCGCGGTTGATTGTCTCGCCCCGGTCGGTCATGATCTCAGCGCTCACGCCGGGAAACGGACGGGTGGCCGACCCGGGCTTGGTCGTGGTGATGCCCGGCAGCGGCGTGATCATGATGGCGCCCGTTTCCGTCTGCCACCACGTGTCGACCACCGGGCAGCGCTCGGCCCCGATATGGCGATAGTACCAGACCCAGGCTTCCGGATTGATGGGCTCCCCCACCGATCCCAGAAGCCGCAGCGTGGACATGTCGTGCCTGGCGGGCCAGTCCGTCCCCCAGCGCATGAACGCGCGAATGGCCGTCGGCGCCGTATAGAAGATCGTCACGCCGTACCGCTCGACGATCGTCCAGAACCGACCCTTGTCGGGCCAATCGGGCGCCCCCTCGTACATGACCACTGTCGCGCCATTGGCGAGCGGACCGTATACGACGTAGCTGTGGCCCGTTACCCAGCCGATGTCGGCCGTGCACCAGTAGACGTCCTCCTCCTTGAGGTCGAAGACCCACTTCGAGGTTGCATACGTCCCGACGAGGTACCCACCCGTCGTGTGCACGATGCCTTTCGGCTTACCGGTAGTGCCCGATGTGTAGAGGATGTACAGCATGTCCTCGGCGTCCATCCGTTCCGGCTCGCATGCATAGGACGCGTCGAGCATCAGGCGGTGGAACCAATGGTCCCGCCCTTCTTTGACGTGCACCTGCACGGTGTCGGCGTGCATGCGCTGCACGATGATCACGTGCTCGATGGACGGGGTCTCCAGGAGAGCCTGGTCGGCCATCTGCTTCAGCGGTACGACCTGGCCACGGCGCCAGCCCCCATCGGCCGTGATCAGGACTTTCGCCGCCGCGTCGTTGATGCGATCGCGGAGGGACTCGGCGCTGAACCCCCCGAACACGACCGAGTGCACCGCCCCAATCCGCGCACACGCCAGCATCGCGACGGCCAGTTCGGGGATGAGCGGCAGATAGATCGCTACCCGATCCCCTCGCCGGACTCCCAGCGCCTTGAGCACGTTGGCGCACTGGCTGACCTGACGAAAGAGGTCGAAGTAGGTCAGCGTGCGTCGGTCGCCTGGCTCTCCTTCCCAGATGAGTGCCGCCTTGTTCCGCCTGGGCCCTTGGACGTGGCGGTCGACACAGTTGACGCTCGCGTTCAGGGCTCCTCCAACGAACCATTTTGCGTGCGGAGGGTTCCAGTCGAGCACGCGCGTCCATGGCGTGAACCACTCGAGCTCGGACGCGAACCCGGCCCAGAACGCTTCCGGATCGCTCGCCGCGCGCGCGTAGACACTTTCGTCACGAACGTTCGCGTGGGCGCGAAACGTCTCGGGTGGAGCGAACGTGCGATTCTCCTGGAGGAGGTCGGCCAGTTCAGGAGGCGGGGTCTTGGTATCGGACATGGGGAGACAGGATACTCCAAGGTCCGACCGTCGGAGCAGCCGCTCGGACGACACCGGAGCGACACCCGGACGTGCCTTCCGCGTCAGTCGTAGTACTCACGCCCCAGGTGCGTGATGAGCTCCTCCCCACGCAGATAGCGCAGCGTGTTCTTCAGTTTCATCAGCTGAATGAACAGATCGTGCTCGGGATACACCTCGGGAGCGTGCATGGGGCTCTTGTAGTAGAAGGAAAGCCACTCCTGAATACCAAAAAGCCCCGCACGCTTGGCCAGGTCGAGGAACAGCGCTGAGTCGAGCACGATTGGAGCCGCGAGGATACTGTCGCGGCACAGGAAGTTGATCTTCAGCTGCATGGGATACCCGAGCCAACCGACGAGGTCGATGTTGTCCCATCCTTCCTTGTTGTCCCCGCGCGGCGGGTAGTAGTTGATGCGAACGACGTGACAGAGATCTTTGTAGAGATCGGGATAGAGATGCGGCTGGAAAATGTACTCGAGCGCCGACTTCTTGCTCTCTTCCTTCGTCTTGAACGATTCCGGATCGTCCAGCACCTCGCCGTCGCGATTACCGAGGATATTCGTGGAGTACCAGCCGGTCACCCCAAGCAGCCGCGCCTTGAGTCCAGGCGCGATCACCGTCTTGATGAGTGTCTGACCCGTCTTGAGGTCTTTGCCGGCAACCGGCGCGCGCATCCGCGCCGCGAGCTCCAGCATGGCCGGGATGTCGGCCGTCAGATTCGGAGCCGCATTGGCGTAGGGAATACCCTCACGCAGCGCGGCATATGCGTAGATCATGCTCGACGGAATCGCATCGTCGCTCCGTTCGAGCGCGGCTTCGAACGCGCCGGTGGTCGAGTGCACATCGGTCTCCTTCATGTAGACCTCGGTACTGCCGCACCAGACCATCACCAGTCGATCGCATCCGTGTGCGTGCTTGAACGCCCGGATGTCCGCCACGACCTGCTCCGCCAGGTCGCGCTTGTTCTTGCCCTTCTTGACGTTCGGCCCGTCAAGGCGCTTTACGTAGCGCTTGTCGAAGACCGCGGGCATCGGACGAATCGCCTCGAGTTCAGACCGAACCTGCTCGAGCTGCGCGGACTCGAGAACACCGGCGGTTCGAGCTGCCGCGTAACAGTCTTCTTCGAAGATGTCCCACCCGCCAAAGACGATGTCGTTCAGTTCGGCGAGCGGAACGAATTCCCGAATCTTCGGTGCCCGACCCTCGGTTCGCTTCCCCAGCCGGATCGTACCCATCTCGGCAAGCGATCCGATCGGCAATGCAAGCCCCTTGCGGACGGCCAGAACGCCGGCGATTGTGGTGGTACTGACGGCGCCGAGGCCGACGAGCAGGATGCCAAGCTTGCCATGCGGTGGAGCGATGTCGAGTGGTGGGGTCACGACCGGCCACTATATCATGGGCAAATGTGGTGGTTTCTGCGCAAATCGGCCATCGCGCGCGACCCATTGGCCATCACCATGAGCGGCGTGCGGCCCGGCGAACGCCTGCTCCAGATCAATATCGACGACGCTCGTATCGCCGGCGCCGTGGCCTCCAAGGTCGGCATCGGCGGCGAGGCCGCGATCGTCGTGACCGACGAACGGGCAGCCGAGCGGGCACGCCGGGCAGGCATCGACGCGGGAGCACTCCTCGATGTCAAGGTCGCCGCTGTCGATGCGCTGCCATTCGCGGACGCGTCTTTCGACATTGTGCTCATTCACAGCCGGCACGGCTTCCTTACCGATCTCGGGACTGAGCGGCGCGAACGCGCCCTTCGCGAGGGGCACCGCGTCCTGCGCGTCGGTGGACGCGTGGTCGCGCTCGAAAGAGGCACACCCAGCGGAGTGAGAGCCTTGCTGACGCCCGCGCCAAAGTCCGGGCCGCGCGAGGAGACCGGCGACGGGACCGTCGCCGCACTCGAAGACGCGGGATTCAGGCCCGTCCGCGTGCTGGCCGACCGCGAGGGTGCCCGATTCATCGAGGGGCTCAAGCGCGATTGACTGGAAGATGTCCCCACGTGCGGTGAACCGATCGTGTACCCAGACGGCTGGCCGCTTCACCGAACTGATAGGAAGGCGGAGCCTCGAATCGCCGGGAATCGTGAGGCGGGACTGGCTCCACTTCACTGCTGCCAGTGTTCGCTGTGCCCCGCTCCGCGGGGATAGACGTGGTGAGGCCCCTCACGGACGGCCGGTCGTGACCAACTCGGAGGACACCCGATATGCGGCAAGAGGGTGGTTTTTCCAGATCTACCGAAAACGCCTTTGATTTGCACCATTTCGCCAGGCGAGAAATTTGCTTTCCGGGCCATCTATCCATGTCTCGAGTCGGAACACCGCGCGGGAGCCGGGCTGCCTTCGTGGAGGCGGAGGTCCCGACGCGGGAATTCACGGGGAATTCAACGGGCGGACGGGACACCGCGTTGCCGATCCCATCGCCGGGAACTGGTGCCCAGCGACCCTTTCGGGTGACGATCCCTGACGCGTCCGACGTGGTTCGATATCGCGTGAGCCTCGGCACCGACGAGGGCCCCATCCGCCACGCCGACCGGCGCAGCGGCGGGCACGGGCCGCGGGTGGATT
>CAZDLW010000013.1:0-43255 GCA_964505975.1 uncultured Bifidobacteriaceae bacterium | reverse complement strand
CCTGGGTCATCGTGTCCCGCAGCCACGCGTCGAACGCCTCGGCCACGGGCGCCGCCCGGGGATCCCGGAACGCGCGCAGGTTGTGGAACGTCATGCCGCTGCCGAGCATGAAGATGCCTTCGTCGCGCAACGGCGCCAGTGCGCGGCCAATCGCGAGGTGCTCGGCCGGATCCAGCCGATCGACCAGCGACATCTGGATGGTTGGCACGCTGGCCTCCGGGTACATCAGCTTCAACGGAACGAACGTGCCATGGTCGTAGCCGCGATCCAGGTCTTCGAGGCTCGCAATACCGTGTGCGGCCAGCAGTTCGCGGACGCGCGCGGCCAGCCACGGCGCTCCAGGTGCAGGCCACGTGATGGTGTACGACTCCGGCGGAAAGCCGTAGTAGTCGTACAGCATTGGCGGGTGGGGTGAGGTCATCACCGCCACTGCCGGCATCTCCCAGTGCCCCGAAACGACGAGCAGGGCCTGCGGCGGCTCGGGAGGCAGCTGCGGGAGCGATCGCAGGTACGCCGCGAGCGCTTCGACATCGGGCCTTGGAAAGCCAACGTCAACGAATGGCCACGGCCCGCCCCCGTGCGGGATGAACGCCACGGGCATCTTCATCGGTCAGCTCATGCTGTCACGATCTTCGACTTCTGGCCAACGCCGGTCGTGCGCCTGCTCGCCGCCGAGGATCGATGACTTCGCCGGCTCTGAAAGGCGGCCCCTCCGCACGCGTGAGGTCCCACGTCGTCGTCGGTGCACGGCGCATGGAGGTATACTCCAGCAGTCACTGCGGCACTGCAGCGGGAGGGCCACGCGAAGTGCTCGCAACGGACCGACAGGAGACGCCAGCGCGATCTCCACCCGAGCTCGAGGGCGGCCCCCTTTGCGACTGCCGGCATTCCATCGTGCGGACACCGCACTCTCCGATGCCCTGATGAGATACGCAACCTTTTCAACGATAGACAAGCCCTCACCCCGCCTTGGCGTGGTCCGGCAGGACCGGATGATCGACGCGAGCGCCACAGTGGCCGGCTCGTGGAAGGGCCCCGTCCCGGCTACATTGCTCGAGCTGATCCAGCAGGGACCAGACGCGTGGCAGCGCATGCACGACCTGCTGAACGGCTCCGCCGGGACAGTCGAGCACTCGCTCGACGAGATCAGGTGGCACGCGCCAATTCCGCGTCCAGGCAAGAACGTCTTCTGTCTGGGCCTGAACTACCTGGCGCATGCCCACGAGAGCGCGCAGGCACGCGGGCGCGAGGTGAAGGTGCCGACGGTGCCCGTGATCTTCACCAAGGCGCCCACCACCGTGAACGGCCCCTTCGACGATATTCCCGTGGACCGGTCTGTCACCCAGCAGGTGGACTGGGAGGTGGAGTTGGGCGCCATCCTGGGCCTCGGCGGGCGCAACATCGCCAGGGTGGACGCATTGAGACACATCTTCGGCTACACAGTCATCAACGACGTGAGCGCCAGGGACCTGCAGGCGCAGCACCTGCAATGGTTCAAGGGCAAGAGTCTCGACGGTTTTTGTCCGATGGGTCCCTTCGTCGTGACCGCCGACGAATTCGGCGATCCGCAGGACAAGCGACTGGCACTGCGGGTCAATGGCATCACGAAGCAGAACGCCTCGACCGGAAACATGATCTTTCCCGTCGACGTCATCATCGAATGGATCTCGAAGGGCCTGACACTCGAACCCGGCGACATCATCGCCACCGGTACGCCCGAAGGCGTCGGCATGGGCCGCACGCCGCAGGAGTTCCTGCATCATGACGATGTCGTCGAGACCGAGGGCGAAGGGATCGGCACGATGAGGAATCGCGTGGTGGACGTCGTGTCGCCGGCTGGCGCGATCGTCGAGTCTGCCGGCGCCTGACAGAAGCCACGGTGCCGTCTCGGCGGCGTCCGACCCTTCGACACGCGAGGTCGAGCCTCTTGAACGCGCTCGAGGCGAACCGCAGCCAAGGGGCTCTGCCCCTTGATATCCCCGCAGAGCCCCTCGGCTGGTTGCCAGTATCTTCTGCCGCGCTCCGCGTGGCTAGGACCGCTATGCGGTCGGGAGAACGGGTACGGAATTCGTTCCGGGTCGCAGAGCGGTCCAATGCAGAATCTGGCTGAAGACAGGCAGGCCATCCGCGAGCTCGTGGAGAACTGGGCCTTGTGGCGCGATGCTGGTGACTGGACGCGCTTTGCCACCGTCTGGCACGACGATGGCTGGATGACGGCAACATGGTTTCAGGGCCCGGCGCGCCAGTTCATCGACGTGAGCCGCCAGGGATTCGAGCGGGGCGTGCACATCCTCCACTTCCTGGGCGGCTTCACCTGCGACGTCGCGGGTCCGCGCGCCATTGCCCAGACGAAAATGACCATCAATCAGCGCGCCGAGGTCGATGGTGTGCTGGTGGATGTCGTCTGCACCGGGCGGTTCTATGACTTTCTCGAAAAGCGCTCGGATCGATGGGGTCTCGTACGAAGGCAGCCCATCTACGAGAAGGACCGCATGGATGCCGTGGATCCATCGGCCACACTGGCACTCGATCCCGCACTGCTCGCCCGCTTCCCCGAGGGCTATCGACACCTGGCGTACCTGCAATCGACAATCGGCTTTGCGGTGAAGGATGCGCTGCCTGGCCTCCGCGGGGCCGTCGTCGAGCGGCTCTACGCCGAAGGTGACGCGTGGCTGCGGGGATCGCCAACGCCCGGCACACCGCTATGAACGCGCACCTGCCACTGGAGCGCGCCTCGACCGACGCGGGCTCCGGAATACGTGCGGCGCTGACGTATACTGCGCGCGTCATGAACGGACTCACCACAGACCAGCCGCCCGCACGAGCCGGTGACACTGCTCCCACGCCTGTGGCCCCGGTATCGGCAGTCATCCGAATAGGTCTTGTACTCGCCGTCCTGGTTGGCGTCGGCGTGCTCATGCTGCCAACTCCGGACGGCATGACACCAGAAGCCAAACACCTGGCCGGCGTCTTCGTCATCGCACTCATTCTCTGGATCACCGAAGCCATTCCCATTGCCGCCACGGCGTTTCTCATCATCGTGCTGCAGCCGTTGTACGGCATTGTCACACTGCCTGCCGCGGCTGCCGGGTTCATGAGCCCGGTCTTCCTCTTCGTGACAGCGATGTTCTGCATCGCACAAGTGGTCACCGATACCGGTCTGGCGAAGCGGTTTGCGCTCTGGCTGCTCGGGCGCGCGGGTAACGACAGCCGGCGGGTCGTGCTCGCGTTCATGGTTGGCGCGGCATTCATGTCGATGGCGGTATCCGATGTGCCGGTCAGCGCCGTCTGGATGGCCATGGCGATTCCACTGCTGGCGGGCGCCGGTGTCGTGCCAGGCCAGTCGTCGCTCGGCAAGGCGTTGATGATGGGGGTGCCGATTGCCGCACTCATCGGGGGCGTCGGTACGCCGGCCGGTAGTTCCATCAACATCCTCGGCCTGTTCCAGATCCAGCAATTCGGCAACGTCACCGTGACGTTCCTGCAATGGATGACCATCGGCATCCCGATGGTGCTCATCCTGACGCCAATTGCGTGGTGGGTATTGATGTACTTCTACCCGCCAGAGATCCGGACGATTGGCGACATGGACGCGATTGCAGCCGAGCGTCGTCAGCTTGGCGCCTTTACAACGCGCGAGAAGAAGGTACTCGCGCTCATCGGCACGATGCTCGTGCTCTGGACCGCGAGCTCCTGGTTCCCGGCGATCGACGTGACCATGGTGGCGCTCGGCGGCGCGGTGGCCATGTTCGTGCCAGGCATTCGCCTGCTGACCTGGCCCCGTGCGCAGCAGACGATTGGCTGGGATGCGCTGATGCTCGTGGGCGGCGTCACGTCGTTGGGTGCAGCCGCCGGGAGCACCGGTCTCGCCAAGTATCTGGTGGGCACGCTGCCCGATATGCAGCTCTGGCCCATCTGGGCGGCCATCGCGCTCATCAGCGTCGTGACGGTCCTCATCCATCTTCCCGTGCCCATCAACCCGGCCATCGTGGCGGTGCTCATTCCACCCATCGCGCTGCTCGCCTTGTCGATCGGGGAGAATCCCGCGCTGTACACCCTGCCCGTCGTGTTCACCGCCTCGTGCGCGTTCCTGCTGCCGCTCGACGCCGTCGTGATCATCACATATGCGAAGGGCTACTATCGGATGGGCGACATGTTCCTGCCGGGTGCCGTCATCAGCGCCATCTGGGTGGTCGTGATGACGGTGTTGATGGTGTTGATTGCCCCGCTGGTGGGGCTGTTCTGAAATGAAGAGCCGCCAATTAGGTCCCTTCGACGTGTCCGCCATCGGGCTCGGGTGCATGAGCCTGTCCCATGCGTACGGCGTCCCGCCCGACACGGCAAGGGCAACCGCGGTCCTGCGACAAGCGCTGGATGTGGGCTACACCCACCTCGACACCGCCGCGTTGTACGGCTTCGGGGCGAACGAGACGTTGATCGGCGCCGCGCTGCGCGACCGCCGGAAGGAGTTCGTGCTGGCGAGCAAAGGCGGCATGTTCGGCAATGCCCAGGGGAAACGCGAGATCGACGGCCGCCCGGAAGCCATCAGGAGGAACTGCGAGGAGAGCCTCGCGCGCCTGCAGACCGACGTCATCGACGTGTACTATCTTCATCGCTGGGACAAACGCCTGCCGATCGAAGAGAGCATCGGTGCGCTCGCGGACCTGGTGACGGCGGGAAAGGTAAGGGCGATCGGGCTGTCGGAAGTCTCTGCCGCCACGATACGACGAGCCCATCGCGTCCATCCAGTGGCTGCGGTCCAGAGCGAGTACTCGCTGTGGACCCGCAATCCGGAAGTGGCCGTGCTCGACGCGTGCAGAGAGCTGAACATCACCTTCGTGGCCTTCAGCCCGCTGGCGCGCGGGTTCCTGGCAGGCGGGCTCCGCGACGTGTCCACGCTGCCACCCAAGGATATCCGGCTCGCCATGCCGCGCTTCCAGGGAGAGCATTTCACCCGCAATCTCGCGCTTCTCGACCCTTGCGCCGCCATCGCCCGCGAGCTCCACTGCACGATGGGCCAGTTGGCGCTTGCCTGGCTGCTCGCACAGGGCGAGCGCATCGTACCGATCCCAGGCACGACGCGGCTGGAACACCTGGAGGAAAACCTCGGTGCGGTTCACGTGCGGCCTGGTCCCGGCGTGCTCGCCAGATTGAACGCCGTGATCAATTCGAGGACGGTGTCTGGTCCACGCTACAACGCCGCCACCCAAGTCGAGAGCGATACCGAAGACATCGATGACGTGCAGCCGGAAAGTGCCGGCTCGAACCGCGTGGTCTGACGATGCCCTTTCAGGTTACCCCCGGCTGGCTGCCGTTTCATCCCAACCCGTCGGTGCCATCGTTCACGTTGCCGCCGGGTTCGGTGGACGCGCACTGCCACGTCTTCGGTCCCGGTGACGAGTTCCCCTACGCGCCCGAACGGAAGTACACGCCGTGCGACGCGTCGAAGCATCAGCTCTTCGCGCTTCGCGATTACCTGGGTTTCGAACGCAACGTGATTGTGCAGGCGACATGCCACGGCACCGACAACCGCGCGCTCGTCGATGCCCTGCAGTCGTCCGGCGGCCGGGCGCGCGGGGTCGCCACCGTGGATCGCCGGGTCACCGATGAGGAGTTGAAGGAACTGCACGAGGCCGGCGTCCGCGGCACGCGCTTCAATTTCGTGAAGCGACTGGTGGACTTCACGCCGCGGGAGGTCCTCTCGGAGATCGCGAACCGGATTGCACCCCTGGGCTGGCATGTCGTCGTCTACTTCGAGGCAGCCGACCTGCCGGACCTGTGGGACTTCTTCACCTCGCTGCCGACCATCGTCGTCGTGGATCACATGGGCAGGCCGGATGTACGCAAGCCCGTGGATGGCCCGGAGTTCGAGCGGTTCGTCCGGCTGCTGCGCGACCATGCCAACATCTGGTCCAAGGTCAGCTGCCCCGAGCGGCTCAGCGTGTCCGGGCCCGCTGCGGTGAACGGCGAGCGACACGCGTATCGCGACGTGGTACCGTTTGCCCGGCGGCTGGTCGAGACGTTTCCCGATCGGGTCCTCTGGGGAACGGACTGGCCCCATCCGAATCTGAAAGACCACATGCCGGACGACGGCCTGCTCGTCGATTTCATACCTGACATCGCAACCACGCCGGACCTGCAGCGCAAGCTGCTCGTGGACAATCCCCTGCGCTTGTACTGGAGCTGACGTGCCCGCATCCTCCCTTGTGTCCGGTTTCACTCCACGACAGCTTGCGTGTACATTGAAGACCTTTGGCAGAGATGGGACCGCTATGCGGCCCGGATCGCGAACTTTGCACTCGCTGCCCCGAGCGCATAGCGGTCCTAGCCGCGCGAAGCGCGGCAGGAGATACTGGCAACCAGCCAGGGGTTCCGCTGGGATATCGAGGGCGGGAGCCCTTGGCTGGTTCGTCGCCGGTGATCTGGCACGGCTGGGAGCACATGGAGCCGACGGTCCGGCGATTGGGATGGCGGAGGCTGAATGAAGATCTGTCTGGCAGGCACCGGGGCCATGGGCGAGACGCACGCAAAGGCCCTGGCGAACATCGAGGACGTGGAGATCGTTGCGGTCGCGAGTCGAACGGAAGAGAGCGGACGCGCGTTTGCCGAGAAGTGGAAGATCCCTTTTGCGTCCACGAATCTCGACGCGTGCATCGACCGGGCGGGCGTGGACGCGGTGATTCTGACGACGCCCAGCGACCAGCACGCCGACCAGACCGTCCTTGCGCTGTCCAGGGGCAAGCACGTGCAGGTGGAAATTCCAATGAGCCTCAGTCTGCCGGACTCGCAGCGGATCGTGGACGCTCAGCGGAAGGCGGGTACCGTGTGCATGGTCACGCACACGCGCCGGTTCTCGAGTCCACATCGTCAGATCCACCGGCGCATCCGGGAGGGTTCGTTCCACCTCCATCACATGGTGGTCGAGACCTATTTCTTCCGGCGAACCAATCTGAACATGCTGGGCCAGCCTCGATCCTGGGTGGACAATCTGTTGTGGCACCATGGCTGCCACTCCATCGACCTGGCCTACTGGATTCTCGACGAACCGGATTTCGAGGTGTGGGGCCAGAAAGGACCCGACCACGCGGTGCTGGGCATCCCCATGGACATGACCGTTGCCATGAAGGCCAGAAGCGGCGCGCTGTTCACCATGGCGATGTCGTTCAACAACAAAGGGCCGTTCGGCGGGTTCTACCGCTACATTGGAGAAGAAGAGACCTACAAGGTGTACCGGGACTCGATGACGGACAGCGATGGAAAGGAAGTGCCGCTCGACGGCATCGCCGCGTTCGACCGGCAGGACATCGAATTCGTCAACGCCATCCGCGAACGGCGCGAACCGGAGTCGAGCGCGGCAAGCTGCCTTCCGACCATGGCGCTGCTCGACAGGATTGACAAGGCGATGAGCAGGACGGGCGCAGGGAGTCCGGCCGCGTTATAGACTCGCAGAGGAGCCATCCCATGGGCAACATCGTTGCAGCAGTCGGTACCTGTCACACACCGTACATGTTCACTCGCCCCCCGGACGAGAACCCGGAGCAGCTCGAGCAGGCTGGCGCGGCGATGCGGGAGCTCGGCACGGTGCTCGACGAGACGAAGCCCGACGTGATCCTCTTCTTCGGGAGCGATCACGTGGAGACGTTCTCCGTGACCTGCGTCCCGACGTTTGCCATCATCGCGGGCAACCGCGCGATCGCCAGGTTCGCAGGCCGGGAGCACAACCTGCCGATTCATCGCGAAATGGCCGAGGATCTGCTCGGCAAGCTCGTCGTGGACTACAGCTTCGACATGGCGTACTCGGAGGATGCCGAGCTCGGCCATGCGTTCTCCATTCCGTTCGAGTACGTGATTGGAAACCGCGACATTCCGGTCATCCCCTTCTTCACGAACGTCTACGTGCCGCCGCTACCCACGCCGCGGCGCTGCGCGGCGCTGGGGCGGGCAATTGCGGAGATCGTCAGGGGCCGGAAAGAGCGCGTGGCGCTCATCGCCAGCGGCGGGATGTCTCACTTCCCAGGCACCAGGAAGTATCATTATCCCGAGTTCGATTTCGATCGCTGGCTCGTGGCCCAGTTCGAAGCCGGCAACGCAGACGCCCTGCTCAACATGACCGGCACGCAGCTCGACGAAGTGGGCAACACCGAGCTGCTCAACTGGGCTACGCTGTTCGGCGCGATCGGGCACCAGGAGGGAGAGCTCATCGACTACATCCCGACGTGGCATCACGGCCTGTGCATGATGCGCTTCCTGCCGCATCGCGACCGCGTGAAGGCGCCGACCATGGTGGCAGAGCAGTTCGGCGGCTTCACCTTCCGGAACGAGGGGTTCCAGTTCTACAAGCACCCGCCCGCGGAGGCCTACGGCCTGAACAGACTGCTCTTCGAGTCGCGCCACAGCTCCGAGTTGCGACGCCGGATCATCACCGAGTTCGAGGCGGTGGCCGACGAGTACGGGCTGCAGGGCCAACAGCGCGAGGCCGCGCGGGAACTGATCGAGGTTGGCAAAGGCGGTCTCGTCAGCGACCACGTCGGCCCGCTGGCCGACGCTGGCGCGCATCCCTTGCAGGCTCTGATGTCGCTTCACGTGATCTTCTCGACGAGCCATGTTCGCGGTCAGGAGGCCATGGCGGCGGGCGACACGCACTGACCTGGCCGTGCCCCGACCCGCGGGGCGGCCATCGTGACCGTGGCAACGCGATACTGGCGCCGGGCCTCCGCGCGGTCGAGGCCGGCCAGCGACATGGGAATCACCGCACAGAGACGGTATGCAACTTCAGATTGAATCGGACGGCGCGCAGATTGGCTACGAGATCGAGGGCCCACCTGATGCTCCCGCTCTCCTGCTCGTCAACGCCATCGGCACGACGACGGAGTTGTGGGCACGTCAGATCCCGGGGCTCAAGGCGGCATTCCGTGTCATCCGGTACGACACGCGAGGGCATGGGCGTTCGTCGGTTCCACCCGGTGAGTACACCCTCGATCAGCTCGGGCGGGATGCGGTGGCAGTGCTGGATGCCGCTGGTGTGAAGGAGGCCTATGTGTGCGGGATCTCCCTCGGTGGCCTGACGGCAATCTGGATGGGGATTCACGCGCCGGAGCGCGTTGCGGGCCTGATACTCGCGAACACCGCCGCACGGATTGGTACGGTGCAATCGTGGACCGATCGGATCGCGCTCGTTCGGGAACGCGGCATGGGAGCCGTGGCCGACATCGCCACGACGCTCTGGTTCACGCCCGAGTTCCGCGTGCGGGATGCGGACACGGTACACGGCTTCCGCGCGATGCTCCAGCAGTGTGCTCCCGAGGGCTACACCGGCTGCTGCGCGGCACTGCGCGATACCGATCTGCGTGACAGGATCGGTGCGATTCGGGGTCCGGTGCTCGTGATCGGCGGACGCACCGATCGCTCCACGCCACTCGACGCGTCCGAATTCCTCTGCGACCGTATCCCTGAAGCCCGGCTCCTCGTCCTCGAGTCGGCACACCTGAGCAACGTCGAACAGGCAGAGGCGTTCACGACGGCGGTCACGGAGTTCATCGGGCTCCCGGTGGCGGAGGCGGGACTGTAGTGTCCTCACGCTCCGGATGCGTTTGCCCGATTCACGTCGCGCGAGTCGTAGGTCGCCGCCAGTCGCAATTCAAGCAAGCTCCGGGACTGATCACGGTTCCCGGGCCGTCGCCACGCCCAGCGCATCGAGTACCTCGCGGTAGGTCTTCGGCCCCGCGGGGCCGAAGGAAGACTTCAGGTTGGCCCTGGCGCTCCAGTCCTGCCTCCTGGCGGTGGATTCGGCCATCATCGGATCGACACCGATCGCCCGCAGGGTCTCGGCGACCTCTTCCATCTCGCGCGCGCGGCGCTCGCCATGGACGACCATCCGGTTGACGGCGTAGTCGGCCAGCGCCTTCCACTGGATACCGGGATAACTCTCCTGCAGAGACGCGAACACCTGCTCGTCCGCACCGTACCGGCTGGCGCCAAGGACGCACTCGCACAGTATGGCTTCGAGTCCCTTGACGACGATGCTGCGGCACATCTTGACGGCAGCCGCCGTGCCCACGTCGCCGGGAACAGGGTCGAGCCGCATGCCGAACTCGCCCATCACGGCCGCGAACGTGGATGCCCCCGGGCCGCCCAGCAGCATCGGCACCCGATGCTCATAGGGCGCCACCGGTGCCATCACGGCCGCTTCGACGAAGCTCGCACCGCTCTCGCCGATCACTCGTGCGATCTCTCGCTTCCGCGCCGGTGAGACCGAGTTGAGGTCGGCATAGACATGGCGGCGTTCCAGGAAAGGCGCCGTCTGCCGCGCCGCGTCGAGCGCCGAGCTGGATGTCACGGTGGAGAACAGGATGTCCGCGTCTCGCGCGAGGTCCGCAGACGAGGCGGCGAGGATCGTTCCGGTGCGTGCGGCGCGCTCGCGAATGAGCGGACCTCGATCGGCTGAATCGGTCGCAACGTCGAACGCCACCAGGTGCCCCACACCCGCGGATCGTAATCCGCCGGCAATGGTCGATCCTGCTTCGCCAAAGCCGATGAAGCCTACCGCAGGTGAGCCCATGTCAGATGTGCTGACCGCTATGCGGCCCCAGACGCGAAGGTCGTCCTCGTTGCATCCGGGTTACTCATCCCGAATCTCCACACCGAGCTCGCCGAGCCTGGCTCTCAACCCGTAGAAGTCCAGTCCGAGCTCGCCATTTCGCAGGCGCTCGCGCGTCTGCTGTTCCTTGGCCACCCGATCGCCACCCAGGCGCGCAACCTCGGCAGCCGCCTGCCGGGGGATAACGACGACGCCGTCGAGATCCGCGACGATGACGTCTCCGGGCTGTACGGCCGCTCCGGCGCAGACGATGGGCACGTTCACCGATCCGGGGGTGCTCTTCACCGTACCCTGAGCGGAGATGGCCTTTGCCCACACCGGGAACTCCATCGACGTGAGATCCGCGACGTCACGCACCCCGGCATCAATCACCAGCCCCACGACACCGTGGGCACGCGCCGATACCGCCAGAAGCTCGCCGAACATCCCGTCCGTGGATTCCGAAGTGGTCGTCACCACCAGGATGTCCCCTGGCTGGACGACTTCGATGGCCGCATGGATCATCAGGTTGTCGCCTGGCTGGCAGAGCACGGTCACCGCACTGCCGGCTGCTTTCGCCGCAGGATAGATGGGGCGCATGCAGGGCCGCATCAGTCCTCGCCGTCCTTGCGCCTCGTGGACGGTGGCCACGCCAAGATCACCCAGTACGCGGATGACGTTTGCCTCGGCGCGTGGAGTTCGTCGAACGATGGTTGGTGTCACGGTTGCTGATGTCGCGGCCACCTGAGGTGGCGCGCCTGATGGAGATCTCTGATGGCCCGGACCGGCCTCAATGGGCGACCGCCTGAAGTCTGGCGCCAATCCGCGGGAACACCCTGCGCGTATTCAACTCGAAAATCTTGTGCTTGTCGTCGTCGCTCACGGTCGCCGCATCGATGTAGCGTTTCGTGTCGTCGAAATAGTGGCCGGTTTCCGGGTCGACGCTCCGCACGGCGCCCACCATCTCCGACCCGAACAGGATGTTGTTCGCAGGAATCACCCGCAGCAGCAGATCGATACCCGGCTGATGGTAGACACACGTGTCGAAGAAAACGTTGTTCCGGATCAACTCGTCGAGCGGCGGCCGCTTGTTGTCCTGTGCGAGCCCGCGATACCGTCCCCAGTGGTAGGGGACTGCACCGCCGCCGTGGGGAATGATCAGGCGCAGTGTCGGGAAGTCGGCGAACACATCGGCAGTCACGAGCTGCATGAACGCCGACGTGTCGGCATTGATGTAGTGTGCGCCGGTCGTGTGGAAGTTCGGGTTGCACGACGTGCTCACGTGCACCATGGCCGGCACGTCCAACTCCACCAGCTTCTCGTAAAAGCGATACCAGTATCGGTCTGTGAGTGGCGGGGCGTTCCAATACCCTCCGGACGGGTCCGGGTTCAGATTGCACCCGATGAAGCCCAGATCGTTCACGCAGCGCTCGAGCTCTCGGATGCAGTTGTCCGGTGGGACGCCCGGCGTTTGCGGCAACTGGCAGACGCCGACGAAATTCTCCGGGAACAGCGCGCAGACGCGATGAATGAGATCGTTGCAGTGCTCGGCCCAGTGGAGGCTGGTGACAGCATCGCCGATGTGATGCCCCATCGCCGACGCGCGTGGCGAGAAGATGGTCAGGTCGGTGCCCCGCGCCGCCTGGAACCGCAACTGGGGCTGCACGCTCTCGCGCAGCTGATCGTCGCTGATGGCCAGCGTCCCCTTGGCAGGTACGTCGGACGGATCGCCCAGCCCGGCAATCTGCCGTTCGCGGAACTCCTGGAGCGGCTTGGGCGCGGTGGTGTAGTGGCCGTGGCAGTCAATGACCATAACGAATCGTACACGCCAAGTCCGGCAACCTCGTCGATATCCTGTAGACGCCTCGGCCACGCGCCAACAGCCGTGGCCTCTGGACCGGCCGGGCCGAGCAAGCGGAGGGCTGCGACCGGCGGTTCTGCAGTCTGCCCGAGTTCGACGGACGCTACGGCGTGACGTTCTGGCTCGACCCCGCAAAGAGCCGCTGCCCGGTCGAGGTCAGCACGACGCTGCGTGCGTTTCCTGTGGGTGTCCCGTCCTTGGCCAGGCTCCCTTCCACCCGCACCTCGTCTCCGATCTTCAACGTGTTGCGGTTCCAGCCATTCCGCATCAGGACGTTCGGACTCCCCATCTCCATGGCGTAGTTCATCACGTCGCCGGTCTTCTCGTCCTTCACGTCGATATAGAAGTATGTGTGCGGGTTCATCCACTCCACTTTGGTCACTGTCCCGGTCAGATTGAACGGCTTATTCGCGTCGAACTGCGCCGAGAACGCATGGTGCGCCGACGTGGGCCACGCCCCCACCAGAAGCGCGAGTCCAGCAATGACCAGTGCACACCTAATCCGCATCGGGCAACCTCCTGTTGTCCGTCAACTCGTCTACCATCCCGACCACCCTCGCAAGGTTCCCTCTTGACGTGGGATGTCCGGACGCAAGCAACGTCCGGTGTCCTCTGTGCCGAGGGCACGCCGGGCGGCAAGACACGACTCTCTTGGCCAGGATTGTCGTTCCCGAACGTGCTGCCTGTCAACGCCAGCACTCCTGCCGCGTTGACCTGGATTGCTGTACGCTCACGCGGAGTGCAGGCGCGGGGCGCCTTTCAGGCGGCCCCGCCCGTACGAAGTGCGGCGCAGGACTGACCCTTCAGCAGTGGAACCGTGCCGACCAAACGAACGGCCTACGGCGTGACGCCCTGACTCGATGCGGCAAACATCCGCTGGCCGGTGGAGTTCAGAATCACGACGCGCGCATTGCCCGTCGGGCTGCCGTCTCGGGCGAGGCTGCCTTCCACGGTGACGACGTCACCGATCTTCATGCTGTTGCGCGTCCAGCCGTTGCGCATCAAGCCGTTGGGACTGCCCATCTCCATGGCCCAGTTGGTGACCTTGCCCGTCTTCTCGTCGGTTACGTCGATGTAGAAGAAGACATGGGGATTCATCCATTCGACCTTCGTGACGGGACCGCTCATCTTGAACGTCTTGCTCGCATCGAACTCCGCCGCGAACGAATGGTGCGCCACGAGAGGCCGCCCGGCTGCCAGGAGCGCAAGTCCGACAATCACCACAACACATTTGGTCCGCATCGCACAATCCTCCTGCACGAAACCTGTAGCGTGGAGCAGCGTCCGCGATCCTCGAAGCTCAACACCAACGTGCGGCCGTGCAGAATCGCACAGATCAGCTACACCCGCTATTCTCATCCCCCGTCAGATTTCTGTCAATTGTGCGACGCGTCGATCTCGGGACACACAGCGGCCGCCGCGCGCACGCGTGAATGGCCCTTGTGAGCCCGAGCTTGCTTGGGCTCACTCCTGATGTGTCCGTCGGGCCAGATCCTCGGCCAGCGCGAGGTCGCGGCGCGCCGATGCGTCCTCGGGAACCAGCTCCAGCACGCGGCGGAACTGCACGACGGCCTCCGCGTACTGCCCGTCGGATGCCAGCGCGCGTCCCAGGTGACTGCGCAGCAACGGGTCGTCGGGATCGATCGCCAGGGCACGCTGAAAGGTACCGATCGACTCATTGACGCGCCCGGACGCGGCCAGGGCCAGTCCCAGCTTGCGGAGCACTTCTGGATCGCCAGGGACGAGGATCAGTGCGCTTTGGTAATAGCGGATCGCCTCCTCGTGCCGCTCCTGCTGCAGGCGGCGATCGCCAAGATAGGTATTCGCCGCCGTGTGCCGTGGTGCAGCCTGGAGGAGCAGCGCGAACTGCTCTTCTGCCGCGTCGGCCTCGCCTCGCGCGGCCAATGCCCGTCCGAGCATGTCACGTGCCGCCACGACAGCCGCATGCTCGGGCATGAGCCTGATGAATTCCCGGGCATGATGGATGCCCTCTTCGAGCCTTCCCGCGGAGATCAACTCCGTTGCGAGGCCGAAGTGTGCGCCGGGGTAATCGACGGCCGATCGCTGGAAGTGCTCGATGGCCTCGTCGTTACGGCCCGCGGCCACGAGCTCGCCACCCACGATGAAGTGCGCACGCCCATGGGGGCGCCGTTCAGCAATGGTCAATGCCATCGAGAGCCGCGAGTCGTACTCACGATTCCGCTGATACGTCCCCACCGCGAGGAGCACCGACACCGCCAGTGCGACGACGGCACCAACCGACGTGGGCCATGGGTGCCACCCGCGGCCCTTCTGTTCCGGCGCGATCTCCTCACGCACTGTGAAACGCTTCGCAAGGGCGAAGGCGCCGACAACCACCAGAACGACCAGTCCGATCAGGGGCAGATACATCCGGCGCTCGGCACCCACTTCAGTGGCAATGGGGACGAAGCTGGACGTCGGTGCGAGCGTCATGAAGAACCAGACTCCGGCAAAACCCGCGAACGGACGCCTCAGGAACACCGCCAGGGTGATCAGCCCGGCAGCGACCAGGAACAGTGCGGGCACTGCGACATCCGCCAGCGCGAGCGGGCGCGGTAGCCCATAGTCGAGCACCAGCGCGCGAGGCCAGATCGCGAGCCACAGATAGCGCGCGATCATCTCCATCTGGTTGAGGAAGTACACCCAGGCGCTCGTCCCCGCGTCGAACCCAATCGATGTTCGCGGCACCGACGACATCAACACGGCAAGCAGGAGCCACGTCGCACTCAGACCTGCGTACAGGAACCCGCGGCGTTGGAAGGCACTCCGAAAGGAGGGGAAGATGAACGCGCGATCGTAGAGCGCCACCACGACCGGCGCAGTGACCATGGATTCCTTGCTGGCCATGCCCATCGCGCAACACACGATGGCCGTCACCGCCCAGGCGCGGGAGCGAGGCTCGTCCCCGGACCCCTGGCTCGCCGGGGTCTCCCGTGTTCGCTTCATCGCCCGCCCCACCCGCTTCGGCTCACCGACGTCTGAGCGGGACTCCGCCACCTGGGTGGCCACGCCGCCGGCCCGTGCGGCACCGCGAGCACTCGCGCTGCCCTCGTACGCCCGGACGCTGCAGTACAGCGTGAGCAGATAGAACAACCCCATCAGCGATTCGGTGCGCTGCGGCAGGTAATTCACTGTTTCCGTGTGGAGCGGATGCAGCATCCAGAGGAACGCCGATGCCCAGGCCAGGTTGAGGGCATGTGGCCCGAAGCGAGCGGTCAGCACCGGCAGGCGCAAGGTTCGCCGCACGAGGCCGAAGAGTACGAGCGTTGCGAGCAGGTGTACGCCGAGGTTGACCAGGCGATACCCACGGACGTCGAGTCCGCCAACGGCGTAGTTCGCGGCGAACGTCAGATTGACCAGAGGCCGCCCGGCAACGGGGGTGTCGCGCGGCGGGGACAGCGGCACCGACAGCGGCCACAGTTGCCGAATCTGCGTATTGCGTACGATGGCGTTGTCATCGTCGAAGAGGAACGGACCCGAAAGCGCGTTCGAATAGGCAAGAGTGCCCGCGAGCACGAGGGCCGCCGCGCGAAGCACCACGCCGCGGGTGTCCGAGGAGCGCTGAGGGGTGTCGGACTCACCCCGATCGCGCCGTCGCCCGACGGAGTTCGAGGGAGGAACAGCCTTGTCCCGTCGCCGACGCGAGGACCGCTCGAACGGCACGACCCATCCTACCGGATGTGACCTCCAGGCAGGTCCGTGGAAGGACACGGGGCCGAGCCCCGTGGTCCGGAATATCTCTCCTGAGGAAGACGACAGACTCCCGGGATGGAGATTCCGCTCCTGAAGGCACAGCGTAACGGGCAGGATACGCAGGCACGAGTGGCCGGCAATTTGCCCCGTCTGTCGCATGCAGATGGAAAGGATCCTGGGCCGTGGTCTGGCGTTCTGCTGCTACCCGTGCGCCGCCTGGCGTGTCTTGCCGGCGTGGCGGCGGGTCCTCCTCGCAGGCGCCTACTTCGGAGCAGCCTACCTGGTCACGTTGTTGTCGCTCGTCATCGCCGCGTGACCAGGCCAAGCAGTGATGCCCCGCCTCAAACCGCCGAGACTCACAAGGCCGGAGTGGCGGCGCTTCACTGCCGCCAGTATCGGCTTTGCCCCGCTTCGCGGGCTAGGACCGCTATGCGGACCACACAAGTGAGTACAACATTCGCGTTCCGGGCCGCATAGCGGTCCAGTTCACCGGCGCAGCGTGGCGAGCACGAGGTCGCCGAGCTGCTCGGGCGTGAACTGGTTGCCCTCGATGTTGGCCACGAGCCGGCCAGTGCGGTCGATGACAGCCGTGTGCAGGGAGTGATTCATCAAGCCCTCGTCGGGAAATGCCTCCTGGCCGAACAGCGCACATACGCGGCGGATGTCGGCGACGCTGCCTGTCAGGAAGTGCCAGCCCTCCGGATTGGCCTGCCACTGCGCGGCGTAGGACGCCAGCACCTCCGGCGTATCGCGCTGTGGATCGAACGTGATCGTCAGCATCACGAGGTCTCGCCCCAGTTCGTTGCCGAAGCGCCGCTGCAGCGCGCCGAAGTTGTTGGCCATTCGCAGACAGAACTGCGGCAGTGCACACCGCGTGTACAGGAAGTTCACCACGACGACTTTGCCAGCGAGGGTCGACAGTGCAACTGGCCGCCCCGTCTGGTTGACGAGCGTGAAATCCGGCATCCGGGAGCCAATCGCGACTGGAGGGATGGTCATGCCGGCAAGGCGTCTCATCACTGCCAGTCGGCGAGCGGTACTTGGGTCGCGCTCGACCGTCTCGTACCGGCGCACAGCAATGCGCGTCGCGTAGGCGCTCTCGCTTCCAACGATCAGTGCGAACTCGACGATGGCACCGGGAACGAGGCCGCGCAACTCCCCGGGGTCGCGCACGTCGAACGGCATGGTCATCGCTTCCATGAACCCGTCAATCCGATCGTGTGACACCGTGAACGACCTGGCGGATGCGTCCACGCTGACCACCATTCCCCGGACGGCGTACTCACGGTCCGCGGCTCCCACGGCACCGCCCGAACACAACACCGCCAGCACGGCGACCCCCGCGACGCCCCTACGCACTACGGCACCGATCTGCCCTGGCGATTCACTCATCCACGTGTTGCACTCGGCCATCGTGCGACTCACATGATCGGGCAGCGGCCCGGTCCTGTCTGAACCAGCCGCCGCCATTATGCCGCTATCCGCTCGGAACGCGAACGTCCGGAGGTTCAGCGAGGGGGAGCCCCGCCCGTGAGCGGCAGCGGTGGGAGACTCACGGTCGTGTAGCGATCGTCGAACTCGCGAATCTCAATCGCCTGGTTGATGGCCACGTCGCCGAATGTCTGCCGTGTACCGCTTGACGGCCATCTAATCTCGACCTCGACGACGCGCGATGCCGCACCGAGCCCGAAGTGCTGCGCGAGCGGCGAGGCGCCGAACGACCCACCGCTGTTCACTGTGCGGTGGATCGAGCGCCGTGCGCCAGCAGCGTCTTCCACCGTTACGGCAATGCGTGTTCCGATGGCAGAACGATTCGATCGCACGCCAACGAGCTTGACCCGTAGCCAGTTGTGGCCATGGCCGGGGTTCTCGAACAACCGAAAGGCGTGCGCGTCGCCTGGAGTCGCACCGCCGACCTTGAAAATGATCTCCTGATCGCCGTCGTTGTCGAGGTCTGCGAACGCCACACCATGCCCTTTGTGCATCTCGCCCGTCCCCGATGAGACGGTGACATCGACGAACGACTGGCCTCCCCGGTTCCGCAACAGCATGCTCGGCACCAGTGAGACGTAAGACGGGCTGCCGGTACCGAGATAGATGTCCAGGAACCCGTCGTTGTCGATGTCGCCGAAGTTGGAACCCATGGGCATCAGCGCCTTGTTCAAGCCCGCAGCTTCCGTGACGTCGGCGAAGCGCCCGTCCCCCCTATTGCGATACAGCTTCATCGTCCCGGCATTGAGCGGAAGGCCCAGATAGGATCGAGCCGTCTCCTCGATCGACAGGAAGTAGCTGGCGGTGAACAGATCGTCCCATCCGTCGTTGTCGTAGTCGAAGAACCAGGAAGGAAATCCGCGTTCGGCGCCCATCACGCCCGCCTCGAGCGCTACCTCGGTGAACGTCCGATCGCCGTTGTTGCGATACAGAAAGTTACCGCTCTGGAAATTCGACACGTAGAAATCGGTGAAGCCGTCGTTGTCGATGTCTCCGGCGGCCACGGCCTTGGTAAACGCAGATCGCTGAACACCAGCCGAGGCGGCAATGTCCACGAAGGTTCCATCGCGGCGGTTCAGGAACAACTGCGCGGGGGCGTCCTCGTTGCCGACGAACAAGTCGAGCCAGCCGTCGTTGTCGATGTCGGCCCACACCGCCGTCTGGCTGCTCGTGACGGGCGTCAGCAGTCCTGCCTCGGCCGTGACATCCGTGAACGTGCCGTCGCAGTTGTTGCGCAGCAGCGACCGCCGATGCGGGAGCTGCCACCCGCCGCGCATCACGAGCACGTCGAGACATCCGTCGTTGTTGTAATCGGCCTGGTTCAGGTTGAGCCCGCCGACTTGTCCGCTCAAGCCAGCCTCAGCGCTTCGATCCACGAACGTCCCGTCCTTCTGGCGAAGGAACAACTGCATCGGCGCGCAGATGTCGGAGCTGGAGGTCAGGATGTCCAGGAGTCCATCGTTGTTGAAATCGTCGACGATGACTCCGCCGGCCATGGAAAACGAGTGCACGCCTGCCGCCGACGCCACGTCGACGAAGCGTCCCACATCCTCGGCCGACGCAAAGGACTCGACGGGAATCATGTGCTCGGCCGGGACCCGCGACGGATATCCGCCCGTCGCCATGTGCGCCGCATTCAACAGCCACCTGGCTTCGAGATCCTGCGGGTTCTTGTCGAGCATCGAGAGGAAATGGCGCACTCCCGCCGACAGGTCGTCCATCATCGCCAGGGGCGAAGCCGGTTGCGGGGCGAGCAGACAGCGATCCCCGGGCTCGGTGTACAGCCCATTGTCCATTTCAGCCTTGTGAACACGGGCAGCCCCCATCGCCTGCTCGAGGTCCAGCAGCGACCCTGGATTGTGCGAGAGCGCCAGTTCGTACGCACGCTCGTACTGCTCGATCGCACGCGCCATCCCCCCTCGGTACGAATGCACCTGGGCCAGCGATATATGTCCCTGGATGATTTCGAACGGCGTGCGATCGACACGCAGGTCTGCCGCGTCCGGCGCAAGGATCCGGGCGAGCGACGCGCGGAGCCGCTCGATGGCCTGCTCCCGATACGTGCAGATCAGGCGGAGGTCCTCGTTCCAGTTCACGGGCTTGTCCAGATCGAAAAGCGCCGTCTCGACTTCCGACAAGCCGTCGACGCTGATGGTCGCTTTCACGCTGCCCGACGCCGCCAACGCGAGGATGTTCGTGGGCGGCCCTGCACTGCCTGGCAGGCCTTCGACACGTTCAACGAGCGCATAGCCGGTCGGGATGATCACTCCCCTCACGACTCCGGGAGGCAGGTCTTGTAAGGCGTTGCGCAGTTCCACGCGAAGGTCCGACAGGACCACCGGACCGATCAGCCCGCCCCGCGACGCCGACGGATCAATCGACTCGGCCCTGGCAAGCGCCGCGAAATCCTCACCCTGGCTCAGACGCACAGCAAGCACGTCGGCGCGCTCGACCGTGCTGACGACGATGATCCTGAACGTGACCTGCGTATCGGTCGCAGTGATCTGCCGTGCGCCGGATGCCGGGTGGAGCAACATCGCCCAGAGAGCCAGCCCCAGCGCCCAGATGCCGACGGGACGTCCCCTGTGTCCAGGCATGAACGGATTATAGGGCCGCTCACACGCTACAACGACCTCATGTTGGGGTGGCGATACGCGGACATCGAACGGTCCTGGTGCAGCAGTGCTATCCCTTCGTTAGGGCCCTTCGGTAACCCTATGCCATCTTGCTCTCCAACCCTTTGCGCTTCGCGGTGCTCGAGGCTGGCCAACGCCCGGCGAAAGACCAGCGCCACACCGCTCAGCCCCCAGGCCGAACGGCGACAGCCGATCGACGGTTGTGGTGGCGCGGGCGATGGCGAGCTGCTGGTCGCCCTGTGAGTGCGGTATCCTTGAATCATGGCCAAGAAGTCGACTCCCAAGGTCTCAGGCAAGACGGCGAAGAGATCCAGGGCTCGGACGACGACGATCGGCGGAGTGACGATCAAGCTCGCGCAGCTGCCCAAGCAGACAGCGAAGGCCCGGGCGATCCGCAAAGCCGTTCGGGACTTCTATGCCGCCGAGCCGCCTGGCTGAGCGCCGTCTCAACGAACTCGTTTTCATCAATTGCCCGTTCGACGAGGCGTACTGGCCGTTGTTCCGGGCGATCGTCTTCACCATCCTGGCATGCGGCTACCGCCCGCGGTGTGCGCTGGAGGTCAATGACGGCGGAACCCTGCGGCTCGACAAGCTGCGTGAGTTGATCGCCGCCTGCGATCGGGGCGTGCACGATCTGTCTCGTGTCGAGTTGTCCGCCGCCAGCGGCACGCCGCGCTTCAACATGCCGTTCGAGTTCGGCGTTGCCGTGGGGGCGCGAGCGTTCGGCGGTGCACGGCAGCGGCGCAAGCAGGCGCTCGTGCTGGCGCGGAAGCGGGAACACTGGCATCCGACTGTTTCGGATCTGGCTGGGATAGAGCCCCAGTTCCACGGCGATGAACCCGAGGAGGCCGTTGCCGCTGTCCGGCGCTTTCTCAGGCGGACGCCGGCCGGCGACCGGCTGCTGCCGGGCGCCAGCGACCTGTGGGCGACGTATCAGCGCTTCGTACGTGATCTGCCCCGTTTGGCTCGGAAGGCGAGGCATTCGCTGATGAGGCCTACGAATACGACAGCTATCTGGAGTTCATCGGTCAGTTCCTGGACGAGATCGGGCAGAGGCGTCGCGCAGGCTGACGACGATCTGACTGGATCGCAGTGATCGAGGCTGGTCACGCCGAACACGGGGTGTACGATCGGGTGCCCCGGCTGCCGCAATCCCGAGAGGCGCGCGCCGGATGATGGAACCGCGGCCGACACCGAGGCAGTGTTCAGCAGATCGGTATCGAACATCTGAATTGCGGCTTTGCGCGCGGTTGGATTCGCGCCGTGCTATGCGCATCGCCCGTGTCGCTCTGAACCTCTCTCTGAGCTTGCGGTATTGAAGGTGTGAAGCAGCGTCTGCGGCCTGGTGGCCGCACGACTTGCGGCGGCCTTGCCCGTCCAGAGCCGTTCGTAACACACCCGCTGTACAGCGTTGTCCCTGCGAGTGCGGCCACACACCATCGCTGCCGCGATGGATCCCGTGTTTCCTGCCCGCCGCACCGGTCCAATGCCTGCCCTCCGGTGCGCATCAGAACGCCAGCGACAGACCGCCGGGTACAGATGGTTCACGAAGCGTCACGTGTCATGATTGGTCGCAGCGTAGCTGGACGAAAGGATGACAGGATTCGACACGTGTCGCTTCGGGCCGTATGTGCTCGACACCCGGCGCTGGCGGCTCGAACGCGACGGAGAGGTCGTGGCGCTCGAGCCCCAGGTCTTCAAGACGCTGCTCTACTTCGTGCGACATCCCGGCCGGGTCATTCCCAAGCAGGAGCTGTTCGCGGAACTCTGCCGGGCACCATCGTCACCGACGGCGTGTTGACCCGGTGTGTCAAGGAACTGCGGCAGGCGCTCGACCACGATGCCCGCCATGCCCGCTTCATCCGGACGACACCGCGCGTCGGGTACGCGTTCGTCGCCGACGTGCAGGCGATCCTGCCGTTCACGCCACTGACGGCCGGCGAGCGCGACGAAGCGCTCGAGCTGGGGATGGCGGACGACCTGATCAACCAGTTGAGCCGGCTGAAGGGACTGGTCGTACGCCTCCCTGCCTCTGATTCGCCTCCAGCCGCCGACAGACGTGCCCACGTCCGGATCGACGTTGACCACCTGGCCATCGTCGGTGAGCGTGGCAACGTTGACGAAAGGCGACTGCGGGGACCCTGGACTGGGTGTGCCCTCGATCAACCAGTGCCCCGCGACCTGGTTGGCTGGCGGCTGGGCCGATACGGTCACCGACCATACGCCGGCGGCGGTGGCCAGGCTGACGATCGCAGGACGGCCCGGGTTGTGAAGTTTTGACGTGCATGAGCAGATGCCTCCTCGACACTGTCGGCATCCGCAATCGAACCGGCCCATCCGGAACACGCGGTGCCAGGCCCCACGGTACGCGGACCAGCCTCCTCGAGTCCTGAGGGTTCCATGATGGTTTGGTGATTTGGGCAGCACCGCACGCCGACGCTGCGCCGCGCACGTCCCAGGCGGAACGACGTGGCGCACCGGGTGTTCTCTCGACACGGGTCCGGGCCCTGGCCAGGCTCAGGGGGCCGGGAGCGCAAACGCCGTCAACGTCGTGCCCGAGGTGATCAGCACGAACTGCCGTCCGTCCAGCACGTAGGTGGTCGCGGCCGCCCCCCAGATGGGCGCGCCCGTCTGATACCGCCAGAGGTTCGTCCCGTTGCGTGCGTCGAAGGCCATGAAGTCGCCTTCTTGGTTGCCCGCAAACACTACGCCGGACGCGGTCGACATGACCCCTGCCAGCGTCGGCGAGGCGTGCCGGAACTCCCATTGCCGCTCTCCGGTCACGGGGTCGATCGCGCGCAGAGCGCCCCAGGGATTCTCGCCATCGCGGAGTACGCCACCGCCGATCGACGGCTGGCCGATCCGCACGGGGGTCTTCACGCGCACGTAGATGACGCACGTCTCACGCGCCGTGACGAAGAACAGCCGGCGCGCCGGGTCGTAGGACGGCGGATTGAAGTTGGTGGCGCCGTGGTAGTCGGGCAGGCACATCGTCGACCCCGACTCGTTGAGCACGACAGGACGGCCGTCGGAACCGATCTCCCGCGCCCACGACGTTTCGATGAACGGTCGCGCCACGAGCACCCTCCCCGTGGCCCGATCGAGCGTGTAGAAGAAGCCGTTCCGGTTCGCCACCATCACCACTTTCTGCATCGCTCCCGCGATCGGCAGTTCGGCCAGGACCGGCACGTGGTTCGAGTCCCAGTCGCGCGTGTCGTGAGGGGTGAACTGGTAGTGCCACTTCAGCTCGCCGGTGTCCGCGTCGAGCGCGACGAGCGCGCACGTGTAGAGGTTGTCGCCCTTCCGATCGTCGCCGTAGTAGTCAGGGCTCGGGTTCCCCGTCCCCCAGAAAAGGAGATTCGATTCCGGGTCGTAGGTACCCGTGACCCACGCGGCTCCCCCTCCGGTGGCCATGACTTCGGCCGACGGCCACGTCTCGCTGCCCGGGGCAGCAGGATCGGGAATCGTGTGGAACCGCCACACCTGCTCGCCCGTGGCCGCGTCGTACGCGGCAATGAAACCGCGTGTCGGGAACTCGCCGCCCGAGGAGCCGACGATCACCTTGTCCTTGACGATGAGCGGCGCCGGCGTGGACGAGTATCCCCGCCTGTAGTCCTCGAGCGGTACCTCCCACTGCACCAGTCCGTTCGTCGCATCGAGCGCCACGAGATGCGCGTCGAGCGTCACCATGTACAGCCGGTGACCCAGGACCGCGAATCCACGGTTCACCGGGTAGAGCGCTCCAGAGGTCAGCCCGTCCGGCAGCTCGCGGCGGTGCCGCCACAGCATGCGGCCCGTGCGGGCATCGATCGCCCAGGCGTAGCCATTGGCCCCCGTGATGAAGATGACGCCGTCGATGACGAGTGGCGTCGATTGGAACGCCCGTCCAACGGCTGCGCTTTCGATCTGGAAGGTCCACTGTGCTGCAAGTTGTGAGACGTTGGCCGGTGTGATCTGCGTCAGCGGACTGTGCCGTGTCCCGGTGTAGTCGCCGGAATAGGTCAGCCACCTCGAAGGGTTATTGAACCCGCCGAGCAGATTCGCCGACGAGATAGCCGGGAGAGGTCCCGGCAGGCGGGATGCCGTGGAAGGAGCGCCCGGAACGCTGATGCTCCTGATGTGCGCGACCAGCGCGTGGACCTCGCCATCGGGCGCCGGGCTTGCCGGCATCTCGGTGCCGGGCACGCCACGGCGGATGACGTCGAACATGCGGACGTCACTCCACCCCGATGCACGTAGCGTCGTGAGGTCGTGCCCGCGGACGCTCTTCCCGTCGGGGCCATGACACCCGGCGCACCGCGCCTCGAACAGCTCCGCGCCGATGGCGACGAGCGGATCCTGCGCGAACGCCGTTCCGGCACCCGATACGCCCACCAGCGCGAGCGCCAGCACTCCGATCCGCGTGCCGGCCAGCGCCGCAACGTCTCTCTTCAACTTCATACGTCACTCGAACCAGCCGATACCGGCTCGTTCCGGCCCATCCGGTTGTTTCAGCGCACGAACTAGCGAGGCTGCGCCTCGAGCCCGCGAGCATGTTGGCAGCGGCTCCGCCTCGCCGTCTTGAACGGCCGCTGGAAAACTTGACTCATTTGCAAGGATTCCGACCGTTCAAGCCGTCTAGAGCGAGGCGCAGCCTCGCTCTAGTTCGTCGATGGTATCGTGGGCCGGGCCTTGATCGTTTTCACCATCTCACCGAATGGCTCCATGATGCCGTGCACCGGAACGCTCCGGTCGATGCGGAGCTTTCGTCGCTCGAGATTCTGCAGCACGTTCTCGCCCCAGAGATGCTGCTGCCAGTTGGCGTCGTACAGGTCGGCCTGCACCAGGATTCGCTCGCGCGGGATGTAGGCGTACAGGTTCGTCCCCTCTCGCGGGTTGTCCAGCAGGTGATAGAGCTGTACCGTCATGAACGTGTCCTCGAGCGTCATCGAATCGTCCACCAGCACGAACGTCGCCTCGCGCGGGTTCCGCTGCAGGGCGTCGGGAGCAATCGTGTGCGGGCGCGCGAGGAGATCCTTGAAGAAGGCCTCGCTGGCGCGGTGCGTAATGATGGTCAGGCCCTCGGCCACCGCCACGCGCAAACCGCCAGAGTGATCGAAGTGGTGGTGCGAGATGATGGCGTGCGTGAGCGGCTTGGGGCTCAGCGTCCGCGCCATGTCGATGACCGCCTTCGAGCGTGCCTCGTTGACCGGCGCCTCGAACAATACGAGGTGATCGTCGAACTCGAACACGATGCTCCGGTGGTTGCCGGATCCGGCGAGCCACCAGATCCCCTTCGCGACTGGTTCGACCGTCACGACCACCGGCGGCGGTTCGGGCGCGGGCGCGGCCCTCACGCTGTCGGACGCAGCCAGCTCGCCGGCGTCACCGTCCACGGTGTTCCTGGAGACCTGCAGGTCGAACTGGAGATACCGGTCGATGTTCGTGGTCAACCGCCTGGGCAGCCTCAGCCCGTCGACCTCCTCGTAGTCGCCAAATGTCGTCACGATCGCCACGTCGCCCATGTTGGGATGGGCACTCATGGACAGCACCCGCGACGGCAGGTTCGTCGATGGATCGATCCCCAGCGTCACCACGTCGCCGGCAGCGGTCGTGATGTCAACGAGCCGCTCGCCCTCCTCGTCGCGCAGGTTCGCGATCGTGGCGCCGGAATCGAGCGCCGCGCGGACGGCGGTAATCGGGTGATGCAGCAGCTCCACGCGCCGATCGCGGGCGGCGGCCTCCCCCGCGCGTGTCATCGTGCCGTCCGGGGCCAGGTTATAGGCAACGTCACCGTCGAGCCCCTGGCGCTGCTGCTGCACGGTGGCACCCGCAAAGAGAAATTGTGCTTCGCGGCGCTGTTGGACGAGCGTGCGGCCGTTCACCAGGTCGACGGCACGCCGGTAGTCCGTAACCCGCCACACGGGCAGCTCGTCGTCTGGCAGTCTGTTCTGTCCGACGTTCGGCGCCGGGCCGCTGCCCTCGATGACGACCGTCTGCACCGACTGCACCCGCGCCGCGCCGCCGAGCGCCGCCGCAACGTCCTCGATCGCGTTCCGCTCCGGTGGCGTCTGCGCGCACGCTACCGCCAGCACTCCGCCGAGCGACAAGACACACATACGTCTCATAACAGGCTCCATCTGGAGAATGTCGGCCTGGGACACACGCGACAGGCCGGGACAGCGGGATCTTATCCCTTCCACGTCAGTGGCGCTCAGTGGTTCCTGTCACGAACGGGACCTGAGCACGGCACAGGCAGCGGAAGCGAGCGAGGCTACGCCTGAGACGAAATCCTCCACCGCGAAGGCCCGTCGGTTCAGCCGGACCTGGGCCTGACCGCCTTCGCCACGGCTACGGCGGTCCGCCGGAGCTTTACGCGGAGGCGGAGGGCGGCCCCCACGACTGACGTGCCGTGCCTGTGACTCACTCGCATGGATTCCGACCGTTCAAGCCGTCCAAGCGTAGTCGCGGGATCCGAGCGGAGAACCAGAACAGACCGCCCGGCCGCGCCAGATGTCCGGTCTCGTGCGCGTCCGGCCACTGTCCGTGACACGCGGCCCACCATCGACTCACCGCGGCAGAAGTCCTGCCGCCAGCGCCTCGACCACGTACGCGCTCACATCGCGAATCTGCTCCGGCGAGAACGCGGTGCGGAACGGCGGCATGTCGTTGCGCCCGGCCGCGACCGTTTCAATCACGGCAGCCAGATCCGTGGCATCGACGAGCGGCGCCCCGGCGCCGTGCCCGCCCTTGCCGTCGTCGCCATGACAGACCACGCAGGCCTGCGCGTAGAGCTGCCGGCCCGCGGCGATGTTCGCGGCCGCCACGCCAGGACCCACGGGTGTGGGAGTTGCCGAAGTTGTCTGGGCAGTTGACGGCAACTGGGCTGCGGTACGTGACACGGGCGTACCGGGCTGCGCAGGCGGCAGCGTGCCGTCCAAACCAAACAGCCACACGCTGTCGCCGCGTGCGGAACCAAGGAGGGCACTGCCGGCCGAGAACGCGAGCACGTACTGCCGGCCGTTGTGCTCGAACGTGCTCACCGGCGCGTGCATGCCGGCGCCGGTCTGGAACTCCCAGAGCTGCTGGCCGGTGGCGGAGTCGAGCGCGGTGAGCCGCCCATCGTTGCGCCCCACGAACAGCAACCCCCCGGCCGTCGCGAGCACTCCGCTGTAGCACTGCTCGGGCCACTGGTAACGCCACACGAGCCTGTTCGTCGTCACGTCGAGGGCGGCAATGATGCCCGTGCGCGCGACGCGCGTGAACGTCGTCGCCCCACCAAGGTAGGCGGCGCCTGGCATCGGAGCCACGAACGTGCGATCGCCACCGCCGGTGTAGCCGTTGATCACCGACGAGGCGCACATATACAGGTGCTGGCGCACGGGATCGTAGGCGCTCGGCGGCCAGCTGGCACCGCCCCAGATGCCGGGCGCCACGAGCGTTGGATCGGTGCCGACAAATGGCGTGAAGATGCGCCCGTCGTTGACGAGCACGTGCCCCTCCGGCGCGATCTCGATGAGTTGCGGCACGACGGCATCGCCGCGCGGGAACGGTTGCGTCGCCGCCGTCGCCTGACGCGGCTCCTGGGGCACTGGTCTGTCGTCAATGCCAATGAGCGGCACCCCCGTTTCCCGGTCGAGGATGTAGGCCCAGCCGGTCTTCCCGACTTCGACGATCGCCTTGCGCGCGCGGCCGTCGATGGTCACGTCCATCAGGACGACCGGATTGGCGGCATCGTAGTCCCAGATGTCGTGACGCACCTGCTGGAAGTGCCAGCGGTACGTTCCGGTGGCGAGCTCGATCGCCAGCATCGACACGGCGTACAGGTTGTCGCCGGCACGAAAAGCGCCGTTGTAGTCCGGGGCCGCGTTGCCGGTCGAGAAATAGACGAGACCGAGCTCCGGATCAACCGCCGGCGTCTGCCAAATCGCCGCACCGCCGTACTTCCACGCGTCGTTGTCCTGGGGCCACGTCTCGTGACCGGGCTCGCCGGGACCCGGAATCGTGTAGAAGGTCCAGATCAGACGGCCGTCCTTCGCATCGTACGCCTTGAGGCGACCGCGCGTGCCGCGATCGCCCCCGGCAAAACCAACGATGACCATGCCATCGACGTACAGCGGCGCCGCCGTGATCGAAAAGCTCTCTTGCCAGCGCTCGGCCTGGATCGACCACGCCAGGTTTCCCGTCGCACGACTGAGCGCCACGAGCTTGCCGTCGAGCTGCCCGATGAACACCGCGTCCTCGCTGATCGCGACGCCCTTGTTGTTCCAGCCGCAGCAGACGGACGTGATGGTCGGATCGAGGTTCGCCGCGTACTGCCACAGAATCTCGCCGGTGTCGATCGACACCGCGAACACGTCGTTCGCGCCCGTGCTCACGTAGGCGACGCCGTCGTAGACGATGGGCGCCGCGAAGCCCGAATACTGCGGGGCGGCACCCGACCCACGCAAGTGTGTGCGCCAGACGCCCCGGAGCTGCGCGACGTTCGAGCGGTTGATGACGGTGAGCGGCGAATAGCGTTGGTTGTACAGGTTGCCGCCATTCGTCGGCCAGCTGGTGGTTGGCAGCGCCGTCAGCCGGATGGTCGAAAAGTCGTGCTCGCTTCCATGACTCACCTGGGCTACGGAGGCTGACATTCCCGCGCCGCGCGAAACATGCACGAGGCCCGACGTGACGAGCAGTGCGGCGAACACCGCAGACAGCGTCGCAAAGAATGACAGGCGCATGACTCCTCCTGCAGACGCGGCGGCTGCGGGCCGCGTCAGCCGGCGTGCAGTGTACCCGCAATGGTACTGAGCTGTGGAATTGATCCTGAATTGACGATCCCGGATCAGTTGAGTTGCGACGGGGCGGCGACCTACGACTCGCGCGACACCAGTCGGGCAAAACGCATCCGAAGCGTGAGGACCGAGCTGGGTTACGGGACCCAGCTCCGGCCGCCACTCCGGGTGGAGGATGCGTCTTACCGCGCAAAATGCCACCCCGACGCGCAGGCGCGTTGGGGCCCCGCGATGTCATCGGGAGCCAGCCCGGCATGCCCGGTCGCCCGGCACCAGAGTCGCTGCGCCAACACCGCTGAGGCACCGTGGAACGCGCTCAACGCGTGATTTCTTCACACGCTCTTACGCCGTCATGATTGCCGTGACCGTTGTGCGATGCGCCACTTCCTCGTAGGCGCCGAGCATGCGCTCGAGGGGCACGACCGTGGTTGCCAGCGACGCCGCATCGAACTGTCCTTCGTCGAGAAGCCGCACGAACCGGGGAATGTCACGCATCGGGCTTGCGCCACCGGCCTGTCCGGCGTGATGGCTGACACCCCCGATCGTGAACAGCGTGCCGGGCAGCGACACGTTCCCCCGCACGAGGCTCGTGGTAATGAGATGGCCTCCAAGGGCGCACATCTGGTACGCCTGCTGCACGCCGAGCACGCCCGTGGGGTCTGGACTGGCTTCGAGCTTCGGCGGCGCGAGGTCGGCGCCGGCCGCCTCGATGACGAAATCGGCGCCTGCGCCGGGCCGCCGGCCGGCCGGGTTGCGCCCGCCTGCCCACAAGCGATCGGTCGGCCAGGTGGCAAGCGCGCGCACGCGCTGGACGAGCTGGTCGCCCTCGACATGGGGATCGAGGACGTGCGTGGCACCAACGCGCTGTGCGACCTCGCGCCGCGCACGGATGGGATCGATCGCGATGATTGTCGACGCACCGGCAATGCGCGCGCCCTGCACGGCGCTCAAGCCAAGTGGACCGCAGCCGACCACTGCAACGGTGGACGCGGCTTCGACGGGCGCCAGCGCGGGCCCGAGTGTCGCGCCCAGGCCAGCGACGGTCACGCAGCCGCAGACCATGCCGAGGTCCGCGGCGGATGCCTGCGTGAAGAGCGGCACGATCCACTCCTCGAAGGTCACCATCAGCTCCGCGAGACCGCCGATGTGGGAATTCTCGAAGACCGGCGTGCCGTCCGACAGATCTGCAATGGGAAGCAGGTCGTCGGCGCCAATCGCGCTGAGGAACTGGCACATGTCGGAACGACCACGCAGGCACCGGTAGCAGGCGCCGCAATGCGGTGTACCCGACACGCAGACGCGGTCCCCAACCTGGACACGACGGACCTCCGGACCGACGACCTCGACAATGCCAACGCCGCCATGGCCTTGTATGACCGCCATCTCGTTCATCTGGCGCATGCCCGGAGGCGGCGCGAGGCCGCTTGCCGGTGCAGTACCTGGTGGTTGGATTCCGAGAACCGCGCCGACGTTGGAGTAGCAGAGGTTGGTGGCCTCTGTCCGCACGACAACCTGGCGACCGGTAATGGGCCGTAGCGTGGCCTCCTGCAGCGTCGTCCGACCCGGGCCCACGCCTCGGGAGATCCAGGCCTTGAAGCGGCGCTGTGTAATGACGGCGGGCGCCTGGGCCGAGAGACTCTGCGGCGACGCCGCCAGGAGCGCGGCGCCACCGGCGGCCGCCGCACTCTGTTTCAGCAACCGCCGGCGGGAAAGCGTGCGACTGTTGACGGTCATGGTTGTCCCTCCGAGCAGGCTGTCTCGACGCGCCTGCAACGCAACGGCGTTCATTCTATCGCTAGCGAGGCTCCGCCTCGGACCGTCGAGCATGTCGGAGACGGCTCCACCTCGCGGAACTGGCAGTATCTTCCGCTCAGCCGGTTGTTTCAGCTCATGCCGGGTCAGTTTACGGATTGTCGTGCCGACGTGCCCCTGCGGCGCCGCGACCTACGACTCGCGCGACAGGAGTCGGGCAAAACGCATCCGGAGCGTGAGGACCGAGCTGGGTTGCGGGGACCCAACTCGGGTCGCTGGCAGCAGGTGGAGGATGCGTTTTACCGCGCGAACGTCGTCGGAGCGAGACGCAGGGGCACATCGGCACGACGACGCGGCCCCCATCTGCGTGCAGCTGAAAGCCAGCCGATAAGGCCGCGGCTGGATTATCCTCACGGGTACGAGGTGCATTGTGCGAACACGACTACGCTACGCCGTCATCCTGCTGTGCACGACCTGCCTGTCGATCCTCGGCGCGCAGGAGCGGAGTCCGGACTGGCCGCAGTTCCGCGGACCGAATCGCGACGGAGGCATGGCCTCGTTTGCCGAGCCGGCCGCGTGGCCCGCTCGTCTGACACAGCGATGGAAGGTCGAGGTCGGCGAGGGATACGCCACACCTGTCCTCGTGAACGGCCGTATCTATATGTTTGCGCGACAGGGAGACAACGAGGTCCTGCAGGCGCTCGACGCGAACACCGGCGCTGTGCTGTGGCAGACACGCTACGCAGCCCCGGTGACGGTATCGCCCGCCGCCAAGGCGCACGGCCCGGGCCCGAAGGCCACGCCGACGTTTGCCAATGGACGACTCTTCACGCTGGGCATGGGCGGCATTGTGACCGCGTTCGATGCCGCGAGCGGGAAGCAACTCTGGCAGCGGCCCGCGGGGCCCGTCCTGCCGCTCTACGGGACCGCAATGTCCCCCCTCGTGGATGGCGATCGCGTGATCGTACACGTGGGCGGCCACGACCAAGGTGCCCTGACCGCGTTCGACGCGAGCACCGGAAACACCAGGTGGAGCTGGAATGACGACGGCCCCTCGTACGCGTCACCAATCGCGGCCGAAATCGACGGCACGCGCCAGGTCATCACCTTCACGCAGGACAACCTCATTGGGGTGGCGGCAGCAACCGGTCAGCTGCTCTGGCGGCGGCCATACGCGACGCAGTTCACGCAGAACATCATCACGCCGCTGCTCCTGGGCCAGACGCTCATCGTCTCGGGCTTCCAGCAGCCGGTCTCGTCCCTCCGCGTTGCCGGCAAAGGTGGTCAATGGATCACCGAGGACATCTGGGAAAATACGGACGCGTCGCTCTACATGGCCAACGGCGTCATCGTGGGCGACCGGCTGTTCGGGTTGTCGCATCGGAACAGCGGCCAGTACGTGCTCATCGACGTGAAGACGGGACGAACGGTGTGGACGGGGCCGCCGCGCCAGGCCACCAACGCAGCCATCGTGCGGGCGGGCAACCTCGTCTTCTCGCTGGAGGACAACGGGGAACTGATGGTCGGACGCGTCGAGCAGACAGGCGTTCAGGAGCTGCGTCGATATACGGTGGCGGACACGCCCACGTGGGCGGAACCCGTGATCTCCGGAAACCGCGTGTTCGTGAAGGACGCCACCGCGCTCGCGCTGTGGACCTTGAACTGAACGACTACACGAGCACCTTCCGATCCGGAAACGCCTTCTGCCACCGGTTGATGCGGACGCTCGCGCGGAGGCCATTCGTCCAGAACGGATCGTCCTTGAAAACGTCCCTGACGCCGTCTTCGCTGTCGGCCTCGACGATCCACAAGCCACCGAGCGGCCGATCGCTTGGAGCCTCTCGCATCGACCCTGCGACGAGCACCTGGTCCTTCTTCCGATCCAGGAACTGGACGTGGCTGGCCAGGAGCGCCTGGCGGCGCTCGGCCACGTCCGGATGGTCCTCGAACTGCACGATGAACAGCATGTCCCTCCTTTGAACGCGCGGCATCAGGCGGCGCCCGGCAGACGGGCAACCCCCACGCACTGCGATCCAGGACCGCAGCACGTCACGCATCGTCTCGACGGTTTAGCCGGGCGGTCTTCGGATTATACGGTTCGCTCTGCGCGATGCGTGAATCCCAGCGGGCCGCCTGTGCTGCCTGACGCGAGCCCTTTCCGGGATGCCCTCTGAGAATCCCGCGTGGTACACTCGCCTGTCTACCGTGGCAGGCACGATCGCGATCCGCCGCGCAACCGCCGGATCTCTGGCACACTCGCCATCCGCCGAGCCTCACCGCACGACCCTGCAGCTTCATCCGGTGAGCCCCGACCGACGACTGTCCCAGCCTGACCGTGGCCTGCCTCCTGGCCGGCGAGGAGTTGATGCAATGAGAGTACTGGCGTTCGGTGCGCTGACGTTGGTGGCAGTTGCCGTGGGGGGCGGTTCGCTCGTCGTGCCCGTCGAGGCACAGCGAGGCGGCCGTGGCGGACCGGGAGGGGGCCGCGGCGGCGCGATACCGGAGGTCCGGCTCGAGACCATACGGATGCCGCCGGGCTTTTCAATCGCGATGTACACGGACGCCGTACCCGCCGCACGTTCGATGACGCTCGGCGACAACGGGACGGTGTTCGTCGGGACGTTCGGTCTGCTCACCGGGCAGGGAAATATCGGACGCGTCTACGCCGTTCGGGACAACAACGGTGACGGCGTCGCCGATCAAGTCGTGACGATCGCCGAAGGCCTGAACCAGCCGAACGGCGTCGCCTTCCATCAGGGGGCGCTCTATGTCGCCGAGATGCACCGCGTCGTCCGCTACGACGACATCGAGCGGCGGTTGAACAATCCTCCGGCGCCGGTGGTCGTCCGGGACGGCTTCATGGAGAGCGGCAACCATCAGTGGCGCTATATCGCGTTCGGTCCCGACGGCAAGCTCTATATGGCGGTCGGCGCCCCCTGCAACGTCTGCACGACCGAGGATCCCTACGGGACCATCGTTCGGATGAATCCCGACGGCAGCCAGTTCGAAATCTACGCACGCGGCGTTCGGAATTCGGTTGGTCTGACGTTCCATCCGGAGAACGGCCAGCTCTGGTTCACCGACAACGGGCGCGATTTGATGGGCGACAACATCCCGGCGGACGAGCTGAACCACGCCTCGGAGGCAGGCCAGCACTTCGGCTTCCCTGCGTGCCATCAGGGAGAGATTGTCGATCCCGAGTTCGGGAGCCCCGGCGCGTGCGACATGTACAGGCGCCCGGCCGTCAAGCTGGGGCCCCATGTGGCCGCACTGGGCCTGCGGTTCTATACGGGGGACATGTTTCCCGAGGAGTACAAGAACGAGCTGTTCATCGCCCAGCACGGATCGTGGAACCGGCGCAATCCACTCGGCTACCGCATCGGTCTCGTCCACGTCCACGAGGGACGCGCAGCGTCGGGGCAGCGGATCTTCGCCGAAGGCTGGCTGCAGGGGCGTCAGGCCTGGGGCCGGCCGGTGGATCTCCTTCAACTGGCGGACGGCTCGCTGATCGTGTCGGACGACTTGCAGGGGAACATCTATCGAATCACGTACCGCCAGCAGCCCTGACCGCGGCTGGCCCGCACCCGCATGATGGAGTCGAAGACCGCCGAGCAGGTGCTCCAGGCGAGCGAACGCCGCCTGGTTGAGCAGAGCAAGGCGCTGACGTTGCTCACCGAGCATCAGGCGAGCGGTCCACGTCCGTTTGCCGACCGCCTGGCGCTGCTGCTCCAGACCGCCGCCCGCACGCTGGGCGTTGAACGCATCAGCCTGTGGCGTTTCGACTCCAGCCGCGCCGCCATCCGATGTCTCCGCCTGTACGAGCGAACGCCGGATCGCCTTCGCGAAGGGGACGTCCTGCACCGCGCTGACTTCCCGCACTACTTCGCGGCGCTCGAGCATGAGCGTTTCATCGCGGCCGAGGATGCGCATCATGACGGCCGGACACGTGAGTTCAGCGCCTCGTATCTGACGCCGCTCGGCATCGGCGCCATGCTCGACGTGCCAATCCGGCAGAACGACGAAACGGTGGGTGTGCTGTGCGGGGAGCACGTCGGCGGCCCTCGGGCGTGGACACTGGACGAGGGCAACTTCGCTCTGTCGGTGGCCAATCTCGTGGCAATGGCACTGGCCGACGAAGAGCGCCGGCTCGCCCTCGAACGCCTCGCCCGGAGCGAGACGCGCGCCCAGGCAATCCTCAATACCGCGCATGACGCCTTCGTGAGCATGCGCTCGGACGGATGCATCGCGGAGTGGAATGCGCAGGCAGAGGTCACCTTTGGATGGACGGCCCGGGAAGCCATCGGCCAGCCGTTGGCCGCCTTGATCATTCCCCCGGCGTATCGCGAGGCGCATCAGGCCGGGCTGCACCGCTTTCACGAGACGGGAGAGGCACCCGTCGTCAACCGGCGGCTCGAGCTGACGGCGCTGCACCGGGATGGCCGCGAGTTTCCGGTGGAAATCACCATTACTACGCCCATCCCCGACGAGGGCGGATACCTGTTCAGCGGGTTCCTGCGCGACATTTCCGAGCGACGACGGCAGGAAGAGGAGCTGCGGCGGGCCAAGGAAGAGGCCGAGGCCGCGACGCGGGCGAAGACGGATTTCCTCGCGAATATGAGCCACGAGCTGAGGACGCCGCTCAACGGCGTGCTCGGCTACGCTCAGCTCCTGCAGCGCGACCCGTCGCTCACCGACTCGCAGCGCGATGGGCTCGAAACAATTGCAAAGTGCGGGTCCTACCTCCTCGAGCTGATCAACGACGTCCTGGACCTCTCGCGGATCGAAGCGGGCCGGCTGCGCCACGAGCCGGTACAAACGGACCTGCGACAGGTGGTTGCGGATCTCGAACGCGTGCACGCACCGGGGGCCGGCCGAAAGGGGCTGCTGTTCGAGCTGAAGGTAGGACCGGACGTGCCGTCGCTCACCGTGCTCGATGGACGGCATCTTCGGCAGGTCCTGCTCAATCTCGTCGGGAACGCCATCAAGTTCACGTCAACGGGCGTGGTATCCGTGCAGGTCGCCGCCGATGGGAACCGGCACCTGCGCTTCGAGGTTGCCGACACCGGACCCGGCATCGAGCCCGAACACCTCGGCGAGATCTTCCAGGCATTCCGCCAGACCCGCACGGGCGCGGCGGCCGGCGGGACCGGCCTCGGACTCACGATCAGCCAGCGCCTCGTGCGCGCGATGGGAGGCACGCTTGCGGTCGAGAGCACGCTCGGCGCAGGGAGCCGCTTCTTCTTCAAGTTGCCGTTCGAATCGGCCGATCCGTCAGTGCGTGCCGGCGCCTACGCTCCGGCCGTGGCAACGGGCGCCGACGCGCGGCTTGCACCCGGCACGCACGTCACCGCACTCGTGGCCGACGACAACGCCATGAACCGGCACGTGCTCGCCAGCCTGCTCGAGAGCTCGGGCGTCCACGTCATCACGGCGGCCGGAGGCCTGGAAGCCGTAGAGCACGCGCGCCGCCACCGGCCCGACATCATCCTGATGGATCGCCGCATGCGGGATCTCGATGGGTTCGAGGCAACGCGCCGCATCCACGCGGACCCGGACACGGCCCATACTCCGGTGCTGGCGGTGAGCGCCAGCGCCTTCAGCGATTCACTCGACGCGGCACGCAAGGCCGGCTGCGCCGACTTCCTGCCCAAGCCCGTGCAGGCCGATGTCCTGTACGGCATGCTGCAGCGTTACCTGGGCGTCACGTTCGTAGCAGGCGTGGCAACGCCACCTCCGGCCCCATTGGCCCCGGCGTCGATTGTCCTTCCCCCGGCCCAGGCTCTTGCACTTGCACGACGTCTGCGGGCGGCCGCTTCGGTGGGCGACGTTACGGAGATCGATCTCATCGCTGCCGGTCTGATGGAGACGTCCAACGGTCCTCACGCGCTGGGCCGGCGCATTGTCGATCTCCGGGCGGAATTCGACTTCGATGCCCTGCTCCGCCTAGCCGATCGGCTCGAGTCGCGGGAGGAGATGGACGGTGCCGTCGACTGACGCCACACTCGTGTCTCCGCGCGCGGCCAGCGCAACCACCATCCTGCTCGTCGACGACAATGCGGTGAATCTGCAGGTGCTCCTGCGTTGCCTGGACGGGCGCGGGCACCGGCTGCTCGTAGCCAGGGACGGCCGGACCGCGATCGAGATCGCCCGCCGCATGCGCCCGGACCTGGTGCTCCTCGACGTCCGCATGCCGGGACTGGGCGGCTTCGACGTGTGCCGGGCCCTGAAGGACGACGTCTCGACGCGTGACGCGCCAGTGATCTTTCTCTCCGCTCTCGGGGAGGTGGCCGACAAGGTGGCGGGGCTGTCGCTCGGCGCGGTGGACTACATCACCAAGCCCATTCAGCCCGAGGAAGTGCTGGCGCGCGTCGATGCGCATCTGGCGCGGTATCTGCTCGAGCGCGAGCTGCGGCGGACCTACCAGCGCCTGGATCGGGAACTGTCGAATGCCGCCGACATGCAGCGGCGCATCCTGCCGCCGGTGCTGCCCAACGCCGGGGATCTCCGTTTTGCCGCGCACTATCGCACGAGCCGCTACGTCGGCGGCGACTACTACGACGTGCTCCCGTTGGCCGACGGCCGGTTCACGATCGTCGTGCTCGACGTGTCCGGCCACGGTGCGACAGCCGCCATCGTCATGGCGATGATGCGCACGCTCGTACACACACATCCGGGCGAACCAGACGATCCGGCGGCCGTCCTCCGACGGATTCATCGCCACTTCGGATTCCTCGACGACACTGCCGTGTACGCCACGGCTATCTGCGCACTCGTCGACCCTGCGTCACAGACGCTGACGATTGCCTGTGCCGGGCATCCAGTACCGCTGCACTTCCGACCCGGACAGACCGTCAACCCCTTGCCGTGCGAGTCCACGACCCCGCTGCTGCTGACGGATTCTCAGCGGATGCCGTGTACACAGCATCAGCTCGAGTCGGGCGATCGACTTCTCTTCTATACCGATGGCGTGACGGACCGCGAAAACGGAGAGGGCGTCGCCTACGACACCATTCGCCTCGCAGCGGCGCTCGCTCAAACCGGTTCGCAGCCGGTGGATTCCGTGCTCGGCGCGATCGTCGCGGACATCGAGACGTTCGCTGGTGGACGGGAACCGGAGGACGATCACACGCTGCTGCTCATGGGCGTCGAGTAGCCGCGAGGTCCTGCAGGCGGAGCCGCCGCCAAGACTCGCGGGGCTGGGACGGAGCCTCGCGAGCTATCGGCTCGGGTGCAGCGAGAGTCCGACGCCGAACGTCCAGATGACTCCGCCTTGTCCCGGATTGATCAGGATGCCGAACTCGGGCCGCACGGTGAGAGTCGACGTGCTGCGCAGCCCGAATCCCGCATTGAAGCCGGCCAGCGTCTCACAGCCTTCGCACACCGGTATCAACAACCGAGCCGAGGGATTGACGTCCAGACGCTCTCCGAGAGGCACGGTGAACACGGCCATCGGGTGAAACTCCCAGGTGTCCGACGTCTGCACGTTCTCACCGAAGGCCGCGCTCACTGGAACAGCCACGGCGACGCGATCGCGAACCACACCGAACTTCGGACCGAACGCTACGGTATTCAGCCCGTCTCCACTGCGATCCCGGAAATGCGCGAAGGCGCCACCAAGGCTGAACCGTTCTGTGGCGCCAATTTCAGCCTGCGCGGCAAACGTCGTGACGAGGTACTCCGTGTCGCCGTCGCGAGAGACACCGGCACCGCTGACGCTCGGGGTGATCTGGACGCGCCCGGGTCCGACGAGGCGCGCATCCTGAAAGACAGGTGCGCAGGCCGCGCCGCCGAACAGGGCCGCAATGAACGTGGCGGTGACTCCCGTAGCCCGCAGCCGGCTCGAACGGCTGGAATTCATGCACATGAATCAAGTCCTCGCGCGGCCGTTCAGGGCGTCTCGCTGTACATCCTCACGGATCCTTTGGAGTGGCTCCCCCGAACACCAGGCAATGGGCGCGTCGATTGCGTCCCCAGAGCCGGATTGTACCGCAGGCGCACTGGTCGGAATTCCTGTCCGCGCGGGTCCTGGTTGTGTCGTCACATGGGCTGTGAGACCATCCCCCCGATGTGCGGGAAGGTCGCCGCCGGTCTCGTGACGTTCCTTCTTCTTCACGCCGGCTGCGGCCGTGGCGCCGATTCCGTCAACACGTCGTCCCCGGACTGGTTCGTTGACGAAGGTGAGGCCGCGGGACTTGATTTCCGGCACTTCAACGGCATGTCCGGCGAGCTCTTCATCGCGGAGATTCTGGCGCCGGGCGTCGCACTGCTGGACTACGACAACGATGGCGACCTCGACGTCTTCGTCGTCCAGGGGCAGATGCTCGGCTCCGGCAGGACGCTGGAGGACTCGTTGCTCCCGCCGCCGCCGGGCCCGCACATCGGACGCCTCTACCGGAACGATCTCGACGTGCGTGCAGACGGCACGCGCATCCTGCGATTTACGGACGTGACCGACGCGAGCGGCATCCGGACCGTCGGGTATGGCATGGGTGTGGCGGCGGGCGATTTCACCAATAACGGGTGCGTCGACCTGTATGTCACGAACTTCGGACCGAATCAGCTGTTCCGCAACAACTGCGACGGCACGTTCACGGACGTGTCGGCGGCGAGCGGCACGGACGATCCGTCGTGGAGCGTCTCGGCGGCCTTCGTGGACCTCGACCGGGATGGCTGGCTCGACCTGTATGTCGGGAACTACCTGCGATACAGCGTGGATGCGAGCACGCACTGCATCAGCGCGGCGGGGGTGCGCGACTACTGCACGCCGGACGCGTACCCGCCCCAGCCGGACCGCCTGTACCGGAACCTGGGCAACGGCACGTTTCTCGACGTGACCGCCCGGAGCCGTGTGGGCAGTGAATTTGGGCCCGCGCTCGGCGTCTCCACGGCCGACTTCGACGGCGACGGATGGATGGACATCTACGTGGCTAACGACGGCAAGGAGAATCAACTGTGGATCAACCAGCGGGACGGTACATTCAGGAATACGGCCCTGCTGGCTGGCGTGGCCCTGAACGCGGATGGGCGTGCCGAAGGCAGCATGGGCGTGGATGCCGGTGATATCGACAACGACGGCGACGAAGATCTCGTGATGACCCACCTCGCCGGTGAAGGACATACGCTGTACCTCAACGACGGAACCGGAATGTTCGAGGATCGAAGCGTCCGGACCGGAGTGGGACCCATGAGCCTCCCCTACACCGGCTTCGGCATGGCGTGGTTCGACTTCGACAACGATGGATGGCTCGACCTCCTGACCGTGAACGGCACGGTGCAGATCATCCAGCGGCTTGCCCAGGCGGAGGATCCGCTTCCCCTGCGCCAGCGCATGCAGCTGTTCCGCAATCTTCGTGACGGCCGCTTCGAGGACGTGACCGATCGGGCGGGTGCGGTGTTCACGATTGCGGACGTGGGTCGCGGCGCCGCCTTTGGCGATATCGACAACGACGGCGACATCGACGTCGTGGTGGCCAACAACAATGGTCCGCTGCGGCTGCTGATCAACCAGATCGGGAACCAGCGCCATTGGCTCGGGTTGCGGCTCGTTGGTGGCGCCGTCGCACCGCGCGACATGCTGGGGGCTCGTGTCGAGATCCTGAGACCCGGCGCCACGCCACTCATGCGGCGTGCGCGGTCCGATGGCAGTTACGCGTCTGCAAACGATCCCCGCGTTCTCGTCGGGCTGGGCGATTCAGCGGATCCCCCGGACGTGCGTGTCACGTGGCCGAGCGGGAGGACCGAGCGGTGGAGCAACGTGCCCGTGAATCGATACACGACGCTCCGAGAGGGCGAAGGCCGGTGACCGTAGCCGCCAGGCTCGCGCTCGTCCTCGTCGCGCTGGCGGCCCTGACTGGGGCGTGCGGCCGGAATACCGCCGACTCCGGTGGCTCACGGCGTCCGACGCTGCAGCCCGTGTCTCTTCCCTCACTGTCGAGCGAGGCCGAGCCGGTCCAGCAGCAGATCCGGGAACGATTCGCCCAACTTCAGGCGGTCCTCGACCGGCCGGATGCGCCGGCCGACCGATTGGCGGCTGCCTATGGCGAGATGGGGAAGCAGTTCACGGCTGCCGAGTACTACGACGAAGCCAGAGCGTGCTTCGAGAACGCGCGCGCGCTCGCGCCGGGTGACATGCGCTGGTCCCACCTGCTCGGCCATGTCTTCCGTCTGGAGAACGATCCCACCCGGGCGGCTGCGTCGTTCGAGCGCGCGCTGTCGCAAGCTCCCGCTCACGTGCCAACGCTCGTGTGGCTGGGCGAGATGTATCTCGCGCAGGATCGGCCGGAAGCCGCGGAGTCCGTGCTGACACGGGCACGCTCGCTCGATTCGTCGAGCGGCGTCGTGCTCTTCGCACTTGGCCGCGTGGCGCTCGCTCGCCAGGACTTCGCGCAGGCGGTGGAACACCTGGAACGCGCGCTGACCGCCGGGCCGCACGCCACGCGTATTCACTACCCGCTGGCCCTGGCGTATCGAGGTCTCGGCAACCAGGCGAAGGCCGAGGAGCACCTGCGGCTGCGCGGCGATGTGGACCTGCCGCCAGTGGATCCGCTCTTCGAGGAGGTGACCGGGCTGCTGCAGAATGCCGCCGCATACGAAACGCGCGGGTCACAGGCCATCGAGGCGCGGCAGTGGCCAGAAGCCGTGGAGCATCTTCGCAAGGCCGTCGAACTCGCCCCCGACAACGTGTCCACGCGTTTGAATCTGGGCACGGCCCTCTACATGTCGGGCGATGGCGACGGAGCCCTCGCGGAGTATCGTGCGGCCATCCGTCTCGCTCCAGGACTGGCACGAGCGCACTTTGGCATTGGCGTCGTACTGGAATCCCGCGGCCGGGACCGCGAGGCCATCGATGCTTTCTCAGCCGCCGTGCAAGACGACGCCACCTACGTGGAGGCGCGGTTCAGCCTCGCACACGCGCTGCGGCGATCTGGTCGCGTGCGAGAGTCGCTCGCCCACTACGAGGAAATCCTCAGGGCGAACCCGGCCGTGTCGCAGGCCAGCTTTGGACTGGCCATGGGCCTCGTCCGGCTCGGGCGTTATCAGGAGGCACGCGCCCGCCTCGAAGACGGCGTGGCGACGTTTCCCGACCAGCTCGGCTTCGCGCACGCGCTTGCGCGCCTCCTGGCTGCCGCTCCGGACGATCGCGTCCGCGACGGATCGCGGGCGCTCTCGATGGTGCTGGAGGTGTTGAAGACAGAGCAGACGCTTGCCGTCGCCGAAACCATGGCCATGGCCCTTGCCGAGACTGGCCAGTTCGACGAAGCCATCTGGTGGCAGCGGGAGGCCATCGAGCTGGCCGATCACGCCAACCGGGGCGACATCGTCGCCCGTCTCACCCGGAATCTCCGGGGCTACGAGGCCGGGCAGGCCTGCCGCACACCGTGGGCCGACGACGACCCCGTGCATCGCCCGGCGCCGTCCACCGAGTGAGGCTTCTCGCCAGCCGCCTCTGGTCGAGAGACGGCCTGCTTACGTTCTCTGAGTACTCGGTGGAAGAAAGAAGGGCCCGATCTGGCGAACCAGAACGGGCCCTGATGCCTTCCCTGCCTGTTGTGTCTAGAAGTCGAACTGCGCGCTGATCTTGAAGAGGCGCGGCAGGAGGATCGACTGCGGTGTCCGCCACGCCGCCCCGTACGTGAAGTTTTCCCCAATCACGGAGTTGGAGTTCAACACGTTGTAGAAGTCGAAGTTCACACTGGTCCGCGTCGAGCGCGCCCGAAAGATCTTCGAGACGCGAAGGTCGATCTGATTCAATCGCTCAACGAAGAGCTCGCCAGCCTCCACGATATTGAAGAACCGGGTAGGTGCCGCCGGGGCAAAATTCCGGCCCAACGTGGTGCTCGTGGCAGCGGTGTTGGCATTCGCGCTCACTCCCAGTCCGGGAAGATTCTGGAACGTCCCGGCGACCTGAACGTCAATTTTCGGAATGAGGTAGGAGGCGAGGCCCTGGAACTGTGGTCGCCACCCGTTGTGCTCCCTGCAGCGCTCCAGCGGTCTCGCCGCGAAGAAGCCGTTACGCGTCGGGTTGCCCAGGAACGTGTGCAACATCTCGGGCAACTGCGCAACGACCTCGCAGTCGTCGGTGACCACGCGGCCACTGCCGCCACCACCCTGCAGGATGAGGCCGTTCCGCAGCCGGGCATTGACGCCCAGACTCACGCCATCGAACACCTCGGTCCGCTTTCCGAAGTTCTTGGCCAGCGTCACGAGATAGTCCGCAGCCCTCGCGTTCGCGGCCGCGGTCATGTCGAAGCCCGTGAGCGTATACCCTCCGCCGTTCGGCAACCGCGTATCGCTCGGCACGATGAAGGTGAACCTCTCGTAGTCCGAGGCGGCGACCGCGCGATCGTCCATCACGCGGAAGTTGCCGTACCAACGGCGGGCGTACTGGAACTCGACCGACAGCCGGGGCACGATCTCGTGCTGGATGCCGGTGGTGAACTCCCAGTTGTTGAAGCGCTTTCCCCAG
>CAZDLW010000012.1:0-45349 GCA_964505975.1 uncultured Bifidobacteriaceae bacterium | reverse complement strand
GCAACTGGATCGGGCGATCCGAGGGCGCACGCCTGACGTTTGCGCTCGAGCACGATCCCGATACGCGCATCGAGGTCTTCACCACCCGCATCGACACGATTTACGGTGCCACGTTCGTCCTGCTCGCGCCCGAACATCCACTCGTCGCCACCTTCGCGGAGCGGGCGCAAGATCCGCCGGCGTTCAAGCGGCAGGTGCAGACGTTCCGCGCGCAGGATCGGGCGGCACGCGTGAGCGGCGAGGTCGAGAAGCAGGGCTTCGACACCGGTGTGCGTGCCATCAATCCGTTCTCGATGGAACCGGTGCCGATCTGGGTGGCCAACTTCGTGCTGGGGGAGTACGGGACCGGTGCCGTCATGGCGGTCCCGGCGCACGACCAGCGCGACTTCGAGTTCGCTCGAAAGTTCGACCTGCCCATTTGCGTTGTGGTCACGCCAGACGGGAGGCCGGTGGCCGCCGACGCGATGAAGAAGGCCGCCGTCGCCTACGGCACGCTCGTCGAATCTGGTGAGTACAGTGGGCTGCGATCGGAAGAGGCGCAAACGCAGATGACCGCTGCGGCCCGTCGCCGCGGAATCGGCGAGAGCACGGTTCAGTATCGACTGAAGGACTGGGGCATTTCCCGGCAGCGGTACTGGGGAACGCCCATTCCGATGATCTACTGCGACCGCGACGGGGTGGTGCCGGTCCCGGACGACCGGCTGCCGGTCGAGCTCCCGATGGTCGCGCAGTTCACGGGACGAGGGGATTCACCGCTCGGGCAGATCCCGGGGTTCGTGAACACCACGTGCCCTCGATGCGGCGGCGTGGCAAGGCGGGAAACCGACACGATGGACACCTTCGTGGACTCGTCGTGGTACTTCTACCGGTTCGCCGATCCGCACAACGCCTCGATGCCATTCGACCCGAAGATCGCGAAGTACTGGCTCCCAGTGGATTTCTACAGCGGCGGCGTCGAGCATGCCATCCTGCACTTGATTTACTCGCGCTTCTTCGCGCGCGTCTTCCGCGACCTCGGTCTGGTCGATCACAGCGAGCCGTTCACGCGACTGCTGACGCAAGGCATGGTGCTGAAAGACGGCGCCGTCATGTCCAAGTCGAAGGGCAACGTCGTGGATCCCGACACGATGATCGAGAAGTTCGGGGCCGACGCCCTGCGCGTGTACGTCATGTTCGTGGCGCCCCCCGAGAAGGAGGTCGAATGGACCGATGCGGGGATCGAAGGGATCCACCGGTTTCTGGCACGCGTCTGGCGGGTCGTCGATCACTGGTGTGACACGATCGGCGGCGAGGGGATCGCGCCGCCTGGCGAGTTCCAGGAGCTGACGGCGCAGGAGCGGGCGCTGCGTCGCAAGACGCACGACACGATTCGCCGTGTGACCGTGGACATCGAGGAACGACAGCAGCTCAACACGGCTGTCGCCGCCATGATGGAGCTCGTGAACGAGCTGTATGCGTTCAGCGAACATACCATCACGGGCGGCCCTGCACATCGCGTGAACGAGGACGTCGAACACGCCGGCGACGTGGAGCGCGCGGAGACGATCAGTGTCGTGCGCGAGGCCGTCGAGGCGTTGATCGGTGTGCTCGCCCCGTTCGCCCCGCACATGGCCGAAGAGCTCTGGGAGATGATCGGTCACGAGACTGGGCTGTCGTTGGCACCGTGGCCCGAGTTCGATCCGGAGGCTGCCAGAGCGGAAGAAGTCGTCGTGCCGGTGCAGGTGAACGGTAAGGTGCGGGCCCGCCTCACGGTACGGGCCGAAGCCACCGAGCAGGAGCTGGAGCAGCTGGCGCTGGCCGACCCCGTCGTGCAGCACTACACCTCTGGAAAGCGAGTCGGCAAGGTGGTCGTGGCCAGGGGGCGTCTCGTATCGCTCGTCGTCCAGTGAGACGCGACATGACGTCCCAGCCGGGCGCGGTGGGAAGAACCATCTGGGGGGGCCTCGTCATCGCCGCCGTGGTGAGCGCCGGCTGCGGGTACTCGTTGGCGGGACGAGGGTCGTTCCTGCCGGACCATATTCGGACGGTCGGGATTCCGCAGCTCGAGAACCGGAGCACGTTCCTGCAGGTCGAGCAGGTGCTGACCGAGAAGATTCGCGCCGAGTTCATCGGCCGGGGACGGTACCGCGTCGTGGCGGAAGCCACCGCGTCGGATGCCGTCCTGATCGGGGAGATTTCGGGTATTTCCGTGGAACCCGTGGGCTTCACGGATCAGCAGCTCGCCTCCCGATATCTGTTCGTGCTCACGATGAGCGTCCGGCTGACCGACGCCCGCACACATGACGTCATCTGGGCCAACGACGCGATGACGTTCCGCGAAGAGTACGATCTGACGACCCGATCTGGTGGCGCGATCGAGGGGGCGGTGTTCGTCGATCAGGAGCGCAGTTCCTTCGATCGCATCGCCACTGACATCGCGCGCACGGTCGTGACCGCTATTCTCGAGGCCTTCTGAATGCCGCCCCTCGCAATGGCCGCGCTCCGCGCGCAGCTCGCCGCAGGGACGATTGGCCCGCTCTACATGCTCGTCGGATCCGACGAGATTGAGAGAGCTGCGGTCGCGGCCGAATTCGCCGAGCTGGTGGACGAGGAGCTGCGTGCGTTCAACGTCGACCGCCTCCACGGCGGCGAGACCACCGTGGATCGACTTGCCGAGTGTGCGAATACGCTTCCGATGCTGGCCTCTCGCCGCGTCGTGATCGTGCTGGAAGCAGAGAAGCTCCTGGTCCCCAGGAGGGAGAGCAAGACTTCGGAACGAGACCAGGAACGCCTGGAGCAGCTGCTCCAGGCAGCGCCGCCGGAGACCGTGATGGTATTCGTATGCGGTCCGCTCGACATGCGGAGGCGTGCGGTGAAGATCCTCGTCAAAGACGCATGCATCGTCGAGTGCGGCACTATCGCGGATGCGGCCGATGCGCAGCGATGGGTGAAGGCCGGCGCGGCCGGCGCGGGCGTGACGCTGGAGCCGGCCGCGATACGCACGCTGGTGGATCGCGTCGGCCCCGACATCACGCGGTTACGCGCCGCCCTCGAACGGGTCATGCTGTACGGCATGGGGCAATCGACGATTGGTGTGGAGGACGTTCGGGAGGTCGTGGCGGCCACGGCTGAGACGCAGGTCGACTTCGGCATTGCAAAGGCGATCTGGCGTAACGATGCGCGCGATGCGCTGCGAGAGCTGGATCTGTCCCTCGAAGCTGGCGCGATGCCCGTGATGGTACTGGGTCAGCTCAGGGTCGCGGCGGAGAAGCTGCCGAGCCCGCGGCTGCGGCAGGCGGTCGAGGCAGTCTTTCGGACGGACCTCGCACTGAAATCATCTGGCGGGAACCCGCGCATCCTGCTCGAGCGCCTGGTCGTGGAGTTGTGCGCCGATTCCACCAGGCGATCGTCGTCGCCGTTCCGGCGCTGACACGAAGACCGCGGGAGGGGCTCGCGGCCCGGATCGCTCGAACATTGTCGATCGGCGGTTGCTCGCTAGGCACTCGCCTTGGTGAGCCTGACCGAGAGACGCGACTTGTAACGGCCAGCCGTGTTGCGATGGATGACGCCCTTCGTGGCCATCTTGTCCACGATCGAGACTGTCCGGCTCAACGCTGCCTGGGCGCCCTCCAGGTCCTTGGCATCGAGGGATGCACGGATTGCTTTCAATGCGCTGCGGAGCCTCGACCGCAGTTGCCGGTTGTGCTCACGGCGTTTGATGTTCTGTCGATTTGCCTTCAGGGCAGACTTGGTCCGCTTGGCCACGGTGCGTGCGTCCTCTCTCTGGGCAACAGTGCCTGTTTACAAAGCTGCTATTGTACCGCCAGCCGGACGCTCCTGCCAGAGGTACGCGCGAGGGTGAGCGGGCCCCCGTCGGCTGCGTGTCACGCCGCCAGCACGTCCACGGCGATTTGCCACTGGCCGGTTCGCTCGCGCACCCAGACCCGCACGTAATAGCCGCTGCGGCCGCCTATGGTGTACGTGCCGATTGTGTAGCCGAGATCTCCGGAACGGGCGGATTCGGCATAGCGCGTCTCGGTCGCGGACCATCGCGGCTGAGATTCGAGCCAGCGCAGAATGCTGGTCTCGCCGACGAGAGGCTGGACGTTGGGGCGATGCAGGCGGGCGCCGTCAGCCAGCCGCCCGCGGTAGGCGCGCGCTTGCGTCGACGAACGCAGGGCGCTGTTCATCACTCCGTCCGCCACCGCAAGCGGAGGCGTACGCTCGTCGTAGTCGCCGGTGAACCTGTTCTCGTGCGGAGCACGCGTGAACTCACCTGGAAACGCGGGTGCTGCCGGCGTGGAGGTCCCGATGTTGAGCGCCACGCGGAACACGCCGTCCTGATGCCGCCTCCAGATCGAGAGGTAGGTCGAATGGCGGACGCGGCCCCCGTTGGGCGATCCTTGAATGGCCTGTAGCGGTCCCGCGACGTATCCCAGCTCTCCACTCGCCGCGATATCGCCGAGACGGGGTTGCCACGTGAGGTGCAGGTCGGGTGGAGGATCCGGAGCCTTCCGCACCTGCTCGTGGGCGGGTCCCGCCTGCCCGCGCTCGAACCCGATTGCACCTGGTGCCAGATATTCCAGGAACGCGGTCTTCCACCCGGTCTCCAGGGCCTGGGCGGCAAAGCGCTCATCCATCTGCAGGAGCGTGTGCAGCGCTTGCGGCATGGCGCTTCCACGCTGTGCATCCACTCCCACGCCCAGCACGGACGTCAACAGGAGCGTCGAGAAGGCGAAGGGCGCACCGTACCGGGGCTGTGCCGGAGGACGGAGCATGATCCACTATAGATCCGTTTCAGCCGTTGAGGTTGGACGGGATATCAGCCGGGATTCCGTCGCGCCGCGTCAGTGCCCGAGAATCTGATAGGTGCCGGCGGTGGGCGGCTCGCTGGAGTAGCGGGGCACCGCCCGACCGTCGACGATCTCTATCGTCTTGTAGATGACCGGCCGTCGACGTTCCGGCACGCGTGTGGCCGCGGCGTCGACCTTCCTGACGTAATCCCGTGTCTCACGGTACGGAGGAACCTGTCTGCCGTATCGGTCAACGGTACCGGGGCCGGCGTTATAGGCAGCGAGCGCCAGCTCCTCGTTTCCCGAGTACTTGTCCAGGAGCTGCCTGAGATAGGTTGTTCCGCCACGGATATTGTCGTCGGGATCGTAGGGGTCGTGGATTCCAAGATCGCGCGCCGTTGCCGGCATGAGCTGCATCAGTCCCATCGCGCCCTTCGGTGATACTGCGCGCGGGTTGAATCCGGATTCGACCTGGATGACTGCGAACACCAACTCGGGACGGATCGACTGCTTCGAGGCGTGCTCGAGCACGAGCGGTTCGTACGCGGCGGCGCTGTCATTCGCGGCGGACGGACGTGTGGTTCGCATGGACGGTGCTCCGGCAACTTCGAAGACGGCGACGGGCTCGTCCAGTTTCCGGTCCGACAGCACCAGCGTGCCGTTCGCATCTCGCCACGCGTAAATCTGTGCAACGGCTGGGGCCGGGTCGAGCAGGATTACCACCGGAATCGCTGCCAACGCGCGCAGCAAGGCCGTGCCGGCCAGGCGAATCGGCCACGGGCTCCACGAGGAGCGGGCTATCGGTGAAGTGGCTCGACGGACGACTGCCAAGGATGTGAAGCCTCTCGGTGGAATATCGGCCGCTTCGAGCGCTTGCTTGAGTGAGGATGCAGTGCCAAACCAGCACGTGAGGGCCGACACGTGCACGCGGAGACGTGTACGGCCGCCGCGTCCCACTCACCTGTGTGAGGCCGCGTGGAGCGGAGGTTCGCTACAATCTATCCGCTTGCCGCACCATCGCCCCCGGCTGGCGGTCGATTCGGCGGCGCAACTCGGGCAGCGAGCCGCTGCTCGGATATCACTGTCCACCTGCTCCGGGCGACAGGCATGCAGACGAGCACTTGGGAACGTTGGGTTCGACAGCCGCAACGCCTGTGGCTGCGGCGCGCAGCCTTTCAGATCCACGTCTGGATTGGCCTTGCGATCGGTCTCTATATCGTGATGCTCAGCCTGACAGGGAGCGCCCTTGTCTATCGCAACGAGCTGGACCGGTACTTCGCCACGCCTCGCCCTGCGTACGACGAATCCGCAGCGCGTTTGAGTGCAGATCACCTGCGTGTGGCGGCTGAACGAGCCTACCCGGGCTGGGAGGTGACCCGCGTAGGCGACCGCATCAGCAGACGGAATCCGACGATCGAGATCTGGGTGGAGCGAGATGGCGTCACCAGGGAGCGCTTGTTCAACCCTTACACGGGTGAGGATCTGGGCGACTCGGTGACGCGCGGAGAGCTTGCCGTCCTCTGGCTCGCGCGCCTGCACGACGAGCTGCTGTTGGGTCGGGACGGCAGGTTCTGGAACGGCCTGGGCAGTGCGTTCGTGACGGTGCTGGTCGTCACCGGGGCGATCGTCTGGTGGCCGGGCATCACGCGCTGGCGCCGGAGCGTGGTCGTCAGTCGCGGCGTCGGCTGGCGGCGCTTCAACTGGGATCTCCACAGCGCGCTGGGCTTCTGGTGTTTCCTGTTCATCCTGACCTGGGGTGTGTCTGGCTTCTACCTCGGCATCCCGGAACCCTTCTCGAATCTCGTGGATCGCTTTTCCGATCCGGAGGCGATCCTAGGAGAGCGCCCTGGCGACATCGCGCTGATGTGGCTCACGTGGCTTCACTTTGGCCGATGGCGGAACGGCTGGCTCAAGGCGCTCTGGGCGGTCGTCGGCGTCGTCCCCGCGATCATGTTCGTGACGGGAGCCATCATGTGGTGGAATCGAGTGCTTCGCAAACGTCCCGTACGTGATTCGGCTGAGTCCTCGTCGAATCGGTATGAGGTGTCCACCGTCGCAAGCGACGACCACACAGGCACGAAACCTCAGTCGTAGGAGCGGCCTTTCAGGCCGCCCTGGGCCGTTCCCCCCGCATCCGGCGAGACTCCTCGGACTGGCGAGCCAACCGTGAGACACCATCCCCTGCCCACCGGTAGGCGGCCTTCCCTACGACTGTCGAGACGAAGCGGCTGTTACGCCGTAGCGAATCTCGGTGTTCGGAACGGACCGATTCTGCGTTAACATAGGTGTCCTTCGAGGAATCCTGTGAATCTGACCCGTATCTTCGTCAAGCGACTGCAGACGGCCGTGTGGGCCGGCGCGGTCGTGGTCTGCGAGCAGCGGATGGACGACTCGATTCGCCCGCTGCCGGTAGGTGGATTCGGATGATGTAGCCGCAGGAACCCTGTTCGAGATTGGCGAGGGCCATCATCCGAGAGGGTGGTGGCCCTTTTTTTTGATACTGGAGGTGGCTGTGTCGGCCGCGACGCAAGGGCGATGGGTCACGTTCGACTGCTACGGGACGCTCGTCGATTGGCAGACGGGGTTTGCCAGGCTCATTGCCCCGCTGGCCGGCGACCGGACTCTTGATGTGATCCGCGCGTATCACGACTGCGAGCGCCTGGCGGAGGGCAATAGGCCTCACCGCGCGTATAGAGACGTGCTGGCCACGTGTCTGACGCGCGCAGCCGCCCGGCTTGGCGTGGGATTGTCGGAGAAGGATGTGGACGTTCTCCAGGAATCATGGGGTTCGTTGCCGCTCTTCGACGACGTCGAAACGCTGCTGGCGGAGCTGCGCCGACGGGGATATCGGCTGGGCGTGCTCACGAACTGCGATGACGACCTGTTCGAGATCACCCATCGGACCTTCGCCACGCCGTTCGATCTCTTCGTGACGGCGGAGCGGGTACGCGGCTACAAGCCCGCGCCGTGGCACTTTCGCGGCTTCGCGCGGTTGACCGGTGTAACCAGGTCCGACTGGGTACACGTGGCCTGCAGCCCGTACCACGACATCGCGCCTGCCCGCGCGCTCGGCATCAAGCGCGTGTGGCTCGACCGCGAGAGAACCGGCGCCAGAGGCGCGCTTGGGGCCGCGCACGTGCATTCGGCTGCCGACGTGGCGGAAGCGGTCGAGGGTCTGTTCAACGGCGGAGTGTCACGATGTTTCGGCTGACTCCCGCGGGGATCCTGCGTGCCGGCGCCCTCAGCGGCGCCGGCCGAACGACGGGTCCGGCGGCAGGATTTCTCCATCGCCAGGTCTCGCGAGCGGCGGAGGCTCGAGCCCCTTCCGCACGTATTCTTCCCTGACCTGCTCTTCGACCCTGGCGCCGGCGAGGATGTTGCGAAGTGCCATGTTCCCTTCGTGGCACTCGAACGGAAAGACGCGATAGCCCGGTTGCGTTGTCAGCGGCACCAGAATGCGGAACGGCGCAGCCCAGGTGTTCGCGTCCTCCACCGTCACGTCGTACTGGATCGTATCCTCGGCGATGCGCGTGAAACGTTCGACGATACGCAGACGCTCGGTGTGCCGCGTCCCGGCAATAGCCGTCTTGTCCGTGAAGTTGGTCGACTCCACAACGAGCGTCGTGCCTTCCCAGCGACCGCGCGACAGCCCCATGTAGGCTCGAAGCTGGTCTCCCGGGTGCAGTCCGCCGCCGATCGGAACGAGACGCGTCTCATGGACCATCTCGTAGCTGATGGCCACGGTGTCGGGACCCTGCACGATGCGGAGGCCGTTCCCGTAAATCGTCGGCAACGCGTTCAGCACGGCGCGTGTGATGCACCGCTCGAAAAGGCCCCTGTCGTGCCACGAGGCAGGCAGGAGAGGGTGGCTTGCCGCAGCTGCCGCCGCGGCGATTCGCTGGTCGGCGGCTGGAGTTCGCGGCGGCACGCGCCCGTCTGGCGGGTCGACCACAAGGGACGTCTGCCGCAGCGTCCTGGTACCGACTTCACCGACGAACGTACCTGCGCCAGCCCGCGTGTCGGCCCGCGTCTCATCGTCACGAGCACGTCGCGCGGCGAACTCTTCGTCGGTGAGCCATTGCCGGTTGCCGAACTCCGGTGGACGCTGGAGCGGCACCGGCCGGGCGTCATCGCTCGTCCAGATGCCTTGCAGATCCGGGTGTCCCCACGGCGTCAGCGGGGGCACGTACGCTCCGGCGTCGGGAGCTCCTGTCCGAATCGGGTCGCTCGTGCGGGGCTGTGCCGCGGTGGTGCTCCATCCCAGCAGGACGCACGCTGTCATAACCGTCAGCGTCCGCAGCGTTGCATGTGGTTCGTGCATCTCACCTCCCTCGTGACTCGCTGCATCCGAAAGTGGCGAGACATTATGCCCGATCGTTCGCCCCTGGCCACGCCGGTACGAGTGCGGCCAATCCACCGCCGGAAGGCCAGTCGAACGTGGGTCACGTAAGCATCTTTTCCACAGTCGCCCGACTGGCGGCGAGCAGTTCGCCGATCCGTGAGGGATCTCGACCGCCCGCCTCGGCGAAATCCGCCCGTCCTCCACCTCGGCCGCCGACGATGGGCGCCAGCTGCTGCACGAGGCGGCCAGCCGGCACCCGGTCGACCAGGTCCGGAGTCACGCCTACGACGATGGCGACTTTGTCGTCCGATGGTGACGCCAGCACGACGATGCCGCTCTTGATCCGGTCGCGGTGGCGATCGACAAGCGCACGGAGGCCGTCCTTGTCGAGCCCCGTGACTTCACGCGCGACGAGCTTCACGCCGGCCACCTCGATGGGTTCGTCCGGTGCAGCGGCTCCCGTACTTCCTCCCATGGCCGCCGCCATCTTGGCCTCCTGCAGCTCGCGTGCAAGTCGCTTGTTGTCCTCGAGCAGGCTACCGAGCTTGACGGGGAGATCCTCGGGCCGCACGTGGAGCAACCCCGAGAGATTGACGAGCAGGTCGCGGTCCCGTTGAAAGGCCTCGATCGAGTCGAACCCGGTGATGGCCTCGATGCGACGGACGCCGGCGGCCACGCCGCCCTCCGAGAGGATCGCGAAGAGCCCGATATCGCCCGTGGCCTGCACGTGTGTGCCGCCGCACAACTCCATACTGAAACCGGGCACGGACACCACTCGAACGGTGCTGCCGTATTTCTCGCCGAACAGGGCCATGGCGCCCGCTGCCATCGCCTCCGCAGTTGCCTTGATGTCGGTCTTGATCGGGATGTTCCGCAGGACCTGCTCGTTGACGATCATCTCGATGCGCAGCAGCTCGTCTCGCGTGAGCGAGTTGTGGTGCACGAAATCGAAGCGCAGCCGGTCCGGTGCCACGAGGGATCCGGCCTGCTTGACGTGCGAGCCGAGCACCCGCCTGAGAGCGGCGTGAAGCAGATGCGTCGCGGTGTGGTTGCGCCGGGTCGCGTCGCGGACATCGACGGCGACCTCGGCGGTCACGAGATCACGATCGTGAAGGACGCCCTGAACCACGTGTACCGCGTGGAGGCGCGGCCATCCTGGCACGCGGACCATGCCACCGACCTCTGCCCGGGACCGAGGGGAGAAGATGGTACCAACGTCCGAGACCTGTCCCCCGGCTGCGAGATAGAAGGGCGTTTCGGACAAAGCAACGAAACCACGCTCGTCGACACTCAGTGTTCCTACGCGCCGCTGGTGCGTATCGAACAGCGCCAGCACCCGCGAATTGATCGTCGTCGTGTCATAGCCTCGAAAGACCTGCTCGCCGGCCGCCTCGAGAGCATGTCGTACCTCATCGCCCACGACCCAGTCGACGTCGGGGGCCGTTTCCTTGAAGGTGCTCCTTCCTCGCGCCTTCTCGCGCTGCTGCGTCATCGCCCGGTCGAACCCCTCGCGGTCGAGCGTCAGTTTCCGGTCGTGCACCATGTCCTCCACGAAATCGAGGGGCAGGCCACGGGTATCGTACAGTCGGAACACGACATCACCGGCCAGCACACCATCACCCTCGGCCGCCCGGTCGAGCGCCTCTTCGAGGCGAGGGAGCCCGCTGGTCAGTACGGCGTCGAAGCGCTCCTCTTCGGCGCGAATCGTGTGCACGATGGCGTCGCGAGCGTCCTCCAAGACCGGATAGGCACCGCCGAACTGGCGCACGAGTGTATCGACGAGCGTATGGAGGAACGGGTCCGACATGCCGAGGCGTTTGCCGTGCCGCATCGCACGCCGCATGATCTTGCGCAACACGTACCCGCGATGCTCGTTCGACGGCACAACGCCATCCGCGATGAGGAACGTCATCGCGCGCATGTGATCGGCCACGACGCGCATCGAAACGTCCGCCGGCTCCATCGTACCGCCGTGGGAGATTCCCGCGCGATCGCCGATGGCGGAGAGGACGGGCGTGAAGAGGTCGGTGTCGTAGTTCGACAGGCGATTCTGCAGGACGGCCGTGATGCGCTCCAGCCCCATGCCGGTATCGATGGACGGTGCCGGAAGCGGACGCAGCGTACCGTCAGCCTGCCGGTCGAACTCCATGAACACGTTGTTCCAGAGCTCGATGTATCGGTCGCAGCTGCACTCCACGCCTCGACATCGCGTGCCGCCCGATTCCTCGGGACAGGGTGTCGAGGTTCCGCGGAAGTAATAGATCTCCGAACAACGGCCGCACGGCCCCGTGTCGCCCATCTGCCAGAAGTTGTCGCCCGTGCCGAGCTCGCCGATGCGTCCAGCCGGAAGGAATGTCCGCCAGATGTCGTACGCGTCGTCATCGCGGGGGATGTCTCCCTCTCCGGCGAACACCGTGGCGAACAGGCGATCGCCGGGTAGTCTCCATTCCTGGGTCAACAGCGCCCAAGCGAAGGGGATGGCGTCGGGCTTGAAGTAATCGCCGAAGGAGAAGTTGCCGAGCATCTCGAAGAACGTATGGTGACGGAACGAAGGGCCGACGCTGTCGAGGTCGTTGTGCTTTCCGCTGACACGCATACATTTCTGCGCCGTCGCGGCTCGCCGGTAGTCGCGCGTCTCGCGCCCGAGGAACATATCCTTGAACTGGTTCATGCCGGCGTTCGTGAAGAGCAGCGTGGGATCGTCGTGAGGGACGAGCGGCGAGCTCGGAACGATCCGATGGCCGGTTCGCTCGAAGAACGCAAGGAAGGACGCTCGAATCTCGTTGGAGGTCATTGTCAACATTGTAGACGTAGCGTGAGGCCCGGCTGCCTACGCTCGTCCGATCGCCCGGCGACGACCGGTGAGGGGACCGTCGGCGGGGGGGCGTGAAGAGTGGGTCGTGCGGCCGCTCTACACCGCGTGTCGCGCCGCTTTCAGGAATCGCGGTGTTCGTCGTGGTTACGAAGCGCCGTGAATCTCCGTTTGAGGAGCGCCAGAACCTGGGTTGCGTCGAACCCCTGGCCGACCAGATGGCGGTAGAGCCGGCGCCAGTCCGCCCCGCTCGAGTCGGGGCTGCGCCCGCGGAGCTTGCGCGTCAGCGCCAGTTCCAGCAACTGGTCCGCGTCCAGTTCCTCGAAGACCTTGTCGACCGCCCGTTGCGCGAGGTGCGACGAGATGCCCGCGGCTTCGATGCGAAGCTTCACGCGCAGCTTGCCACGGCCGCGCACGCCTGCTTCCGTGCGGGCGATGGCGCCAGCGGTTCGTTCATCGTCGAGCGCCCCGCCGGCCTTCAGCCGTGAGATGGCGGCGCTCACCGCGTCGGTGGTGTAGCCACGCCGTGAGAGCCGCAGGCGGACCTGGGACTCGGAGAGCTCCCGCCGGGCGAGCAGCTTCAGACCATCGCGATACGCGCTATCTTCCGAAGCGGGTGAGGTTCGTGAGCTGGCCATCGGGCGCATGGGCGGCGCGAACCATCTGGTCGCGTGCCGCCTCGGTCGTCGTGGTGATGCCCTGGACCTTCAGTTTGAACTCGTCGATGTTCGACACCCAGCGAAGCGCTTCCTCGTAGGAGACGAGACGCCGTTCGAACAGGCTGAAGATCGACTGGTCGAACGTCTGCATCCCGTACTGGGACGTCCCCTGCGCGATGGCTCCCTGGATGAGATGCGTCCGCTCCCGATTCGTGATGCAGTCGCGGATGAACGCCGTACTGATCAATACCTCCACGGCGGGCACCCGTGACAGACCGTCGATTCGCGGAATCAGGCGCTGCGAGATCACGGCCCGCAGGACGCTGGCCAGTTGAATCCGAACCTGTTCCTGTTGATGCGGCGGAAACACGGCAATGATGCGGTTGACCGTCTCGGTGGCGTCGAGCGTGTGCAGCGTGGAGAGCACCAGGTGTCCCGTTTCGGCGGCGAGCAGCGCCGTGGAAATCGTCTCGTGGTCGCGGATCTCGCCTACCAGGATGACATCCGGATCCTGCCGGAGCGCGCTGCGCAGCGCCTGGGAGAAAGAGTCGGTGTCCGTGCCGACCTCGCGCTGGCTGATGATCGACCGGTTGTCGCGATGGAGATACTCTATGGGATCCTCGATCGTGACGATGTGCGCCGTGCGCCTTGCGTTGATCTCGTCGACGAGTGTCGCGAGCGTCGTGCTCTTGCCGCTCCCGGTCGTCCCGGTGACCAGGATGAGACCGCGCTCTTCCGCTGCGATGTTCTTGAGAACGCGAGGGAGCGAGAGCTCGTCGATGCTCGCAACCTTGATCGGAATGACCCGCAAGATCATGCCAATCGTACCGCGCTGCTGGAAGGTGTTGCAGCGGAACCGGCCCAGCCCTGCCACGCTGTACGCCAGGTCGACTTCGTGCTGATCCTTGAAGCGCTCGCGGTGGCTGGTTGGCAGCACGGCCGCGGCCATGGCGACCATGTCCTCATGGTCCAGGCGCTTGTCCTGCACAGCCGGCACGAGCGTGCCGTGGACCCGTATCATGGGGTAGCTGCCCACCTTCAGGTGCAGGTCCGAAGCCCCGCAGTCGACGGCGATTCTCAGGAGGTCGTTGACGTGCATGACCTCCAGGTTATCGGTCCCTCGACGCTCCGCTTGTAGCCGTCTCCCGCGCGCCGACATACTGGAGCCAGCCGTGCGTGTCGGGTGCCTCACCGCGCACAATCTCGAAGAAACGCTGCTGGATGGCACCGGTAACCGGTCCCCGCCGCCCGCGGCCGACCGTAATCTTGTCCACGGACTTGATGGGTGTCACCTCGACCGCCGTCCCCGCGAAGAAGACCTCGTCCGCGATATAGAGCAGTTCCCGCGGGAGCGTCTCCTCCCGCACTTCGAATCCAAGATCGCGCGCAATCGTGATCACCGAGTCCCGCGTGATCCCGGCCAGAATGGACGCGCCGACCGGTGGCGTGTAAATGGTCCCGTTACGGACGATGAAGATGTTCTGGCCGCTGCCTTCGCTGACGTTGCCCTCGTGGTCGAGAGCAATGCCTTCGGCGTACCCTTCGACGATCGCCTCCATCTTGATGAGCTGGCTGTTGGCATAGTTCGCGACGCTCTTGGCCATTGCCGGCATCGTATTCGGTGCGACGCGCGCCCATGTGGAGACCTTGACATCGAGGCCTTCCTCGATGGCGTCCTTGGTGAAGTAGGCACCCCACTCCCAGAGCAGGATGGCCACGTCGACGGGACACGGGAATGGATTGACACCAAGCGAGTCGTAGCCGCGGTAGATCAGCGGGCGGATGTAGCACGCCCGGAATCCGTTGAGCTGGATGAGCTCCATGACGGCGTTCGTGATCGCCTCCTGGTCGTACGGCGACTCCATCCGATAGATGCGGGCCGAATCGATCAGCCGGCGGATGTGCGCGTCGAGTCGGAAGCATGCCGGGCCACGAGCAGTGTCGTAACAGCGTGCCCCCTCGAAGACACCGCTGCCGTAGTGGACGACGTGGGACGCGACGTGGATCGTGGCATCTGCCCAGTCCACGAGCGTGCCGTTCATCCAGATCTTGCCGGTCCCGGGAAAAGACATATGACGCTCCTTCGCAGCCGACTCCGAGCGGGCACCTTCCCCTCACGGCGCGATTGCTTCGCTTCCGCGGGCAGGGCGCATCGACGCATGGGTACAGGCACGCCGCACCCTAATCGTAATACGCCCGGTTGCGAAACGGATAATCGAGCTGCAGTCGTGCTACTGGGGCTCTTCGCAGAAGGGGCAGCGGTCTGCGCGCGCGTGAAGCGGTTTCCGACAGTGCCAGCAGAAGCGAGCCTGCGGAAGCTCTCGCGCGCGAAGGCGCGAATGGATATCCGCCATCTGGCCTTCAGTGCTCGGCGCCAACCGCTTTGCGGGACGGCGAGCGGCCAGGATGTCGTCCAGCAGATCGGCGGCGCGTTGATACCGCGCGGTCCAATCCGGCGCCATGGCGTGGAGCACGATGTCGCTGATGGCCCTTGGAACCCGGGCGTTCTTGAGGCGTGGCGGCCGGACCAGCTCCCCGCGCATCAAACGCTCGAGATCCCCTGGCGCCGGCGTGTCGTAGGGCAGCGACCCGGTGAGCATCTGATACATGGTGACCCCGACCGAGTAGACGTCACTGGCGAAGACCGCCTTGCCATGGAATTGTTCTGGAGCCATGTACGGCGGGCTGCCGATCACCGTCGTGCCGTAGGCCGCGATCTCGAGAAGGCGCGACGTGCCGAAATCGGTGACCTTCAGCAATCCGGACTCCGACACCAGCATGTTGCCGGGACGCAGATCTCGATGCAGGACGCCGGCCTGGTGTGCGTGGTCGACGGCATTGCAGATCTGGCAGGTCAAATCGAGGGCGTGGGACACGTCGAGTGCGCCTTCCCGCATGATGACGCGCTCCAGCGTTTCGCCCGGCACGTACTCCATGACGATGAAGAACACGTCCTCCTGCTTTTCTGCCGTGAGCACGGTCACGATGTTCGGGTGGCTCATCGACGCGAGCAGGCGGGGCTCCTTGAGCATCTCTCCGAAATCGAGGTGCTGTTTGTGGGGAACCTTGATGGCGACTTTCTTGTCGATCCAGGTGTCTTCGGCCAGGTACACGCTGCCGAAACCGCCACTGCCGAGCGACGACAGGATGCGATACTTGCCGATCGTCTGGCCGCGAAAGAACATCGGAGTCTGGGGAGTATAGCAGTCCTCGCGGACGCCAATCCTCCGCCAATCCTCACAGCTCTTTCCAGATTGCGAACAACGCGGTGAGGGCCACGAGCGGCATCGCATCGGCGCGCACGGTGCGTCTTCCGAGCGTCAGAAGCCGGCAGACGTGAGATGCGCGTTCCAGCTCCTCTGGCGTCCATCCGCCTTCGGGACCGATGATGATTGTCGCGTCCCTCGGCGCGGGCAGATCGACGTCTGAGAGGGCCATGGCATGAATCGACGCTTCCGGTTCGACGAGCATCAGGGCCGGACCGCGTTCCGTGCGGGTGCCGAGCGCATCGAGGAGTTCTGCCATGCCGATTGGCGGGAAGATCGATGGCACGATGGCGCGACCGCACTGCTTCGCCGAGGCGACGGCGATTCGTGCCCAACGCTCCGGACGCCGTGCGCGCACGAGTGTCGCCGCGGTGACTTCCGTGCGTTTGCTGACGACCGGCTGCACTGCGACGACGCCCATCATGACGGCGTCACGGACGAGATCGTCCATCTTGTCGCCTTTCAGCACGGCTTGCGCCAGCAGGACAGCGACCCGGGGTTCAGGGGCGGCACTGCGCGGCGCGACGAGTCTCACCGAGACGTCGCGCCCGACTACCGCCTCTACCAGCCCGTCGAACTCGTCGCCGCGGCCGTTGAAGATCCGAACGGCACTTCCCGTCCCGAGCCGGAGCACATGAAGGAGATGCCGTGCTTCGTCGCTCGGCATCAGCACGAGATCCCCGCGTGCGTGCGCCTGCGGCGCGTAGAACCGTGCCTTCACAATCGGCGTGTCTGCGGTCCGGCGTCCGATGTCACTCGTCAAGACTCGCCGCGCCGACGTGCCCTGGCCTGATCTGGGGTGACCCATGCCTCGACGGTCGAGCGGCGGATCGTAGCACATCGGCGCTGCGCGACGGGACCGTGGCAGTCGCGCTGTCGGATCGGCCGGGGTGAAACGAGGTGAGCACAGTCCTCCTGCGTTACCATTGCCTGTGCGCTATCTGGTGACTGCTCGGATCAAGCCAGGCCACCGGGATGCTCTGCATCGGGCGATTGACGATGGGAGTCTCGGCGCCGGGTCCGTGGCCGGCGACGAGTACCAGCGGAACATGGCCTCTGCACGTGAACTGTCCGACGGCCGAGTCACATGGGTGGAAACCTGCTTTTGTGTCGAGCCGCTCGCGGAGGAGCGGCCGTACTGGGAGGAGTATTTCGATCTGGATGACGTTCGGGATGCGCATGCACGACGTGCGTGCCGTCACGAGAACGGGACGGAGCCGTGGGCGTGCTCGACGTGCACGTGTACGGATCGGCTCGAGCGTCGTTTGGGGCAACGGGGCCGGCCGTTCCGCCCGAGAGGGTAGCGACCGTCACCATACGGCCGGCGGGGATTACCGGTCGGATGAGGTGCCGGGCCCGACGACCAGTTCGATACCGTGGACGCGGTCTCTGTTCGACACAGTAAGCCGTCCATCTTCCACGAGACGCCCGTTGCGGAGCACGCGCTGTACGGCCCAACCCTCCGGCAGACCACCGACGCGAAAGCGGTAGTGGCCGAGAGCGTGTGGAATCCGGAAGCGGCCGTCGTCCTGGACCTCCGCTTCGTCTCTGGGATGGAGCAGCGATACCCGAATCAGCGTGTGTTCGAGCGAGACGAGGAGCCGCGACTCCAACCGTGGCACGGCGCCCTCGAATACCACCCGACCCTCGATCGAGCCGGGCACGTCCACGACCAGGCGCACGTCTTCCACCGCACCGACCGTCAGCTCAGTCGAGGCGAGACCGGCCACTGGTCCCGTGGATGATTCCGCGCGGGCGAGCATGATGAACGGGCCAGGAGGCACGCCCTCGATAGTGAAGTAGCCGTCCGGATCCGACACAATCCAGACACCGGAGCGCACGCCCTGGACGTCGGCGTGCTCGATGGCGATGTTCCGGACTGGTCCGCCACGCAGATCGAACACGCGGCCGGACACGGTGAACCGCTGCGGGGCCGGAAGAAGCCACACGTCGATCCCTTCAGTGGCGGCGCCTTCGAATATACGGATCGGCGTGCCTGGCTCCGCAACCGGTACGCCCGGATGGATTGCCGCCGGGCCAGGCGTCGTGTCGATCGAGTCGCGTGAAGGTGGCTGCGCGATAACGAGATAGAGGCCAGCGGGGAGTCCTGGAATGTCGTATAGGCCATCGCGGGCTGCCGTCGTTCTGGCGATTGTGATGAGCGGGCTCTCCGGATCGGTGCGAATGGCTGCCGCCACTCCGGCGCCGGATGCTGGCGTCCCGTCTGGATTGAGGATACGGCCGGCGACGCGGCCAGCCGGCCGGAGGACGAGCTCAATCTCCAGGTTGACTGGCACCTCGCCGATCGCAATGCGGTTGTTCTCTTCCGGCGCGTGCGGCGGTACGGCGGCGCGCGCCGTATATCCCTGCCGCTCGGCAACGACGCGATAGATACCGGTGCTCAGACCTTCGAACACGGTAGTGCCCCCGGCGTCCGTCGTGGCCGCCCACTGCCGTATCTCGGCGCCGGTTGCATCGATGAGCTCGAGCGTGACAGTGGCCTCGTCGATCCCGTCGCCGTACGGAGATACGACGCTGACGGTGACGCGGCCGGTTCCGTTCGTGACCGAAACCTGCCCGGCGCCACTGGCACTCAGGGTCACCGCGAGCAGCACGGCTGACAGTGTGTGGGAAGCCAGCGCGATCGCACTAGACACCGCCACCAGGTGACGGCTTGCAGGGCCTCGATCGGGGGCCGATAAATGAAGGCGCATGGTCAGTGGCGATCGGTCCTAGCCGCGCGAAGCGCGGCAGGAGATACTGGCAACCAGCCAAGGGTTCTGCCGGGATATCAAGGGCGGGAGCCCTTGGCTGGTCTCGGGCTCATTCTACGACGGCGCGTCGGAGACAGAGCCGCGGGCAGGTCTGTTGCGCGACCGGTGGATGATGTCCGGCCTGGAGACACAGTCGGCATGGAGCGATAAGATCGGGGAATGGCGGGGGGGTGGGCTCTGCAGATCGGCGTGGTCGGGCTGGCGCTCGCGGCCGCGTTCGTGCCCACAGCCCCGGAGACGGTCGAACGCTGGTTTTCGACCGGTGCGTATCCGCCCGTGCAGTTCCTGATCACGTCGACGACGAATGCAGTGCCGCTTGCGCTATTCGATGTCTTCACCGTCGCCGCAGCGGCAGCACTGCTGCTCATGCTGGTGTCTGCAGGCCTGGAGATCCGGCGCAGTCGGAGCGTTGCACCGGTGCTCAAGACCATTCGGCGCCTGCTGGTGATGAGTGCGGCGATCTATCTGGTGTTCCTGGCATCGTGGGGGTTCAACTATCGCCGTGTCGGGATCGCCGAGCGTCTCGTGCTCCAGTCCGCTGCCCCGGCGCGGGAGGACGTCATCGCACTTGGCCTTCAGGCCGCGGATCACCTGAACGCCCTGCATGCCGCGGCACACGAACGCGGCTGGCGCGATGAGGAGTGGCTGGACGATGAACTCCGATCGGCGTTCCACGGCGTGCAGCGCGTGCTGAGCGATGCACCTCTCGCACAGCTGGGCCGCTTGAAGCGAACGATGTATGGCCCCTACTTCCGGTGGACGGGCGTGGACGGCATGGTGAACCCATTTGGGTTGGAGGTGCTCGCGAATCCGGATTTGCTTCCGTTCGAGCGTCCGTTCGTGGCCGCCCACGAGTGGGCCCATCTCGCCGGCTATGCGGACGAAGCGGCCGCCAATTTCATTGCCTGGCTGACATGCGTACGCGGTCACGTGGCGGCACAATACAGCGGCTGGTTGTACCTGTACTGGCAAATACAGGGGGAGGTTGATGCCGCCGCTCGCGATCGCATTACCCAGGCGCTGACGGCCGGGCCTCGCGGCGATGTCGACGCCATTGCCGAGCGCTTGCGGCGGGGGCAGTGGCCGCAGTTGCGCCGCGCCAGCTGGCTGGCCTACGACCGCTACCTGAAAGCCAACCGTGTGGAAGAGGGCGTGCGAAGCTACGGTGCCGTGATCACGCTCATTCTTCGCGCGAGCTTCGAGGACGGGTGGCTGCCCGTTCGTCGCCCGGCCGTGCAGGTGTCCTCTTGACAGGTGATCGCGGCGGACGCATCTGTTTTTGGCGTTCGCGAGCGATTTCGTCCGGCGTGAGGCGCCCCCGCTGCATGTAGTGATCCTTGTTGACTTTGTTTGGCTTGCTCACCCTGGCACCTGCTGGCTGGTGGATCTCACACGGAAGCTTTGCTACTCATATCCTGAATCGCAGCAACGCGGCGACGCCGCCGACCTCAGCCAGCAATTCGGGGTCCTCAATGAACCGGATTTTCGCGCCGGTCTGCTGGGCCTTGACGACGAGCTGATCCGCGAGCTTCAGGCGCTCGCCGTCGAGTTCGGCGGCATTCGGGGCTGAGGTGTCGACATCGACCGATTCGGACGCGAGGTCCGGAGGAGGGCTTGCCATCGGCCGCAGGGATGTGGGCGTGGCAGTGATCAACAGCTCATCCACCTGTCCGAGCGAGAGCGCCTGCCATGTATCCTCCGGACCGACCACGCCCAGCCCTCCGGCCCGCCAGGCGTTCAGCGCAGCCGCGACGTGTTCGGCGTCAGTGCTGGCGTGGCGTTCGCGCAGCGCCTCCATCGTTTCGGCGAGCACCTCGTGCTCTGGTGTACTGATGTCGAGACGGACGATGTCGATGACCTTGTCCGCGAGATGCTTGGGCAGCTGCTCCATCAGTGCGGGTCTGGCTACTTCATCGCACGCCACGATGACGGTGTCCAGTCCTTCATCGCGGACGACGGCGTCGAGCACGTCTACTACCTCTTTCATGTGGTGGAGATGCACATTGGCCAGATGGCGCTGATACCGCGCCTGTGACCATCCACCCATGGCGGACTTGCGGGTCTTGACGTTCTTGATTTCGCGGTGTGCTTCGCGCGCGCGGAGACCGAACACGAACAAGCGCGCCGAGTTCGTATCGACCAGCAGCGCAGCGTAACGAGGGTATTGGTCGCTCAGTCTCGCGAGCGGATACAGGTGCGGTACCGAATCGACGAACAACCAGTGCCCTTCGAGCGGTGCATCAATCTGGACTGCCTCGAACAGATCCCGTGCGGAGCAGGTGAACAACGCCAGACCGTTCGCCGACTTGCGCAGGTGCTCGGCCAGGTACTCCTGAACGCGTTCGACGTCGCGCTCGAAACTGAGTCGCGCATCGCCCGTGAGCGCACGGACCCGCTCGTTGAAGGCCTTGCGCAGGAAGCTTTCGTAGTTGTCACGGCCGTGCTGGTCCGGCCTGGCATCCAGGTACAGACTGATCACCGGAGCCTCGGAGGGCTCGAAGGCCGCCAAACGGTCGAGCTGGTCACGCAGTGGTGTATCGAGTTGAGTCATCTGCTTCGGCATGTGAGCTAGTGAGGCAAGTGGTGTGCCGCCGGCGTCTGCCGCGCTTCGGGGGCCCTCAGCAGACCGCCGCGGAAGACTCGCTGCGCCGCATGTGTCGCGCCTCCGCGCTCGGCCTGCTCCGACGGTGTGCTCGCGCCCAGGACGAGTCGCCTGCCGTGATCATGAATAATCCAAGTTGGGGGTTCCTGCTTCTCCGCTTGCTTCAGGAAGACCTGCACCAGCGGCGGGCGCGTCTCTCGAGGCGAGCGACCTACGACTCGCGCGACACCGATCAGGCAAAACGTGTCCGGAGCGTGAAGGCCGCGCTGGGGTGGGGGCCCCAGCGCGGGTCGCGGCATCGTCGAGCGGAGGACGCGTTTTTCCGCGCGACGTCGTCGGGAGTCCGCCTCGAGGGACGCGCCCGTCGCGACGGCGACTGGCTCCTGAGGCAAGCGGAGACGCACGAGGTGGCTTCCCAGCGAGCCGTCACGACGGAGACATCAACAATCGATTATGCGTCCGGCCGCCGCACGCCGGAGGCGGTCCGCGACGGCGACGCCGAGACCAGCGTGCGCGGGAAAGCCCCGCGCGAGGATCAGGTCGATCTCCGCGGTGTCCACGTCTCGCAGCGCTGAATAGAGCCTCCGTGCCACCTCCGCAGGGTCGTGCGCGGGACCCATCCGCACCACGTGCAGAGCGGGGTCGTTCAGGTCGTCCTCGTCTGCGACGAGCACGCCGACGGACAGGCCACGGCTGACCGCCGCACGTGCGTCGTGTTGCAGACGCTCGATGACGCGCGCCGGATGACCTTCGTACAGTGTCAGCGGTGCCCGCGGCGAGTAGTGCTTGTCCAACAGCCCCGGCGAGGGCGGTGGCCACGGCGAGTGGACAGGCGGCTGCCCCCCCACGTACTCGAGCCGTGGAACGATCTCGCGCAGGGCATCGAGTGTCACAGCGCCCGGGCGCAGCACCGCCGGAGGATCACGGGACAGGTCGAGGACGGTCGACTCCACGCCTACCAGCGTTGGCCCGGCATCGACCACCAGATCGATCCGCCCGTCGAGGTCTTGCAGCACGTGTGCCGCCGTCGTCGGGCTCGGACGCGAGAAGAGATTCGCACTTGGTGCCGCAACAGGAACGCCCGCTTCACTGAGAAGCGCGATCGCTACCGGATGCGCCGGAATACGTACGCCGACGGTATCCAGACCGGCCGTGACCTCGTCGGGGACTCGCGGCGACCTGGGCAGCACCAGCGTTAGTGGGCCGGGCCAGAAACGGGCTGCCAGCGTGTGAGCGAGCTCGGGTAACATCGTCACGAGCGGGACGACCTCGGCGATCGACGCCACGTGCACGATGACCGGGTCGTGGGCCGGTCGGCCCTTGGCTTCGAAGAGGCGCCGGACGCTGGCTCGATTCAGCGCGTGCGCTCCAAGACCATAGACCGTCTCCGTCGGAAACGCGACGAGACGTCCGGTGCGCAGGAACCCGCCCGCAAGAGCAATCTGCGCGGGATCCGGGTGATCGCAATCGACATGAACGACGGCAGTGTGCGTGTCCGGCATGGGTCGTCAGATCTCGTTGTCGCCCCATCCCTCTTCCTCGTCCCATCGCCTCCGCAACCGTCGCCGCCGGCGAACCCGTGCGAGGTACGCAACCAGAGCGAGCAACATGATGAAGACCCACATAGCCGACGCGCTGGTGGCCGAGGGAATCCATGCGACCCATCGCCGATAGGATGCCCAGGCCTCCGCGGCGGCCTGGTCGGGGGTCACGCCAGTTTCGAGGATGAAGGCCTCCTGGAACGCGAGTCCCTGCGCGACTCGCGCCGCAATGGCGCCGGGCACCGCCGGTCCATGCTGACGGCGGAGGTGGTCGATGAGCGCGGTGGACAACAGGTACGCGTCGGCGGTGTCGGGCTGCGCCATCGAGCGAAACAGGCGGTTGAGGTCGGCAGTGCCGGACGCGCCCAGCATGGCACCGACAAGCCTGAGCTGGGAGCCGACCCCGAACCCGGCATCGACCGAGACGGCAACGCCTTCGTGAAACCAACGCGGCAGTGGATTGCCAGCGGCCCTTGCCGACAGCGCCAGATGGACGACTTCGTGGCGGACGACCGACTCGAGCGAATCGTACGGAATGCGCAGCACGCGATCGGGAAACACCGCGATATCCTGCGTGCCAGACGCCAGACCCACAACCCAGGTGGGCGTGCTCCGTGCGAGCGGATGATCGTTGTCGGCAAGCAGAATCCGGATGCGGTCGGGTAGTGTCAAGCCGGCGCGGGCGAGGGCCTCGTCGAGTCTGTTCAGATCGATCGCCTGGACACGCGGCACGACTCCTGCCAGACGGGGCGACGCCTCGATAGTGACGCGTGGCTCGTGTCTCTGTCCGGGCGCTTCCACCTGCGCCAGGAGCAGGGTACCGACGACGATGTGAAGGACGCCGAGCGCCATGTCTCAGCTTACCCGGTGGCGCCCTATGGGTGGCGGGAGCCTACCAGAGTGCCTGGCGCTGGCCCACTTTCTGGACGTTCTCGACGACCACGTGACTCGGATCGTCGCGGAAGCCTCTCACCTCCGTAGCGAGCTCTTCGAACACCGGATTGTATTCCATCGTGCAGACACGCTGCGGATCGATGGCTTCGCGCTGTGCGGTGAGGTAGAGCGTGTCGCCGTCCCGGCGCCGATCGATCCAGATTTCAGTGTTCTCGGCGATACAGGGGTTCTCTCCCTTGAGGGCGGTGGCGCTGACGCGAAATGCAAAAGCATCGGGATGGACACCCGCGTTGATTGGTGTCGCCGTGAACTCCCTCACCAGAGTCGGAGCCGGGCCTGGCCGCTCGCCCTCGGGGACGGGGCCCGTTGACGTGCCCCCGCACGACGTCGTGAGACACGCGGAAAGCACGCTCGCCGCGATCCAGTGCGTCCGCATGCCCTCAGCATAGCCGCTTTTCGCGGACGATTGCACGATTGCAGCGTCTCGACACCGCCGGCCGTGCGGCCGTTGGACCGCTCTGCGAGGGGCTCTGCGGGGATATCGAGCGGCAGAGCCCTCTTGGCGGTCTTGTCGCGCGCCAGGTGACTGGGGTGAATCGTACTTCACAGCGGCAGGCGCAGGGTCGCGCGCGTCCCTCGACGATCGGTCCGGTTCTCCAGATCCACTGAACCACCGTGGCCCTCCGCGATCTGCCGGCTGAGGACAAGCCCGATACCAGACCCGCCCGGCTTTGTCGTGAAGAATGGCACGAAGAGATTCGTCGTGTTCTGCAGGCCGGGCCCCTCGTCTTCTATCCACACCTCGAGCGTGTGGTCGTGTGAGGTCCAGCCAGCGGATACACCACCGCCGGTTTCGAGCGCCGCATCGGTGGCATTGCGCAGGAGGTTGATCAGCAACTGTTCCAGCTGGTCGGCGTCAGCACGGATCTGGAGGTCCGGGCCGTCGCCAACTGCGACAGGCAGGCGGGGATCAAGGGTCACGACGCGCCGGATCAAAGTGCCGAATTCTACTGGCTTCCGGTTCGGCTGGGGCAGCCGTGCCAGTCGCGCGTAGGCCGAGGTGAAACGGCTGAGGGCATCGGCGCGCGAAGCGATGACGGCGAGCCCGCGCTGCATGTCGTCGCGCCAGTCATCGGGAGGCGGCGTGCGGGCGAGCAGGGCATCGAGACTCCCAGCGATAGATTTGATCGGCGCGAGGGAGTTGTTCAGTTCGTGGCCGATGACGCGAATCAGACGCTTCCAGGCTTCGCGTTCCTGTTCCCTGAGGGGCCGACTGAGGTCCGACAGCACGAGCAGCTCGTGCGGCAGCCCGCCCTGCCAGAACTTAGTGCGTCGGATCTCGAATCGACCGGTGCTGCCGTGGAAGCTCAGGTCCCGAATTCCCGACGCGGCCAGTGCCTCGTGCAGGCCGAGCTCCTCGGCCGACCGGCCGGCGAGGTCTTCGGATTGGCGGTGAAGGAGGCGTTCGCCCGTGCGGTTGACGAGGACAAGCTGGTGGTGGTGATTGAAGGCGAAGATGGCGACATCGATCTCCGCCATGACGGCTCGCAGCAACGCAGTGGCTTCCTGAACGCCGAGCCGCTGGACGCGCAAGGTTTCGGCCAGTGTGTTGATTTCCGTCATCACGTGCCCCAGGGCATCGTCCGGGGCCATGCTGCGCGCGCGGATGGAGAAGTCGTCCTCGCGCAGTGCGGCGAGCAGATTCGCGACGGTTTGCAGAGGGCGCACGATGTGTTCTCGCAACAGGATGGACAGGAAGACCCACAGTCCGGCCACGAACAGGAGTGCGGTGGATCGGGCAAACCAGGAGTACGGTGCCATCCATAACAGGACCGTCGAGAGCACGAGCCCCGGCAGCCCGGCCGCCAGCGCGAGCAGCGTCATGCGAGCGTCGTACGACATACCAGTGAGAATGTCGGGGGGCACTCCCCGACCGGCAACCCACTCCAGTGCCGGCAGGCCGCCGCTCGCACCGTGGGCTGTCGTAACCGCGGTTACGAGAGTCGATGACGCTCCAGCCGACGGTACAGCGCGGATCGACTCAGTCCAAGCGCTCTGGCGGCGTGGCTCACGTTGCCGTAGCGCGCCATCGCCTTTCGAATGAGAAACACCTCGACCTCCTCCAGGCTCATGTCCTCGAGACGGGTCGGCGTGTCGACGGAGGGACGAAGCCCCAAGTCCGACACATGAATGACATTACCCTGGGCCATGAGGGTTGCACGTTCGATTGCGTGATCCAGCTCGCGGACGTTGCCCGGCCACGAATGGCTCACGAGCGACTGCAGCGCGGCCGGGTCGAAGCCCGTGATCGCCTTCCGATACCGCTGCGCGTGCATCGCCAGGAAGTGCCTCGCCAGGCGTGGGATGCCGTCGCGACGTTCGCGCAGCGGCGGCAGCCGGATCTCGATGGTGTTGAGCCGGAAGAGGAGGTCCTGGCGGAACCGGCCGCCGGCCACTTCGCCGTTCAGATCTGCATTGGTGGCCGAAATCAGCCGGACGTCCACTTTCCGGGTCCGTGAAGAGCCAAGGCGCTCGAACTCGCCGGTTTCGAGCACGCGCAGCAGCTTCTGCTGCTGACTGAGTGGCACGTTGGCGATCTCGTCCAGGAACAGCGTACCGCCGTCGGCGAGCTCGAATCGACCGACGCGATCCTGTCGCGCGTCGGTGAATGCGCCCTTGACATGTCCGAACAGCTCGCTTTCGAACACACCCTCCGACACACCGCCCGCGTTGATGGTCACCATCGGCCGGCCGGTGCGTGCCGAGACGGTATGAAGCGCCTGAGCGACGAGACTCTTCCCGGTGCCGTTCTCACCGGTGATGAGCACGTTGGCCTCCGACGGGCCCACCCGCTCAATAAGCTGCAGAACCGGCTGCATCGCGACGGATTCGGCGATGAGCATCGGTCCGCCTTCCTGAACCAACCGGGTTTGTGCCTCGGCGCGGTTGGCCCGTCTCAACGCCCGGCCCAGCTCGGTCTGCGTGCGGACGACCGCGAGCAGACGCTCGTTGTCCCATGGCTTCTCGATGAAGTCCCGTGCGCCACGACGCATGGCTTCCACCGCCAGGTTCACCGAGCCCCACGCAGTCATCACGACCACCGGCAGCCATTCGTCCGCCGAGTGGATGTGGGTGAGGAGATCGAGGCCTTCCTGGCCGGAGGTCGTGTCGCGCGCGTAGTTGAGGTCGATGAGTACGGCGTCGTAGTCGCGGTTCTCGAGAGCTCTCAGCGTCCCAGCGGGCGAATCCACCGTGTCCGTCTGGTAGCCGTGGCCCTTGAGCAGCAGGCGTAGAGCCTCCAGCACGTCAACCTGATCGTCGGCGATGAGGATGCGGGATGTTGCGGCAGCCACGGCAGTAGATGTCATCATAACCAGCGAGGCTCAGCCTGAGGCCGTCGAGCATGTCGGTGCCGGCTGTGCCTCGCTGGATGGCAATATCTCCTGCCCGCACTCCGTGCGGGCGAGACGGCGTGAACGGCCGGTCGACACTTGACTCGTTTGCATGGATTCGGGCCGTTCAGGCCGTCTCGCGAGGCTCCGTCTCAGGCCGGGCGAGCCGCAATCTCCTAGAGAGAATTTCGTGCCACCACGAGGTTGATTAGAGCGCCGAAAGATCGAGACGCGTGCCGCGCAAAAGCGAGAAAGGGCTTTCCGGCGATGTGAAACGTGTCCGCTGATGGGACGCTCCCGTCCCGTGACCGGACACAGAGATGAATGCAAAATTCAGAATGAAGAATGAAGAATGCCGACGTGTTAGGTGCGAAGCGCGTCTGAAATTCTGCATTCTGCATTGCCGTTGACACGTCTCACAACCAGCTATGGCAGCCGATCGGTTCCCAGGGCCCCCGGACGCATCAAGCTCACCGCAACCGAACCGCCCACCACCAGGGCGGCGCCAATCCACCCAAGAGATGTGATGCGCTCGGGTGCGACGAGATTTGGTGCGATTCGGACCGTCGCTTCCATGGCGACGACTGTGAAAAGGGGCGTCAGCGCCAGCACGGCGCTGACTCTCGACGCCTCCCAGTGGGCGAGCGCCTCGGCGAACGCTCCGTATGCGGCGAGCGTGTTGAGCGCCGTGTACACAAGGGCCACTGTATGGAAGAGATCCAGCCGTCCCAGCGCGGCCGGTTCAGAAACCGGCCACAGCATCAGCGTGGCGGCTGCGTAGATGAAGCCCATGACGGCCGTGGAGGGCAGGCTGACCAGCAGCTGCTTCTGCGCCAGCGCGTAGACGGCCCACACCAGCGCCGCCATGACGATGAGTAGCGAACCCAGGACGTAACGTGTACCAGTGCCGCCAGCGAGCTGGTCGGAAAAGAAGAAAAACAGCCCCGTGGCCATCAGGCCGAGTCCTGCCCATTGGCCCCGGCTGAACCGCTCCTTGAAGACGAAGACCCCGCCGAACGCCATCAGGAATGGTGCCAGTTGAATCAGCAATTGCGCGTTTGCCGGAGTCGTGTAATCCAATCCCACGGCATAGAAGACATAGTTGGCAGTCAACATGATCCCGGCCAGGACGAGCAGCGTCCAGACGCGCGACGAGAGCCCGCGAAAGTCGCGAATGAACCCGCGCCAGGCCAGCCACAGGCTCATCAGGACTGCCGCGATCAGGAACCGGAACCATGTGAGCGTCCACGGGTCGAGTACTTCGAGCGCGACCTTCAGCGCAATTGGAAGCGTGGCCCAGAAGCTGGCGGCAAGCAGCGCCAGGAGCAATCCCAGCCTCCAGCGGCCGGAGGCGTGGTGCAGTGGGGTCACGTGGTCCTCTCGGGGAATGGCGCCGGCAGAGACGCCTCTCGTGCCAAAGGGCGGCGAGAAGCGTGCTCCGAGCGTCCGCTGTCCTGCCGCGACCGCGTCCTTCGTCCAGACAGCCGACGCGACGCACCTTCGCCGGACTGTTGAATCCCGGCCGGCCGCCGCTCAGCGGAGATTCGCGCGTGCGATGTCCCTGCCCTCGACGCACTCGTAGGTGCGCCCGGCCGCGACGTTCTTGAACTCGTCCGTTCGACCGGTGGGCCAGTCGATGACGACGCGCTCGACCAGATCGCGCCGGCCGACGCCAAACGTCACGGGCAGCTCCGACTGCGAAAGATAGCTGGACCCGCTCTTGACCGTTCGCGTCTGGGTGGTGCCGCCGTGGAAGATGCGCACCCTCGCGCCGATGGCGTCGCGATTCGACTGTGTCCCGGTGAGCCGGAAACGGATGCTGCGGTGGCCCGCCGTCTGATCGTTTCGGAAGAGGACGGCCGGACCGTTGTTCGTGGTCAACAGGAGATCGACATCACCGTCGCGATCGAAGTCGCCGTACGCGAGCCCGCGACCAACGCGCGGCTGCGCGAAGCCGCCGCCGACGGCCGGCGCGACGTCACGGAAGGTGCCGTTCCCCGCATTCAGGAAGATCTGGGCCGGCTGCGCGTAGCCGACGTTGCCGCGGATGTTCCGCACCGTGTCGTCGATATGACCGTTCGCGACGACGAGGTCCAGCGCGCCGTCCAGATCGAGATCCGCGAACAGGCACCCGAATCCCAACCTGTTCAACGATGCAATGCCAATCCCCGCCCGCGTGGCCTCGTCGCGATACACCCCCGGTCCCTGGACCCGGTAGAGCCCCACCATCTCGTTGTCGAAGTTCGTGATGGCCAGGCCAGCCCGGCCGGAGTTGTCGAAGTCCGCTGCGTCAACTCCCATACCCGCGCGCGCCTTCCCGTCCTCGCTGAGCGCCACGCCTGCTTCCAGGCCGACGTCCCTGAAAGTGCCGTTGCGGAGATTGCGATACAGCTTGTTGGGCTGCGTGTCGTTGGCGACGAAGATGTCGGGCCAGCCGTCCTCGTCGTAGTCGATGAGGGCCACACCGAGCGACTTCGAGCTGGAATCGAAAATCCCGCAGGTAGCAGTCACGTCCTCGAAGGTCCCGTCGCCGCGATTACGAAACAGCCAGCACGTGTCACCCCGGTAGGCTTCGGGCGTGCAGTACGATTTCTGCTTGCCGTCCAGAGTGCAGAACACGTCGTGCTCGGCCGACCAGCGTACGTAATTGCAGACGAACAGGTCGAGGAGGCCGTCGCGATCGACATCCACCCACATGGCGGACGTGCTGAACGCCTCCCGCCCGCCAAGGCCGCTTGCCTGGGTCACATCGACGAACGAGCCCTTGCCGGTGTTGCGGAACAAACGGTTCTGTCCCACGCACGTGACGAACAGGTCGGCGAACCCGTCGTTGTCGAAATCGCCAACCGCCACGCCCATCCCGTAGAGCTCCACGTCGAGGCCGGCCGCGCGCGTGACGTCGGAGAAAGTGCCGTCCCTGTTGTTGCGATAGAGGCCGAGCGTCGAACGCTGCCGCGTGTGCCCGGGCCAGTCCATGCCGTTCACCAGGACGATGTCCAGCCAGCCGTCTCCGTCGTAGTCCAGGAACGCGCAGCCCGCCCCCATCGTCTCCGGCAGGAGCTTGCCGCCGTAGGCGCCGCTGTTGTGCCTGAAGTCGAGCCCGGCCGCCGAGGTGACGTCCACGAGTCCGAAGCCGGGCGGTCGAGGCGTCTGCGCCGCCACACGAATTGGAAGAGCGGCGGCCACCACACCCATGCCGCAGCGCGTCAGGAAGTCGCGCCGGTTCACAGCGGGTTCACCAGGCCTTTCTGGAGCGCGTACACGACCAGCTCCGCCGTCTTGTGCACGCCGAGCGCATTCATGATGTTCGCGCGGTGCACCGCTACGGTGTTCACGCTCAAATTCAGCTTTGTGGCGATGTCGCGATTCGACAATCCGTCACAGATGAGCTGAAGCACTTCGAGCTCGCGCGGTGTGAGCGTCTGCCGTTCCCGTCCCGGCCCTTCTTGACGGACGACGGCGGGATCGAGCACGGTCTCACCTGCAGCCATTCGTTTGACGGCGGCGGCTAGGTCGAGGTCGAGCGCGTTCTTCAGGATGTACCCACGCGCGCCGGCGGCCAGAGCCTGGCGAACGAGCGTCTCCTCGGAGTGCATGGTGAGCATGAGGACGGCTGCGTCGGGCTGACGGTCGAGAATGGCGCGCGTTGCGGCGAGCCCGCTGGTGCCGGGCATGGCTGCGTCCATCACGATCACGCGGGGCCTGAGCTCGGCGGCCAGGTTGATGGCCTCGTCGCCGTTACTGGCTTCGCCGACGACCGTGATGGCGGGATCGTCCTCGAGAAGGCGGCGGAGACCCCGACGCACGAGTGCGTGATCGTCAGCGAGCAGTACCGTCAGCTTTTCGGTCATCGGTGTAACGGAGCACACTCCGACGGGTTATTGATGTCTCTCGACTCACGTGTCACCAGCATGGGCCACGCACGCTGGTACACAAGAACGCATCAGAGCTGCCGCACCACGGATGTGGACGGGAGCGCGGTCGCGTCCAATCCTGCGGGGATGTTGCGTGGCAGTGGCAGGATGAGACGCACCAGTGTTCCGGCGTTGTGTGCCCGCAGGACGGAGAGCGTGCCACCGAGCAGCTCCGCTCGCTCGCGCATTGTCACGAGCCCGAGCCCGCGACGTGTCGTGCCCATGTCCACGCCCTTCCCGTGATCTTCGACGTCGAGCTCCAGCCCCTCAGCAGTGAAGCGAAGCCGCACGTCCGCCCGAATGGCACCCGAATGTCGCGCCACATTGCTCACGGCCTCCTGCAGGACACGGTACACGTGGATGCCGATGGCGGCATCGACGGGTCGCAATACCCCGCTGCGCTCGTACGAGACCTCGATGCCGAGCTGCTTTCGAACCGTCGAGAGGTACCATTCGATGGCGCTCTCCAGGCCGAGCTCCTCGAGCATCGACGGGTGCAGGGTCTGCGAGAGACCGCGTACGTTGTCCAGAGCGGTTTGCGCAACTTCGCGGGCCTCGCGCAGGTCCGAGCGAAGCGCAGATCCCTCCGGAGCCTGTCGCCAGGTTCGCCCCAGCATCGACCCGATCGCGGTGAGCAGCTGGCCGAGCTCATCGTGCAGTTCGCGGGAGATCTCACGCAGTGTGGATTCCCGTGTCGCGATGAGCTGCTGCGCGATGTCGCGGCGCTGCTCGGACAGCGACGCCAGATGGGCGAACAGTCGCCTGTTCGAGCGAATCAAGTACAGGCTCGTCGCCACGATGGCCGCGAGCGTTGCGGCGAGAAACCAGTACACCTGGCGCTGCACGTCACGATAGATGTCCTGTACGCGCTGCGCGGTTTCGGCTTCGGCCTCGTTGTTCTGGACGAGCAGGCGCGCGACGGTGGTGCTGAGCGCCGCCTGTCGCGCCTGGAGCGAGACGCGGATCTGCGTACGCGCCTCCTCTTCGCGGCCTGCGCGCGCCAGCGCGAATATGCGATCGACGGCGTCCCAGAACTGTGTCACCGAGGTCGCCAGATACAGATTCTGCTCCGGCGTGCGACGGGCGACGGCCACCTGCTCCTGCGTGGCCAGCGCGTGGTCGAGCGAGACCCGAATTCGAGCGAACTGCGCAGACCATGCGATGAGCGGATAGGGCTGGTCACCGTCCAGCATGTCACGCATGGCGAGGCCGAGCTGGTTCAGATCGTCTTGAATGCGCAGCAACTGGAGCGAATCGCGCCGATTCCGGTCCGTGAGGTCCGTCTGCAGCTGGCGAAGGCCCGTTATCTGGCCGGAGATGTACCACGAGTACGCGACAACCGTCGCGAGCGTGATAACAAGCCCCAGCAGCAGAGCCGTCGTTGGCGAACGGCCGTGGGTGGAGAGTGTCACAGCAGATGGTGGCGACCGTCGTCCGATTATAGCTGCCGCCCTTGTATGGGCGGTCCGGCTGCGGTTCTCCGGCCTCCCGCTGCCGGAGAGGAACGTGCAGACTCCTCACGGGTGCCCGAGCCACGGTAACGCAGCAGGATGAGCCTGGCCCACAGCACGCCGACGAGCAGAAACGGGGCAAGGTACCACACGAGCATGTACGGCGGCGGACGCAAGTCGTAGGTCGCATCGACCTCGGCCTCTACCTCCGCCGACCCCAGCGGACCGTCCACGGTGACGTGCACTGTGAACCGACCCTCGTGGTCCATCACCAGTGCGGCGAATTGGTTCCCAAGGTTGCCCCGGACGGGCGCAGCGGGCGCCGTCACCACGGGACCCTCCCGGTCGAGTGGTCGCACGGAAACGGTGGCGCCAGTGCCCTCCGGTGGCCGCCCACTCCGGTCCGCCCGATCGATGACGACCCAGAACTGTGCCCCGGCCGATCCATCGTCGGTGGCATCCGGGTCCGTCCAGACGGAGATCGTGTAGGGTCCGACCGTGCGTCCCGACACGATTGGGAACGGAGGGCCATCGTGTGCCACGAGCGAGACGGGGCTCGTGGCGAGACACAGTGCAGTCAGGCAGCAGAACGAGAGTCGACCGCTCGGCGCGCTCATCCGAGTGTCATCCCGCGCATTTCCATCGGTTGAGAAAGAATCCAGATTGCCGCCAGCGTCAACACCGCCACAATCGAGACCCACACGGCCCCTTCGGCTCGCGGCGCCTCGACGCGCTCGTGAACGGCCATGGCCCAGACCAGTCCGATGGCACCACCAGCCCCGAGCAGTATCAATCCGAGCTGGATTGGAAACACCGCGCCAGGCTGCATTCCCGTCCAACGCCAGAATGGTTCGCCAAGGAGCGGCCAGCCGACCAGGTCGATGGCTGCGCTCTGTGCGACCGGCACGACGGTAAACGCGCCGGTCAGGAAGTGAAAGCCATAGTGCGCGAGCCATACGGCAAGACCCAACGGGAGCAATGCGTACGAATATCGAACGGCCAGCGCACCGACCGAGGCGGCGGTGCGGCCGGAGAGTGCCTGCGTGACGATTGCAGCACCGCCCACGAGTACGAGCGGCAGAGCAATGAGACTACCGATGAACAGGATGGCCAGGATGGCTGCCTCGGATTCGATACCGGTGGTGGCGGCGAGCCAGCGCTCTGCGGCACCGGCGGGAGCGGTCATCGCAAACGCATTGAGCAGACCGCCGAACGTGAACAAGATGGCGAGCGCGGCCATGTCGGGCCGCCGAGTCAGCCGACCCACGCCTGAACGCCGCCGCAGGTCGAGCAGCTCGATACCCGGGAGTCGCGGGACGAGGCCGATATTGTCGTGCGGGCACGCGCGTACACAGTCCAGGCACAACGTGCAGTCGAGGTTTCCAATCTTCGACGGCATGTAAAGACCCAGTTCGCACCCGCGCTGATCGACGCGACGGGGATCCGTGGCATTGCGACGGCCGCGGATACAGTCGGATGTGCGACAGGTGTCGCAGGTGCTGCTGTTGCGCACACGCAGCTCCGTCGGTGACATGGTGGACGCCACGAAGTTGAACTGCCCAATGGGGCACAGGTGCTTGCAGAACGCCGCGCCAGCGAACAGGGTATCGATGACCAGGGCCGCGGCGAAATAGCCAATGACGAGCCATGCGGTAGCCCTGGGGAGGGCCCAGAGATCGAACAGCTCGTACGCGAAGAGGACGGCGACCAGCAGCACCAGACCGAGCCACTTCCCGCGAAGCCGCCGGGGCCACCGCCACGCTGGATGGACCAACCGGCGGCCCGCGTCGCGAACGAGCACCATGGGACAGGCCGTGCAGAACACGTTGCCCAGGGCGAGGAGCGCCACGACCAGGAGGCCGCGGTAATGCACCCAGGTGAGGACGGTCGCCAGGTTGCGCGGCGCAATCTGCGGACCGAACAAGCCGTGCGCCACGACGGCCGCTGCCGTCAGCAACAGAAGAAGCTGAAGAATCAGCCTGGTGTGGCGTCGGTGGACAAGGGCATCAACCACGGGTATTCAGCGCAGTCGCCCGGATATCACAGGCGCGCAGGTGACCTCATCCGCCGGCCCTCACGTCAGGCACGTCGATGTGCCGCGTATACCGGCGTCCGTCTGCGAGCGTTCCGTCCAGCACCAGGATCCAGTCGCCAGCCATCGTGAAGGAGAGTCGGGCCTCGTAGGCTCCATCCCTGACCTCTATCACCGGAGCCACCACCGGCTGCATACCGGGATGGGCCATATGTGCCTCGAGACGGAGTGCCGCCTCGCGCACGGGGGTGCCGGCGGCATCCGACAACAGGAATCGCACCCTGACAGGCGTCCCGGTGAGCGGAGTCGCCGGCTCGAGCGCCGAGGACAGGCGAATCCCCGAGCGTTCGTCGTTGGCATTCGAGCAGCCCGGACCCACGAGGGAGAGCGCGACGGCAACGGAGAGTAAACAGAGCGCGCGGAGCCACGCGCACGGTTCCCGCCGGAACGCGATGGGCCGCACGGCAATCCAGCTCCAACTCGCCTCGAACGGCGGGGAAGAGCGCCGACATGGGGCGCTACAGTCTTGGCGTCCGGGATCCTTGCGTGGTCTGTCGCCGCGACCAGATCCAGGAGGAGGATGAACCTGGCTCAACCGGTTGCCACTGCCTGGCGATCCCACGCGCATGTGCACCGGGTGCGGACGCCGGCGTCCGGTGCTGGTGGAAACATGTGGTAGTACATCGCGACCACCATCGGGATGAAGACCACCGTGTTGTAGAACAGGTGTAGCTCCACACGGGGCACCCACAACTGCACCAGGCTGGTGGGCACGGGCCGGTCCAGAAGATTTTGCCCGAGCAGGTACTGCGCCTGCAGCAGGAAATGCTCGATGTGGTGGAAGAACTGGATGCCAAAGGCCACCATCCACCAGAGCCGGTCGACCCTGCCTGTAAATCCAGTCCGCAGAATCCAGAGGCCGGCCAGCATCACAATCGCGTACGTGTAGTGGAGGACTTCCGACTCCACCACGAATGGAAAGAAGTGACCGAGGAGTCCCCGCGACTCTGGCACAGGCCACCCGAGCCCATAGATCTGAAATGCCTGGAGAAGATGTTCTGCCCAGTGGGCCAGGACGATAACCATGAACACGCGGAGCGCCAGTTCGTGCTGGGGCCCGTTGATGCGCTCTACGAACCCGAGTTGCTGATGATGTGACGCGGTTCCGGCATGCGCGACGCACATTCCAGCATCCTCAATGAGCCAGCAGGGGACCACCGCCCCTGTGGGTGCATGTTACGCAGCCCAGGTTCCCAGCCGCCCTGCCCGGTCGGGCGAATACGATCAGACACTCTACGCGCGCTCGACGGCGTCTGACAATAGTGCGGACGTATTAGTCCCGACCTCAGTTGAGGTGCGGCGGGGCGGCGACCTACGACTCGCGCGACATGAATCGAGCAAAACGCATCCGAAGCGTGAGGACCGAGCTGGGTTGCGGGACCCAGCTCGGGTCGCTGGCCGGAGGTGGAGGATGCGCTTTACCGCGCGATGTCGTCGGGAGCCCGCCCCGCCGCACCTCAACTGAGGTCGGGGCTCGCTGGAGGTTGCCGACTTTGAATCTCGAGCGACCCTGGGGGCGGCGTGCGTTGCCGACGGTCATCCCTGCGGCGGCGGCTCGGACGCGGCGAGTCCGAACAGCCTGATAGCGTTCTCTTTCAGGATGAGTGGCCGCACCTCGTCACGAAACGCGGCCTTCTCGAAATCGGCGAGCCAGCGGTCCGGGGTGAGCATCGGGTAGTCCGACCCGAACAGCACCTTGTGCTTGAGCAGTGTGTTCGCATACTGGATGAGCGTCGGCGAGAAGTACTTCGGCGACCAGCCCGAAAGATCGATGTACACCTGGGGTTTGTGGAGACACACCGAGATGGCTTCGTCCTGCCATGGAAACGACGGATGCGCCATGATGATCGGCATGTCCGGGAAGTCCACGGCCACGTCGTCGATCGGCATCGGGTTGCCGTATTTGAGGCGAATGCCGCCACCGCCGCGCATGCCGGTCCCAATTCCGCTGTGGCCTGTGTGGAAGATGACGGGGAGGCGTGCCTCCTCGAAGACTTCGTACAACGGATAGGCGACTCGATCGTTGGGGAAGAACTCCTGGATCGGGGGATGCAGCTTCAGACCCCGCACCGCGCCGGAATCAACGAGGCGTCTGGCCTCTCGAACCGCCTCCGGTCCCCGATGGGGGTTGAGGCTGGCGAATGCCAACGCGATGTCGGCGTTCTCGGCGGCAAACTGAGCAACCGCCTCGTTCGTCAGCCGCGGCACGCCGCTGAGCGTTTCGTCCACCGTGAAGACGATGCAGGCCATGCTGCGCGAGCGATAGTACTCCGCGAGCGATGCCGCATCGCGCGGGGCGATTCCCTTGAAGTAGGTGGCCGCGTGCTTGTCGACGTCCGTGTCTTCCTCGGTATGTTCGAGGTGAACGTGTACGTCGAAGGCGGTGAGACGACTCGGATCGATGGTCCGTGTGTGCGGCATCGCGATAGATCTCCCTGTCGTTGGGGTCAGGTCCGCGTGGGCGACGTGGCCACCAGTACGCGCGAAGCGGGTACGACGGCGTACAGCTCCTCTACCAGCGCGGCCCGGTTGGCCAGCACCGCCTTCTGGTTGAGCGACCCTTTGTCGGTGACTTCGCGGGCGTCCAGCGAGGGCGGTTCGTCGAGCAATATCGCCCGCGCCACGAACGTGGAACTGCCGGTGCTCTGGCGTGCCAGCTCGTCGAGTACGCTGCGGAACCGATCTCTGACGTGGGGATGCTCGACGACCTCGCGGGTTGACTGGGGTGCGCCGGTGTCAGTACACATCGAGCGGCACACGGCGAGGTTGGGGAAGATCATCGCCGTGACGAAGTCGCGATCCGGGCCGGCAATCACCACGTCCTGCGCACAGCCGGCCGCCTCGGCCAGAATCCGTGCCCGCAGCGGCCCCACGCTGACCCATGTCCCGGTGGACAGCTTGAAGTCCTCTGCCAGCCGGCCATCGAAGATCAGCCCCTTGCCGGGATCGGCGGGGTCGACGAACCGCATCGCGTCCCCGAGCTGGTAATAGCCCTCCTCGTCGAAGGCAGCGCGGGTGAGCTCGGGATCCTTCCAGTAGCCCGGCGTCACGTGTGGACCGCGCACGCGGGCCTCCCTCTTCGAACCAACCGGCGCGAGCTTGAGATCGACTCCCGGTCCGGGCCAGCCGATCATTCCCGCGAAGGCGCCCCCGCTCCCCGTGCTGAGCGTGAACGGTGCCGTCTCCGTAGACCCGAATCCCGTCATGATCAGGATCTCCTCGCCGCAGGCTTCGATGGCGAGCTCCCGCAGCTCATCCCAGAAACGCTGCCCCAGACCGGCGGCGGCATAGAAGAGGAGCCGCAGCCGGCTGAAGAAGGTGTCCCGCAGGACGGCGTCATGGCGAAGGTGCGGCATCAGCATTTCGTACAGTCGCGGCACCGCGAAATGGGCCGTGCAGGGCACCTCCCGCAGGTTACGGACCGTCGCGCCGAACAACTTTGGTGTTGGTTTGCCCTCGTCTATATAGAGTGTGCCGCCGTTGTAAAGCGTGAGGCCAAAGTTGTGGTTGCCGCCCGCCGTGTGGTTCCAGGGCGACCAGTCACAGATCACGGGCGGTTCGTCGGCAAGGAAGAGCAGCACGGAGCGGATCATCTCCTGGTTGGAGCAGAGCATCCGCTGGGTGTTGATCACCCCCTTGGGGTTTCCCGTGGAACCGGAGGTGAAGAGCACCTTGGCAATCGTGTCGGCATCGACTCGTCGATGGGCGTCATCGACGGCAGCCGTTGCCGGGGTCTGTTCGAGTGCCGAAAATGGAGTCCACGGCAGATCCCCCGGAGCCGAGCACGCCACCAGTTCAGCGCCGGGGGGAAGCACGGCACGCAAGGCACGCTCGAAGGGAGCGCCGTCCGCGGCAAAGACGAGCGCCGGATTGACACGCGTGAAGATCCGCTGCAGGGCGCTGAATTCCCTGGCTTGCAGCGAATACGCCGGGGCCACCGGCGCATACAGCACGCCCGTGTACATGGCAGCCAGCGCCAGGAGCGCGTGATCGATGCCGTTACCGGACAGGATCACGACTGGACGGTCTGGCGAGAGCCCCCGGTCGAGCAGTGCCTGCCCGATCCGCCGGACGCTCGCCAGCGTCTCGGCATAGGTGATGCGCCGCCAGCCAGCTACGCGTCCGTCGGCGCTCCCGTCTGTCGCGGCATGCGCCTCACGCTGTGCCAGGAAGGTGCGGTCAGCGGCCGCGTCCGCCCAATGCTCCAGGCGTTCGGTGATTCGGACCGGATAGGCACCGAGGGGGCGCGGTGACCGCAGGTACACGACGCCGTCCGCCCCGTGTTGCACCACCGACTCGGTTGGGGCAATTCGAACCGGCCGTATGGGCGTGGTACGCACACCGGTCATGCGGTCACGCTCGAGGAGCCGCTGACCCGGCCATCCGTTCGGCGTCGAGCTCGCGAAAAGATCCGTTGGCCTGTGCCAGTTGCTCCAGCAATGGTGCCGGTGCCCATCTGGATCCATGTTCGCGATGAAACGCCGCTACGCGCTCGTAGACGCGCTTCAGGCCGACACGATCGGCATAGAACATCGGTCCGCCGCGATAGGCGGGGAACCCGTACCCGTTGACGTACACCACATCGATATCCGCCGCGCGCAGCGCGAAACCCTCGTCGAGGACCCGTGCCCCCTCGTTGATCAACGCGTAGAGTGTCCGCTCGACGATCTCCTGATCCGTGAACGAACGGCTTGGAATACCGGCGGCCGTGGCGGCTCGTTCGATCAACGCGATCACCTCTGGATCCGGAACAGGCTTGCGATCGTCCCCGTAGCGGTACCAGCCTTTGCCCGTCTTCTGCCCGAAACGCCCCATCTCGCACAGCGTATCCGCGACGAGCGGTCTGCGCTCGCCCGGGGCCGTGAACTGCTTCAGTTCCTGCCGAACCCGCCAGGCAACATCGAGTCCAGCCATGTCGTCGACGGCGAAGATTCCCATCGCCATGCCCCAGTCCGTGAGCGCGCGGTCCACCTGCTCCGGCGTCGCCCCTTCCTCGACGATGAACTGGGCCTCGTACATGTAGGGGAACATCATCCGGTTGCCGACGAAGCCGCGGCAGTTTCCGACGACCACGCCCACCTTGCCGATGCGCCTCGCAAACGCCAGCATGGCGGCGATAGTCTCGGGAGACGTGGCCGCGCCGCGTACGATCTCGACGAGCCGCATGACGTTGGCGGGGCTGAAGAAGTGCAGGCCGACCACGACCTCCGGGCGGAGCGTGACCGAGGCGATGTCGTCGATATCCAGCGTGGACGTATTGGTGGCGAGCACACACCGGGGCCGTGCGACACGATCCAGGGACGCGAACACCTGTTTCTTCAACGCGAGGTTCTCGAATACCGCCTCGACGACGAGGTCGGCGGCTTCGAAGCCGGCATATTCGAGGCGTGGCTGGATGAGAGCCACGCGCTGGTCGACGGCGTCGCGTGTCAGACGGCCCCGCGAGATGGAGATGTCGTAGTTCCGACGGATCGTTGACAATCCCGCATCGAGTGCCGCCTCCGTGACGTCGGTCAACAGCACCTGCACGCCCGCGTTCGCGCACGCCATGGCGATACCGCCGCCCATCGTGCCCGCGCCGACAATAGCGACCGTGGCCACAGGCGGAGATGCCGCATCCTTTGGAAGGCCTGGCACCTTGGCGACGCCGCGCTCGGCGAAGAACACATGGATGAGCGCCTTGCACTGTTCCGACCGCACACACTGAAAGAACAGGTCCCTTTCGCGACGGCATCCCTCGTCGAATGGAAGAGTCGCGGCGGCCTCGATCGCCTCCACCGCTCTGATGGGGGCCTCCATGTTGCGGCGAGTCTTGGCGGCCAGGGCCCGACCGGCGTCGATCAACGCGGGTAGTTCGTCGCGTGTGGGGAGCTTGTCCCTCCGTTCGCGCGTCTTGGGCAGTGGTGCCTGCCGATTGGCAACCTCGAGGGCGAACTCGACGGCAGCGGCCGTGAGGTCGCCCTCGACGACCCGGTCGACAATACCGGCCCCCAGTGCATCCGGTGCCTTCACCGGGCGTCCTGACACGCACATCTCGAGCGCCTTCGCGACACCGGCCAGTCTGGGCAGCCGCTGTGTCCCCTCGGCGCCGGGAATGATTCCCAGATTCACTTCGGGTTGTCCCACCTGGGCATCGGCAGTGGCGATCCGATAGTGACCCGCCATCGCGACTTCGAGGCCGCCGCCGAGTGCCGTCCCATGAATCGCCATGATCACCGGCTTGGAACAGTCCTCGATCCGGCTCAACAGGTCGTGCATCTCGGGCGCTCCGGAGTCGGCGCCCCAGGCAAGTTGTTCGAGCCCCTTGATATCGGCACCCGCGATGAAGGTCCGCCCGGCGCCGATCACGACCACAGCCTGGACGGCCTCGTCCTGCTCGGCGGTGCGGATGGCGTCCTCGAGGCCGGCGATGACCTGCGGGCTCAGTGCGTTGACCGGAGGATTGTCGATGTGGACGACTGCCACGCGGTCCTGAACGGTGAGTGAAACGACGGTCGAGTCAGTCATGGCGCGCGAAAGACGAGGTTCGTGAGCGTGCGGGCATTCACATGATATGGCAGCCCGGCGCTAAAATAGGAGTCGTCCCGGCGGACGCCAACGAGGTATCGCAGTGCAGCTGTGTCGAATTCGACCGCTCGATCGTTCGCTTCGGCGCGTGGTACGCCTGTTCGTCCCGCACAGACGCTCCGATCGTTCGAGCGAACCTGCGGATCGGGGGAGTGGACCGACGGCGGCAACAGACGTGCAGGGCCGGCTGCCGGCGGTTGCTAGGGGTGTGTTCGTGCTCGTGGCGTTGGTCTCCGGCGTGCTTGCCGCCCCGATGCTGGACGCGCAGCGGCGCTACGCCTTCTCGGGGTCGCGCGATCATCCTGCCATTGCCTACAGCAGTGGACCGACGACCGACGCCGTGGCCGCGCTGAACGAACGGCTCGAGACCGGAGCCGTCGATTTGCGGTTCGAGCCGGGCAGCGGATATCTCCGATCGGTGCTCGAGGTGCTGGACGTGCCTGTCGAATCCCAGACGCTGGTCTTCTCGCAGACCAGCCTGCAGGCACCGCTCATCAACTTCCACAATCCACGGGCGGTCTACTTCAGCGACACTGTGGCCGTGGGCTGGGTGCGCGGGGGAGACATTCTGGAGGTCGCCGTTCAGGATCCACAGCAAGGTGTCATCTTCTATTCCCTGGAGCAGACCCGAGGCGCAGCGCCTCGGTTCGTCCGCGACAACAGTTGTCTGGCGTGTCATTTGTCCTGGGAAACGCTGGCGGTGCCTGGTCTGATGGTGCAGAGCATGTACCCGTTGCGGGACGAGCGCTCGTATGCCGTCGGATTCACCACCATTCACGGCAGCCCGATGGAGCAGCGATGGGGCGGATGGTGGGTGACGGGCGACCATGGGGGAGCCGCGCACATCGGCAACGTCCCGGTGATGCCGGCGGACCGCGATCTGTCGAAACCGGCCAACCCGACGGCCGTGCTGGAGACGGTGGAGGGGTGGTTCGATCTCGACGCATTTCCGTCGGCGTACAGCGACGTCGTTGCGCTGCTGGTGCTGGCCCACCAGACGCATATCACGAACCTCATCACCCGGGCGGGTTGGGAGGCACGCGTGGCTGCCGCGGAGCCCGGCCCGGCTGCCGACGATCGCGTCGCGGAAGCGGTACAGGAACTGGTCGACTACATGCTCTTCGTGGACGAGGCGCCGCTCGCGGGGGCCGTCCGGGGCTCGTCGGGATTCGCGGAGCGGTTTGCCGCCAGAGGGCCACAGGATCGGCAGGGGCGATCGCTGCGGCAGTTCGACCTGCGAACGCGGCTGTTCAGGTACCCGGTGAGCTACATGATCTACTCGGAGGCGTTCGATGCGTTGCCCGCGACGGTAAAGGATGCGGTGTACGCGCGCACCTGGGAAATCCTGTCCGGGCAGGAGAAGCAGGAGCGGTATCAGACACTGACGCCACGCGAGCGCGAGGCAGTCATCCAGATTCTGCGCGACACGAAACAGGACCTGCCGTCCTTCTTCGGGGCGGCTGCGCGGACGAACGAGATCCGGCCGTACCTGAGGGGTGGCCGGATCTAGCTCGCCTTCAGCAACAGATCGAAATGGAGACCTTCCGCGCGTTGCAAGTGGCCGATCACCTCGAACAGATTTCGTGCTTGCGGTAAGTTCGTGAGACGGCTCAGTTTCTCAAAGCCGATGGTGGCGTTGATGTAGTCGCGCAGAATGGCTTTGCCGGTGTCCAGATCGCCAGCGAGAAACCTGTTCTGGGCAGATGCGGTCTCGATTTGGATGGAACCTCACTGGACTGGACCGAACCATTCCTTCAGAGCCACCAAATCACTCCTGCCATCCAACATGCGATCATTCGGCATCCGTTCATTGGAGGTGTATCCGATTTCGGGAAAGGCCAGAGGAGGCCCGGATCAGACGTATGTGGAGGTGGGGAGCGCAAGGGATGCGTTGCGTCTTGTGGAGAACGATACGTTTGTCACCGCAGTGAAGACGTTCAACCTGCGGCTGATGCGGATGGGGCCGACCGCCTACAGCCGCTACCACTGCTTCGACCTGGTGACGCACACCCTCCAAGACGGGGCTAGTGGCCGCTCAAGAGCGTGACCAGTCTGGCAACCCGCACGTCCCGCTCCCTGTTCTGCCGCTTCTTCCAGGCCGCATCCCCACACCTGCTCCGCCCATTCGTTCGCGGTGGCGGTGCCCACCAGCCGCTCATCGAACAAGCAGGCCCAGGGGTGCTGGCTCGCCGCGTCGCGCAACCAGCACCACCTGGTCGTGATCACGTGGTGGGCACCCTCCTCGATAGGGGCCTCCGAGCGGGCGAGCCCGAGAACGACGGGTCCGTGAGCAGGACGCGCGCCATGCGGTACGCGGCTGAGACGCCTACTGCGGTGGGGGAGATCAGCCGTCCGGTGATCCCACCCCGTCTCCGGACGCCATCGCGCTGTGCATGCGGCTGCGGGCTGCTGGCGAGCTCCCCAGAATCGCGGTTCTCGACCTCGTGATCGTCGGCGAACGTCAGTACTACTCGTTCCGCGAGGCCGGGCGATGAGGCCCGCCGTGTATGCGCGGGTCAGCACGCTCGATCGCATCCGGGACCGCGTTCTGGCGGGCCTACAGCGAGCTCGGGCGACCGAAGGCTCGCGTCAGGGGCGAAGGCCTCCAGACGGTCGCTGGGCTGCCGGGTGTTCCTGCGTGCTGCGGAGGTTGTCCAGCTCGATCAGCACATTCCGTAAGTCTGTGCTGACCATGAACGTCCTACCACGTTCGGAGAACGGGGAGCGCCCTTGACGTGGAGGACAATCATCAGCGCATCGATGGCGCGGACGAACGGTGCAGCCCGTTCCACCGCCTGTGGCTCTTCTATCCCGGCGATCAGCGCGGCAAGCGTCGGCTCTGGATCGCCTTCACAGAACGCGCGCAATGGTGTCAGCGCAGGTGAGCCAGCTCCTCGGTCACAGTGTGCTGCGGCTCACCGCCGACCTGTACTCCCACCTCCAACGGCAGACAGCCGCGAGGGCCGCTCGGCACATGGACGCCTCCTTGAACGGTTAGGGGGTCAAATTGGGGTCAAATCCCGATCCTGGCGGTGGGGCACTCGCCGAAACTCACTTGTTCGGAAACTGGAGCCGGCGCTCGGACTCGAACCGAGGACCTGCTGATTACGAAACCCATTCCGCCGTCCCACGCTCATCCACGCTCGTCCGCATTCCCCTAAATTCCTCAGGATTTCGTGCTACTCTTTACGCAGAGCTACGCACACATCCACGCTCGCGTGGTAGCCATGTGGTAGCCACGGCACGCGATCGACGACGTGCTGATTATTTCCGTGTTGGTGGTAGCCACGGAGGAGCCATCATGGCAGCAGCGGACAAGCTCACCAAACGCAGCATCGCGGATCTGCCCGTGCAGGCTGTCCGGTACGTGGCGTGGGAACGTGCCACCCCGGGCTTTGGCGTGCGCGTCAGCCCAGAAGGCACGAAGACGTACATCCTGAAGTACAGGCTGGCGTCGGGGCGCGTGCGGTGGAAGACGTTGGGACGTGTCAACAAGCTCACGGTGGAGCAGGCACGGACGCACGCGAAGGACGACATCGGCATCGTGGCGCGTGGGGGCGATCCGCTGGCACAGACGGACCAGTCGCGAGGGGCGCCGACCTTCGGCACCGTGGCCGATCGTTTCGTCGAGGAGCACGTGAACGCTCGCAGGAAGCCATCGACTGCGCGGAACTATCGGCTGTACCTCGATACCTACCTGCGGCCGCGGTTGGCGAACATACCCCTTGCGGACCTCACGACCACGGACCTCCTGAAAATTCACCATCGGCTGCGAGCGACACCCGTTGCCGCGAATCGCATGCTGGCGACAGCGAGCAAGTTGTTTTCGTGGGCCGGGCAGGCGGGCTATCTCGGCGCCGGCCCGCACGTGAATCCCTGCAAGGGTATCGAGAAGTACCCCGAGCGGTCACGGAAGCGGTATCTCTCGCCCCAAGAACTCGCGCGGGTGGGCTGTGCCTTGCGCGTGGCCGAACGTCGAGCGGCGATGTCTCCGGGTGCGATCGCGGCGATACGGCTGCTCTTGCTGACGGGGGCCCGTGTCAGCGAGATCCTGACGTTGCAGTGGACCTTCGTCGACCTGCAGCGAGGCGTGCTTCAGTTGCCGGAGAGCAAGACCGGCGCGAAGGTAATTCACCTGTCGGCGCCGGCCATCGACGTGCTGAAGGCTATTCCCAAGTGGGCGACGAGCCCGTACGTGTTTCCGGGCGAGGGGCGCGGCGAGAAGCGGAAAGGCGCACATCGCGTGAACCTGACTGATGCGTGGGGGTGGG
>CAZDLW010000011.1:0-45952 GCA_964505975.1 uncultured Bifidobacteriaceae bacterium | reverse complement strand
GACGAGGTCGCCGGCCTGCTGGCGCGTCCATTCGTGCTCGGGCCGCGCGCCCCGACGGCCGCCCCGTCGCCCGCGGAACTGTCTGCCGCATCGTTCTCGTTCGCGCAGACGCTGCCGACATTCGATGGAAATGTCCTGCTGCGTCCGGACTTCGTGGCCGGCATGCTGGACCTCGCGGAACGCCATTCACCCGAACAGAAGGGCGCGATTGATCTGGCACGCGCGGGACGCTACGGCGCCGGCGCCCTCGAGGCCCTTGGCAGCGGGGATCAAACGGTGGCGGCGTTCCTGCGCGGTGTCGAGCTGTATTCGAAAGGGCAGCTGAACGAGGCCGCGACGCAGCTGCAGATTGCCGCCGGACCGCGGCGCGAGTTCTTTCCGGCAGCCGTCTATCTGGGCGCGTCGTTTGCTGCAGTGGGCCGCGACCGTGACGCTGCGGGTGTCTGGCAGATCGCGCTGGGCAGCGAGCCTCGCCCCGCGGAGATCTACACCATGGTCGCCGACGCGCGGGTGCGCGACGGACAACCCGAATCAGCCATTGACGTGCTCGCTCCCGCGTACGCCCGGGAGCCGGCCAACGACGACCTTGCGAGACGGATGGTCGTGCTCTACCTGATTACCGGACGCTACAGCGACGCGCTGCCCGTACTCGACGACTATCTTGCGCGGCATCCTTCGGATCAGGAACTGCTGCTCGCGGCCATCGTGGTGGAATACGAAGCGGTGAGGGCCGGGCGTGTGCTGTCCAACGTCGACGGCGACAAGCTTCGCCGCTACGCAGCAGCGTACACGGGGCCCGAGCGCGCCCTGGTAGAGCGGTACCTCGAGGTCATGGGTGCGCGGCCGTAGCATCCTGCCTTGACGTTGTTCCTGATCATCCTGCTGTCCAGTCGTCCAGGGCGCTCCCCGTGCTTGCCTTTGCCGTGACACAATTCCCGGTGCACCAATCGGCTCCCCTGCCTCGCCGCGGCCACCCTGCTTGCCAGCGGGTGCGCGGCCGGGAGATAAACGAGGGACTGTACGTGATCCAAGGCGCTCGAACGTGACATTACCGGCCCCGGTTCCATCACATGAACGTGGAAGATTTGCGGCGCGCAGTTGCCTCGGGCTGTGCTCACGGCGTCTGGTTGCGCTGTGCGCCTGGCTCGCTCTTGCCACCGCATCCTTGCATGGCAACGCGGATCGCGGTGGCCCGCAGGAGGCCGTTACCGTGCCCGTGCCTGGCGGCGGCCGCGTGGCCGAGGCCGTTCGAGTTACAGTTGGGCCGCTGATGGACGGAGAGGTGCTGGACGATCCGGTGTGGGCCGTGGCGCCCGTGCTGACCGGCTTCTGGCAGACCACGCCCGTCGAGGGCGCGCCCGCAACGGAGCAGACCGAAGTTCGCATTGTCTACACGCAGGACACGCTGTATGTCGGCGTGGTGAATTACGACCGGGATCCGTCACAGATCATCACGACCGACGCACGCCGCGATGCGTCGCTCAACGACACCGATAGCTTCCTGATGATTCTGGATACGTACCACGATCGCCAGAACGGATTCGTCTTCGGCACCAATCCTGCCGGAGCCGAATACGACGGCCAGGTCAGCGACGAAGGGACGTTCAACCGTAACTGGGACGGTTCCTGGACCGTCCGCACCCGGACGTCCGATATCGGCTGGAGCGCGGAGTTCGCGATTCCCTTCCGGACCCTGCGATATCCGTCGCGCGACCTGCAGACCTGGGGCATCAACTTTCAGCGCAACATCCGCCGGCGGAACGAGACGTCGTTCTGGGCGCCATTGACGCGACAGTACGACCTGTATCGCCTGTCGTTGGCCGGGCAGCTCACTGGTCTCGACATCCCACCGCCGCGCAACTTGCAGCTGATGCCGTACGTGCTGAGCGAGTCGAGGCAACGCGGGGCCCAACCCAACGGCACGACGACGATTGGCAACATCGGCGGAGACCTGAAGTACAGCATGACGCCGAGCCTTGCGCTGGACGTCACCATCAACACCGACTTCGCCCAGGTCGAGGTGGACGACCAACAGGTGAATCTGGACCGGTTCAGTCTGTTCTTTCCCGAGAAGCGGCCGTTCTTCCTCGAGAACGCCGGGCTGTTCTCCATCGGGATCTCGCGGGAGGCGGAAGTATTCTTCAGCCGGCGCATCGGCATCGGTCCCGGCGGACGGCCCATCCAGATTCGCGCCGGCGGCCGCCTGAGCGGCCGCGTCGGACAGGGACTGGACATCGGCGTACTGAACATTCAGACGGAGGCGGAGCCCGGCATTGCGCCGTCGAACAACTTCAGCGTGGCACGCGTGCGCCGCGAGTTGCCGAACCGCTCCGCGATCGGGGTGATGTTCGTCAATCGGCAGGGGACCGGCGAGCTCGCCGGCGACCGCGACTACAACCGCAGCTATGCCGTGGACGGGCGGCTCGGCATCGGCCGCAACGCGATTGTCTCCGGCTTCGTGGCCAGGACGGAGACGCCTGGCCGTTCTGGAGATGACTATGCGTACGAGGTGGGTTCATCTTTGACGTTGCCGCGGCTGCGCTTGACGGGCGCCTACGCCGAGGTGGGCGACAACTTCAACCCCGAAGTGGGCTTCCTGTCGCGCGGGGGATTTCGCAAGATCAACGGGACCGTCTTTACCTACCTGCGTCCGGCGAATCTCTGGAAGTTTCACGAGATCCGTCCGCACGTCGTCTATCGCTCGTACTGGAACCACCAGGGCTTTCAGGAAACGAGCTTCCTGCACATGGACGCGCACTGGGAGCTGCGGAGCGCGCACGAGTTTCACACCGGCGTGAACGTCACGCGCCAGGGAGTGACGCAGCCGTTCGAAATCTTCCCTGGTGTGCTCGTGCCGCCGGGTGCCTACGAGCACGTGGAGGTCCAGCCGGTGTTCTTCACGAACCAGGCGGCACCGTTCAGCTTCCGGGTAGGTGCGTTCCTTGGCGGCTTCTTCGGCGGATCCAGAACTCAGTGGGAGCCGTCCATGCGGCTGCGGCTCGGCGACAGTTTCAACGGCGAGATTTCGTTCAGCCGAAACGATATCGATCTCCCAGGGGGGGCATTCAGCACCAACCTGTGGAGCTCCAGGGCCTCGTACTCCTTCACGCCTCGCCTCTACCTCCAGGCGCTGATTCAGTACAACGACCGCGCGAACATCTGGTCGTCCAATCTGCGGTTCGGCTGGTTGCGGGAAGCGAATACGGGCCTGTTCGTCGTCTACAACGACACGCAAGGACTGTCGGGCACCGAGCTGCTGCGACCGGATCGAAGTCTCACGATAAAGTACAGCCGCCTGTTCAACATCCTGAACTGAACGTCTGTCTCGTGTGTGTCACGGGCCGCCCTGATTGGAAGCTCTCATCATGTCCTCGACGCGTCGCGTTTCGGACCTCTTTGGCGCGTATACGCGCGATCTGACGAGCGAGGATCTCCGGCGTCTGTTCACGCGGGACACACGCGACGCCTACCGGTTCTTCACGCGGCACGTCGACTTCAGCGGGCTCCACGACCTTCCGTGGCACCGCCGCTTCATCGCACACATTCGGCTGTTCGCGGTGGCGTTTGCGATGAAGCTGTCACCGGCGCGGCGTGCGGTCCTGGCCATTGCCTTCGTTGCGGCTGCGATAGGGTTGATCGAGCTGTTCACGGGCTTCGGGACGTGGCGCGGCGGGTTCATCAACATTGGCGCCAGGATTCCTGGCCCGCTGTTTGCCAACGGCACAGGCTGGCTGGTGACGGCGTTTGCGCTGTTGAACCTGCTCGTCGTGTTGGAGGTTGCCGATCGGCTCCTGCTCAAGAACGACCTGGAGGTGGCGCGGGACATTCAGCAGGCAATGCTGCCGAGCGGGACGTACCGCGGACCCGGTGTCGAAATCCTGGGATTGACGCGGCCGGCGAATACCGTAGGTGGGGATTTCTACGACGTTTTGCCACTTGACGATGGGCGGCTCGTGATTGCGCTCGGGGACGTGGCGGGAAAGGGCAGTCCCGCGGCGCTCCTCATGGCGCTGCTGCTCGCGATGTTGAGGACGCTGGTCCAGTTGATCGGGGAGGACCGGCTGGACGCTGCAGAACTGGCAGCGCGCTTGAACGTACAGGTCTGCCGACAGGCTCCTGGCAGCCGGTTCATCACTTTGTTCTGCGCCGTGTACCAACCGTTGACGGGAGAACTGCGCTACGTCAACGCAGGCCATCCCTATCCGCTCCTCTTTCGCGATGATGGCCGCTGCGAACGGCTCTCGAAAGGCGGCATGGCACTGGGCTTGTTCGAGCCGGCCATCTACACAGGCGGCTGCGCCGTGCTGCAGCCCGGCGATCTGCTGGCGGTGTACAGCGACGGCATCACCGAGGCCGAGAACCCGGCTGGTGAACCCTTCGACGACACCGGACTGGAGGCGACAACTGGTTCGTCGCGTCTCGACCCGCTCTCGTCCATTGGGGCACGCGTCGTTCACGCAGTGGAGTCGCATACCGGCGAGGTCCGACTTGCCGACGACCTGACGATCCTGCTGCTGCGGCGGCAGTCGCCGAGCGCGTGAAGTACACTTACCGTGCAGTCCCTGCTGATCCTCCGACCAGGTCAGCCATCACGCGTGCCACCGTGAAATTCGACAATTGCTTCGTCCGCGACCTGCCAGGCGACCCCCGTTCCGAGATGACCCGTCGTCAGGTGCCCGGTGCGTGCTACTCGCGCGTTCGTCCGACGCCGGTTGCCGCGCCACGGCTGGTCGCGTACGCCCGCGAGGTCGCGGAGTTGCTGGATTTCCCGGCATCGGCGTGCGAATCGGCCACGTTCCTGCAGTGGGTGTCCGGCAATCAGCTCCTGCCGGGTATGGAGCCGTATGCGATGCGGTACGGCGGGCATCAGTTTGGTGTGTGGGCCGGCCAGCTCGGCGACGGCCGGGCCATCAATCTCGGAGAGATCGTCAATGCGCGTGGCGAGCGCTGGGCCCTGCAACTGAAAGGTGCGGGTCCAACGCCGTTTGCGCGGACGGCCGACGGATTCGCCGTGCTCCGCTCCTCGGTCCGCGAGTTCCTGTGCAGCGAGGCCATGCATCACCTGGGCGTGCCGACGACGCGCGCGCTGAGCCTCGTGACGACCGGCGAACAGGTGGTACGAGACATGTTCTACGACGGCCGCCCGCGCCAGGAACCCGGCGCGATTGTCTGTCGTGTCGCACCCTCGTTCGTCCGCTTCGGCAATTTCGAGATTCACGCCGCGAGCAGCGAGGTCGACGTGCTGCGTGCGCTGGCCGACTACACGATTCGGGTCGATTTTCCGGAGCTGACCTCGTCGTCCACGGATGTGTATGTCGCATGGTTCGAGGAGGTCTGCCGGCGCACGGCCGTGATGGTGGCGCATTGGATGCGCGTTGGTTTCGTGCACGGCGTCATGAACACCGACAACATGTCGATCCTGGGCTTGACCATCGACTACGGGCCGTACGGGTGGCTGGACGACTACGACCCCGACTGGACGCCCAACACGACCGACGCCGGAGGCCGGCGTTACCGATACGGACACCAGCCGCAGATTGCGCTGTGGAACCTGGTGCAGCTCGCCAATGCGATCTATCCGTTGATCGAAGCCGTCGCACCGCTGGAGGACGCCCTCGAGATCTACAAGTCAACGTATCGCGATGTGTGGCGATCGATGATGGCGCAGAAGCTTGGCCTCGACACGCGCGGTGGGGACGGCAATGACGGACTCGTGCAGGAACTGCTCGCGCTGCTGTCGCTCGTCGAGACGGACATGACGATCTTCTATCGGCGTCTGGCGTTGGTGCGCCCGAACGACCTCGCCGCCGACCACGATGTGCCCGCTGCGTTGCTGGACGCCTTCTACAATCCGGCGCGACTGACGGCCGACTATCGCGAGCGGTTGTGTGCCTGGCTGAGGGACTATCTCGCCCGTGTGCGGGCCTCCGGCCAGAGCCCCGAAGAGCGCCGGGACCGCATGAACGCCGTCAATCCGAAGTACGTCCTCAGGAACTGTCTCGCGCAGCTTGCGATTGACAACGCAGAGCAGGGAGATGGGTCGATGGTGTCCAGGCTTCTGAACGTGTTGCGCCATCCGTATGACGAGCAGCCCGAACATGAGGAGTACGCCGCCCGCCGTCCGGATTGGGCACGTGAGCGTCCGGGCTGTTCCATGCTGTCGTGCAGTTCCTGATCCCGGGTCCTGGAGCGCCTCGTCTGAGCGATTCGCACTACCGCGGGGCCTTTGACAGGCTGATCAGGTTTGCAAACTGGCGATAGGCACCTGGTATACCGGCGGGGAGCTGCCGGAACCAGGAGTACGCCGTATACACGTATCGCCCGGCGCCGACCTCCGCATAGACCTGCCCGCCACGCTGGGGCGACTCACCGGGATCCGCCGATTCGAGCAGTGGCACGTAGCGTGCGTCGAAGGTGTTGAACGCATACAGATTGCGTTCCTGTACCCCACCCATCGAAGTCGGCCGTGGTGATCCGGTTCGGGAACGTGAAAACCGGGTGGTCGGGTACCAGCACGCTGACAGGCGCCGTTTCATCGGTGACACGCGAGTTCGACGGCGACTGAGCGGGCAGGGGCGGCAGGTTCCGGGTCACGTAGCCGGTTTGCTGGTACTGCACGATGAGCGTCCCGCCGCCTTCCAGGTAGGCCATCAGCCTCCCGTGGTTGGCAACGAAGGCAGGCCGCGCTTCCGACGCCCGAATCCCGACCACGATCGTGTCGAAGCGTGTCAACTCTCCGGTAGCCAACTCCTCGTCGTCGAGGAGACTGACGTCAACGCCCATGCGCCTGAGTGCGTCGGGCACCTGGTCGCCGCTGCCCATGATGTAGCCAACGCGAACGTCCGATACCGCAAGGTCCAGCACCTGCACCGATGCCGTGGCCGGTGCATACACGCGATGCGTCTGGATGTGAGGATAGGAGATCGCCTGAAGGCTCCGGGAATAGGAGGAGCCCCCGAGCACGGCCTCGGCAGCCACCTCGACACCGCCGGCAGCGCGAGTGGCAGGCGCGATGAGGACGAATGACGTGGACGTCTGCTGACCCTTCGCCGAGAAGGTGAATCTCGCCTCGCGCGGTTCGGACTCCCATCCCTGCGGCAGTTGCAGGCGGAGCGTTCCGTCGATTCGTTCGTCCGAAAAGCTGCTCGCTCGAACCACGACGCGTTGCCGGTGCTCGGTGCCGCCAACAGGCACGATCAGGAACCGTGACTCGAGCGCGACCTCGACGAGGGGTACGACGTTCACGTCCCGGCGGAGCTCGCCTCGCACGCGATCGGCAAAGCGGTACTGCACCGCACGCGAGACGACGAGCGGGACACCGCTAATTTCCAGCTCGACCACGCCAGTGAGCAGCGGCCGCGCGAACGGCAGGCCTTTCGGATCCTCGTCGCCCCACTGGTATCGATCTCCCTCTCGTGGCCGTTCGAGATAGTAAGGCTGTGTCAGTGGCGCGTTCCGCGGAACGGTGACCTGAAAGCGCGCCGCATGTGTCGGTGTCTCGCGTCTGGCGAATGGAGCATCGCTCGCGCGGTCGTCCGTCGGGGTGTTTTCGACCGTCCAGCCAGCCGGCGCAGCGACTGTCGCACTGATGATGCGAACGTGTGCGGGGCTGGCCACGAAGGTTCTCACCGTCACGCCAGACGTTCCGCCTTGGACGATCGTCTCATCGTCGGCCAATGGATCGACGATGACACCGGTCGCGCGCGTCAGCGCCTCGACGAAGTCCTCCTCCTTCAGCGAAAGAAGGAAGTCGGCATCGAATCGCGCGTCCCCGTCGACGGTGGCGGATGCGAGAGCCACTCGCGCAGCGCGGGTTGCGCGCAGACCGCTGACCAGCACGGGCACGAGACGCTGCGGCTCGAGCGGGAGATATTCCTGGAGCGCACGCGCGGCGGCGTCGGCAATCGCGTGAAGCTCGGACTGCAGCAGGCCGTCAGGCAGCCCGGTGAGCCTGCCAATCCCGGTGACGCTCGTGTCGATCCCGTCGAAGATCGAACGCTCGACCGCCGGTGTCGGCACCACGCTCTCCAGGAGCCGCAGCCCGGTGGCTGCCGGACCGAGCAGCTCGAGCGTGCCCATCTCCTGCGACTTGTGCTGGCTTCGGCCCTCGGCAGCGATCACCCCAAGCGCGTCGAACAGCTCCGTTCCTATGATGTTCTGCCCTCCCTCGCCTCGATTCAGCGACAGGTAGGCGACACGCGCGTGATCCCCGCGGGCCATTCGAGCGATGAACGCGGAATCCTCATCGTCGGGGTGCGCGCCGGCATGGAGCGTGCTCGCCGTCGTTTGCAGGCGCTGAAGCACCTGCACGAGCCCGGCGGCGCCACGGTCGTACACATCGCGCACCTGGGCGTCGAGCGGCGGCCGGTCGGCCACCCACCAGAGCAGGCAGAACGCGAGCGCGACGAGCGGAGATCCGCGCATGCGCGTGAGGATAGCAGACCTCGTCATCTGCGCGACTATGCGGCCCGTCAGGTGAACTCGGGCTCGGGGCAATCGAGCGCATCGCGGTCTTTGCCGGTGCCAAGGCTCCTTTTAGCAAGCTCATGAAGAACATTAAATGCAGAACGCGGGATTTGGAATGCAGAACGGACAGAACCAGCCACGGGGCTCCTCCCCTCTATCCGCTCCGAGGCCCGCGGCTGGTTGCCAGTATCTACTTCCACCCACGGCGCAACGTGCGCCGGGGGCCGCGGCTTGCCGCGCCTCGCGCGGCTAGGACCGCTATGCAGTCACAGGGCCCAACGAGTAACGACATTCACGCCTGGGGCCGCATAGCGGTCCGATACGCCTGCATTCTGCATTCAGGTTGCTGCCTGATTCAGCAACCTGCCTGGCCCCACTCGTGCATAACGGCAAGCGTTCAAGGCCTGCTGGAACAAGATGACGGGCGCGAGACGGGTCGATACTGTTGTGGCTCTAGCTCTGCTGGCCACCTGGGGATGCGGCGGTTCCACGTCGGCGACCCTCGTGGGGCCAAGTGCGGTCAGCACGAACGAACTGCGATGCACGATCACCTTGTCGGGTGGTAGTGCGGTCCCGCTCAGCGCGTCCGGCGGCAGCGGCAACGTCACCGTGACCACGGCACGGGAGTGCACGTGGTCCGTCGCTACCGAAGCCCCGTGGATTAGCATCACGTCATCGCAGAACGGACAGGGAGACGGTCGTGTCGAGTACGCCGTGGCTAGCAATCCCACACCGGCGACTCGACGAGGCGACCTTTTTGTCGGCGAGGTTCGTACCGAGATCGTACAGGCTGGTGCTCCATGTGAATTCAGGTTGAGCGCCAGCGAAGGAACGTTCGCGGCCGCGGGCGGAGAGGCCAGTGTCACGGTGTCGGCGTTACAGGGCTGCGAGTGGACCGCTGCGAGCGGTGCCTCTTGGGTCACCCTGACAAGTGGGACCAGCGGCGATGGAACCGGCACGGTCGTGCTTTCAGTCGCTCCGAATGCCGGGCCGTCGAGAACGGGCGCGGTCACGATTGCCAATCGCACGTACACGGTTGCTCAGGGGGCCGCATGCCCGGGGTACAGCCTCGACCGTACGAATTGGCACGTTGGGGCCGCGGGTGGCAGCACCGTGATTCGCGTGACGGCGTCGCCGTGGTGTGCCTGGACCGCCGCCAGCAACGACGGATGGGTCGTCATCGCCGCCGGCGCCAGCGGCAGCGGCGACGGCGCCGTGACATTGAACGTGGGTGCGAATCAGGGCGCGCCGCGCACCGGTCTCGTGACGATAGCCGGTCGTGCCGTGACCGTCACTCAAGATGCCACGTGCTGGTTCAGTCTGAGTGAAACCGCGCAGAGAACGTCATGGGCAGGAGGACTCCTCTCGCTCGAGGTTGCGGCGCCTTCCTGGTGCAGCTGGACTGCCACCAGCAATGCAAACTGGATTGACGTGAGGAGCGGTCATCACGGCACTGGCAGTGGTGTGGTGACCTACCAGGTGGACCGTCATTTCGGGCTTTTCGGCAGGACCGGCACGCTCACGATTGCCGGTCAGACCCTTACGGTCACTCAAACCCTGCTCGGATCGGGCGCCCAGTAAACGCGCCGCCGAGCCCGAAGAACCGCCACGCCAGACTCGGCCTGCCCGCGCACACTGAGCCGGATGCCTTGGCGCACAGCCAGCCTCCTCTGACACCCAGCTGTCGCACGCTCGCGGCGTCATGCTCGCTTCTTACGTTCGGCAGCGCTCGTTGCCCGCGCCTCACGGCTGCCGCGAGGCGGCTGCGGGACCAGGCGTGTCGTTCGATGCCACGCGACGTTTGAACCGCCAGCGCCCGTTCTCGCGGACGAGCGTGTCGTCGTAGCGACCGGCCTGGGCGATGGTGGCGCCCCGTTCTCCCGGGACGACGAATGCCCATCGTGACCAGGCCGTCGCGGTCTCTCCGTCCACGGTGATGACGAAGTTCGAGAGCAGATGATAGTTGCCGGCACGGTTTGGTCCCGTCCCCAGGTTCTTCTCCATGAACGCCTGGATGTTCGCGGGCCCCGTCACCGATCCGAACCCACCTGCCCACTCGCCGTCGGCTGCGAAGAGTCTCGAATACGCGGCGAAGTCCCGGTCGTCGAGGTGTCGTCCGTAATCGAGCAGGAGCTGCTCGATCTCTTCCTTGTCCTCGAATCGCTGCAGCCGAGCCTCGAGCGATCCTGGATTCTGTCCCGTCTGTCCGGCCGGCGACCGCTGCGCGGTGGTGGGCGACTCGAGGTATGGCTGCACGCCGTCGGGCAGCGGCATTCGATCGACCATGACCATCATTGACGAAATGGAGTAGAGGGCGAAGGTGCCAATCAAGTCGACGACGCCCCGGTCGCCGCCCAGGGCGGCCTTCGCGGCGTGAAGCGTGGCGTCGCTCACCTGTCTCCTGGTGACCATCTCGTCCAGGAACGTGTACACGGCTTCCTCGTCCGGCTGCATGCGATCGGGCCGTCGTCCGGCACGCACGGCCTCGACGACCTCACGGCCCAGGCCGACGCGGACCGCGTAGTCGTGATGCGCGTGCCAGACGTACTCGCCCGACCAGGTGCGCGCGGCCATTAGAATCGCCAGTTCGTTCAGCCTCGGTGGGAGGCTCGAGAATCCCTCCTGGCCTGCAAAGCGCGCGTAGGCCACAGCCTTCTGCACGAGGTCTCCAAGGACCGGACTGGGTAGCATCACGGCCAGCGGCGGAGGAATGTCGCGGCGCGGTCCCGCAAGGATGCTGTGCACGTAGCTCTTCTGCTCGGGAGTCAGCGCATCGTACGACGGGGGTCGCTGAATGCGCCCGCCCCGCAGGCCCGCGACGGCGCGCTGTGCCTGCTCGAGTGCCTCCGGCGTCAACTGCTCCGTTGCGGCGGTCTGTCCCGTGGCGATGCTGGCAACCAAGCTGACGAAGGCAATGACGCTGACGACGTGCGCACGATAGATGAAGGACATGGTCGTTCTCCGGAATAGCCGACGGAAGGGAGCCTGAGTTGTGGGACGGCCGGAGTGTAGCGCCGGCGAGGGCTGTTGCCAAGTGCCAGTGGGGGATAGCTATTGGGACGGGAAAACTGCTACACATCAGCCGGCGTCAATGCTGGCCCGGCCTATTTGCCGCTGTGCACTTGTATACGGCAAAGGCTAACTGGGAGAGCTGGTACCATCCCCTGAACTCCTGCGGCCGGACGCTGCCCATTTCGCGGGCACGACGCATGACGGCTTTGAACTCGGGATCAACTATATCGTTCGCTCCGACACGACTGGATCAGTGTATTCAGCATGATTGGCCGGTTAACTTTTGCAGCCGACGGCTGAAGCCGAATGTCATGCGGGCAGGCCCGCGAGAGGCATGGCTCTGCAAAGAGGTGAAGATCATGGACGCGGTTACCCTGGACACAAACCTTTTGCTTGAGTTCTGGAAAAGGCAGGCAAACGATTTGTTGTCGAAGAGCTGATTGCCTTGGCTCGTGCCGTCGCACATATTCACGCAGGGGAGCGTCAGCCATGCCTCTCGGTTTTTCGTGAACGGGGCGACCAGGCTGAACTGTGCGCGGTCCACACCACGCGGATAGCCCACGACCGCATCAATGAGTGGGCAGAAGAGAAAGTTGTACGGTCGCGTACCTCGGTTGAGTCGGTCCAACACCAGCGGTGTGCTCAGCACGACCCGCATCCCAGCCTGGGCGTTCAACGACCGGAGAGATCGGCGTAGGAAGGAGGGGTGGTGTGCACGACACGTGGATTTCCCCCGCTGTTCGCCTCGCTCGTGTCCATTCCGGTCATCCTTGTGCCCTGGATGCTTGGCTACCTGGCCTGGGAAGACAAGCGACGAACCGGACGATTCCGTGTCATCGCCGCCGTGATCTACCGCGAACGGCTTGCGCCGCGGCACTACGTGCATCGGACGGTGCGTCGTGACCTGCGAAGCCGGCCGGGGAATCGGAGCGACAGCACCGTCATGGCCGATCCCGTGGTTCCGCGATGCCGGGTCGGCGGAGCCGGCTGCATTCAGGTTGTTCGCCTTTTCACCAACCTGCTAGACTCTCGCCCATGCCGGGCTCCCCTCGCCGGTCGTTCCTCCGCACCATGCTGAGCGGGGCCGCCGTGTGGGCGCTGTCGCCCAGTCAACCGCCCATGGTCGCCGGGCAAACCGGCGTATCGACTCGGGCATCGGTGCATCCCGCTCGTGGTGCGGAGATCACGGCCACGCGACTTGGCCCACAGCTCACTCTGCTGTCTGGCGGTGGCGGCAACATCGTTGTCGTGGAGGGTCCCGATGACCTCGTGATGGTCAACGGCGGCCTCGAAGCGCGATCTGCGGATGTGCGGAAGATTCTCGTCGATCGCTGGGCCGGGCAGCGGGCTCGCGTACTGTTCAACACCGACTGGCATCCGGAGCACACAGGATTGAATGGAACGCTCGGACTCGAAGGCACGCGGCTTCTGGCGCACGAGTACACGCGCCAATACCTGAGCGTCGACATCGTCGACTGGCAGCAGCGGACGTACAAGGCGTTGCCGCCGCACGCCCGTCCCACCGAGACGTTCTCCACGACGGGCGCCATGACGGTCGGCGCAGAGCGGGTCGAGTACGGGCATCTCGGACAGGCGCACACCGACGGCGACATCTACGTCCGGTTTCCCGATTCGAATGTACTCGTGGCCGGGGATGTCTTGTCGGTGGGCCGGTACCCGATTGCTGATTACACGACAGGTGGATGGCTTGGCGGGCAGGTGAGCGCGACGCGCAGGCTCCTGGAGCTCGCCGATCCCGAGACGCGGATCGTGCCAGGCGTGGGGCCATTGCAGACGCGCGACGACCTGCAGGCCCAGCTCGACATGCTGTCGACGATGAGGGACCGCATCGCGAAGATGATGCGACAGGGGATGAGCGCCGCGGAGATGATTGCCGCGGGCGCCACGCGTGAGTTCGACGAGCGGTGGGGGGACCCGCAGCCGTTCATGTCGGCGGCGTATCGGGGAATGTGGCTGCACGTCCGTGAGCTTGGCGGCATCGTGTGAACGGCGGCCGGGTGATGCGGCAGGGTTGCTGACAATCCGGCTCCGCAGATCAGGTCCGGGTTCAGGGATCTTGACGCCGTGAGTTCGAGCAACGCCGCGCACGGCTGGACCGGCTTCCCGAGTGTGCCAGCGACGGGCGGCGCAGGGCGACGCATCTGGAGCTTTCGTGATGAGGAGGAGGAGATCAACACGTCTCGTGTTCGCGGTTGCTGGCGCCGTGTTCTCCCTCGCCGTGTGCGCGTCGGTCGGGAACAACGTCCGGGCCGCGGATGCCGCCCGGTCGCAAACCACTGCTTCTGCTTCTCCGCGATCGAGCCACCAGACGCTCATCAACACCTACTGCGTCGCCTGTCACAATCAACGTCTCGGGACGGCGGGTGTGACGTTCGACACGTCCACACTGGACCATCTTGCCGGCGATGCGGAGCTGTGGGAGACGGCGCTGCGGAAGCTGCGCGGTGGCCTCATGCCGCCCGCCGGTGCCCCGCGGCCCCAACCGTCCAGTGTGGACGCGCTCGTGGCGTGGCTCGAAGAGGCGTTGGACGAGGCCGCGTCGGCTCGGCCGAATCCCGGGCGCGTGGCACTGCATCGCTTGAATCGCGCCGAGTACGCGGCTTCCATCGAAGAGCTCTTCGGACTGCGAATCGACGCCACGGCGCTCCTGCCGCAGGATGACGAAGCGGAGGGATTCGACAACGTGGCCAGCGTGTTGACCGTGTCGCCCTCGTTTCTCGATCAGTACATCGCGGCGGCGCGGGTCGTGAGCCAGCTGGCGCTTGGAAACGGGTCCGCGCGCCCGGCGAGCACGACGTATCGACCCGCGCGAGGCACGGATCAGGCGGCGCACGTGGCAGGGCTGCCGTTGGGGACCCGCGGCGGATTGCTCGTCGAGCACCTGTTCCCGGCCGACGGCGAATACCGCCTGAGCATCAACGGACTCGCCGGCGCCGGCTACGTTCGGGGGATGGAGTATCGCCACACCGCGATCGTCACGATCGACGGCGTCAGGATCTTCGAAGCGGAGATTGGTGGCGAAGAGGATCTCAGGGCCATCGATCAGCAGCAGGCGCCGGCCGTGGCAGCAATCAACGCCCGGTTTCAGGACATCCCGGCAACAGTCACGGCCGGGCCGCACACGGTTGGCGTCACCTTCATCGCCAGGACATTTGCGGAATCCGACGAGGTCCTGCATTCGTTCAGGCCTGGCGTCGGCGAGGACCGCGTTCCGCGAGTGGGCACGCTGGAGATCGTGGGGCCGTTCAATCCGATCGGCGTCAGCGAGACGCCCAGCCGTCGTCGGATTCTCGTGTGTCGTCCGGCTGACGAACTGGACGAGCTGTCCTGTGCGGAACGGATACTCGCCAATGTGGCTCGCCGGGCGTTCCGACGCCCTGTGACCGAGGACGACCTGACGGCGCCGCTCGCGTTCTTCCGCAGGACACGCGAGAGCGGTGACTTCGAATCGGGCATCGGTGAGGCGCTGACGGCAATCCTTGCAAGCCCCAAGTTCCTGTACCGAGCCGAGCGATCCCCACACGGCGTCACCACCGGAAGCATTCACCGGCTCGACGACTTCGAGCTGGCATCGCGCCTGGCGTTCTTCCTCACAGGGCGTGTGCCCGATGACGAGCTGCTCGCTGCGGCGGAACGCGGACGTCTGGCTGACCGCGCCGTCCTCGAAGGACAGGTTCGACGGCTGCTTGCGGACCCCCGATCCGACACCCTGGTCACGAGGTTCGTGTTCCAGTGGCTGAGGCTGCGTGAGCTCGAGGAGATCGATCCCGATCCCGTGATTTTTCCGAACTTCGACGAGGGGCTGCGTCACGCGTTCCGCCGCGAGATGGAGCTCTTCGTCGAGAGCATCGTGCGAGAGGATCGAAGCGTGCTGGACCTGCTCGATGCGGACCACACGTTCGTCAACGAGCGGCTCGCGCGACACTATGGGACTTCCGATGTGCGTGGGAGCCACTTCCGGCGAGTCACGCTTACGGACCCCCATCGTCGAGGACTGCTCGGCAAAGGGGCAGTGCTGCTCGTGACCGCCTATCCGAATCGCACGGCCCCGGTGTTGCGTGGAGCCTGGATCCTGGAGAACATCCTTGGCACGCCGCCGGCTGCGCCGCCTCCGGACGTGGAGGGCTTTCCGGAGACTCGGGATGGCGAGCCGGCGCTCACCGTGCGGGCCGTCATGGAACGGCATCGTGCGAATCCCGCATGCAGCTCGTGCCACGCGGCGATGGACCCCCTCGGTTTTGCGCTCGAGAATTTCGATGCAGTCGGGGAGTGGCGCGAACGCGACAGATACGCCGGCACGGTCATCGATGCGTCCGGCCAGCTCGTGGACGGCACCGTCGTGGATGGGCCAGCGGAGCTTCGTGCCGCGCTGATGGCCAGGGGTCATCAGTTCGTACAGACGATGACGGAGAAGCTGATGACGTACGCGCTGGGGCGAAGCGTCGAGTACTACGACATGCCCACCGTGCGGCGGATCGTGCGTGACGCGGCGGCGCACGACTACCGTTTCTCGTCGATCGTGATGGGAATCGTGACCAGCGCGCCGTTTCAGACGAGGATCTCGGCCGGGGAGTAGGCTACGTCAATACATTCGAGCGCTTAACGAGCGCACGAGAGAGAGTGCGACATGATCATCACCAGGAAGCACTTGTCCCGGCGGACCTTTCTCCGCGGTGCCGGCGTGGCCGTGGGTCTGCCGCTGCTCGACGCGATGATCCCGGCCTGGACGGCGCTGGCGCGGACGGCGGCCCGGCCGATGCCGCGCATGGGGTTCATCTACCTACCCCACGGCGCCATCATGGAACAGTGGACGCCGGCGACCCAGGGCACGGACTTCGAGCTCACGCCGATTCTGGAGCCGCTCGCGCCATTCCGATCGCACCTGACGGTTGTCAGCGGGCTCGAGAACAAACCGGCGATTCTGCCTCCCGTGCATGCGATCAATCCGGGCACCTGGTTGAGCTGCGTGAGTCCCAGGCCGACGCCCGAGCCGTTCGGTGGCGTCACGGTGGATCAGATTGCCGCCGCCCACATCGGTCAGGACACGCCGCTGCCGTCGCTCGAAGTGGCCACCGAAAGCCGTGGAAGTGGTGGGTCCTGCGATCGCATGTTCGGATGCAGCTATGGCGGCACCATCTCGTTCCGGACGCCCACGACGCCGCTCCCCATGGAGGCGGATCCGCGGAAGCTCTTTGAGCGGCTCTTCGGGCAGGGAGACACGCCACAGGAGCGGTCCGCGATCGCCAGGCAGTACGCGAGCATCGTGGATCTGGTGCTGCAGGAGGCCGCCGATCTGCGGCGCACGCTCGATGCGCCGGATCGCGCGAAGCTGGCGGACTATCTGGACAGCGTGCGCGAAATCGAGCGTCGGATTCAGAAGATGGAGGAACAGGACCTCGGCTCGCTGGATCTGCCCGAGGTGCCCGTGGGCGCCACCTTCGACCAGCGCCTCAATCTGATGTTCGACCTGATTGCGCTGGCTTACGAGGCCAACCTCACCCGTGTGTTCACCTTCATGATGGCGGCCGAAGCCAGCAACGTCACCTACAACCACATCGGCGTGTCGGACGCATTCCATCCGCTCTCGCATCACCAGAACGATGCGGCGAGAAAGGAACGGCTCGTTCGCATCCAGACCTATCACAGCCAGGTCTTCGCCAGGTTCCTGGCGAAGCTGGCCAACATGCCCGATGGTGACGGATCGATGCTGGACCACGCGGTGCTGCTGTATGGCAGCAACATGAGCAACAGCAACGCCCACGACGAGTTTCCGTTGCCGTCGCTCGTCCTGGGGCGCGGTTGCGGCCGAATCAAGGGTGGTCAGCACTTGAAGTACCCGGACCGCACGCCGCTCGCGAACCTGCTGGCCACAGTGCTCGATCGAGCCGGGGTGCCGGTCGAGAGAGTCGGCGACAGCACCGGCGTGTTCGCGGAGGTGTGAGTGGCAGTGTCGAGCACGATCCTTCTCGTCCTGCTCGCGGCCGCCGTCACGCTCGTTGACGCCGTGAAGTCGGGAGACCGCGACGCCGCGCTGGCGCTGATTGTGCAGCGTGCCGACGTGAACCAGACGGAAGCGGACGGCACGACGGCCCTGCACTGGGCCGTCCAGCAGGACGATCTCGAGCTGGTGGAACGCCTGGTTTCCGCGGGCGCCAACGTCTCGGCGTCGAACGACTACGGATCCACGCCACTGTCGGAGGCGGCCGTCGTCGCCAATCCGGCGGTCATCAGGGTACTGCTCGACGCCGGGGCCGACGTGGAGTCGCCCAATGCCGACGGCCAGACAGCGCTCATGGTGGTGGCACGCAGCGGCCGTGTCGAGGCAGCCCGGCTCCTGCTGGACCGTGGGGCCGACGTGAACGCCGTCGAGCGGTGGCGAGGTCAGACGCCGCTGATGTGGGCGGTGGCCCAGGGGCACGCGGCCATGGTGCAGGAGCTCGTGGCTCGTGGGGCCGACGTGAACGCGCGATCGATTGTCAACGAATGGCCGAGACAGGTGACCGCCGAGCCGCGGGCCGTCTATCGCCCCGCCGGCGGATGGACGCCGCTGCTCTACGCGGCGCGTGAGGGCTGCATCGAGTGCGCGCGCCTGCTCGCCGACGCCGGAGCCGGCCTGGACATGTCCGACCCGGACGGGATCAGTCCGCTGCTCATGGCGGTCATCAATGCACGCTTCGATCTCGCGGCGCACCTCATTCGAGCCGGTGCGAATGTGGATCGGTGGGACCTGTGGGGGCGTGCGCCGCTGTACGCCGCCGTGGATCTCAACACGATTCCGCGCGGCGGACGGCCGGATCGCCCCTCGCTCGACAGCACCACCAGCCTCGACATCGTCGAGATGCTGCTCGCGGCCGGTGCCAATCCCAACGCGCAGCTGAAGCTGCCGCCGCCGTTTCGCAACATCGGCAACGACCGTGGCCTCGACGGCATGCTCACGACGGGGGCGACGCCACTCCTGCGTGCGGCCAAGGCGCTCGACGCTCCAGCCATTCGGGTGTTGCTGGCACACGGGGCCGATGTGGGCCTCGCGAACGCGCGGGGGATGACCCCAATCATGGCGGCGGCGGGACTGGGATCCGTGGATGCCGACACTCGTGGCGTGTACACGACCGACGATGTGCAGCAGCGGTCGAAAGCAGCGCTGACGCTCCTGATCCAGGCGGGAGGCGACATCAATGGCACGGACGCCCGAGGATTGACGCCGCTCCACGAGGCCGCACGATGGGGGTGGAACGACGTGGTGGAATTCCTCGTCGCGCAGGGTGCTGACGTGAACGCCAGGGACAACCGGGGCATGACGCCGGTGGACTCCGCGCTCGGGCGCGCGGGCGGCAACAGCCGCGGCGGCCAACGCATTGACGTGCACGAACAGACGGCGTCGCTGCTGACGTCGCTCGGTGCTGATGGCGATGCGGCTCCAAGGTAGAGTAGTCGGGAAGCAGACCCGCAGTGATATATCGGAGAACGAGGATGATTCGAGCCACGACGGTCGTTGTCGCATTCCTGGCGGTCGCACAGAGCGCGGCCGCCCATCATGGCATCGGCACCTTCGACACCAGCAAGGAAGTCGAGTTCACCGGCGTGCTCACGCGGCTGCACCTCGTCAATCCGCATTCGTGGATGTACTTCGACGTCACCGGCGAGGATGGCACGGTGACGTCGTATCGCTGCGAGCTGCGGGCGGCGACGGTTCTGCGCCGATCCGGCTGGACCCAGGAAATGTTCCGGCCCGGGCAGCGCGTCCAGATCCAGGCGTCGCCCGATCGCCACGATCCGAACTCGTGCTATCTCAATACGATTGTCCTCGAGGACGGCAGCCGCGCGGATCGGTATGGCCAGTTCACGCAGCCGACGGACGTTGTCGCGACGCGCGAGCCAAGGCGTCCGAGCGGAGAACCCAACATCTCCGGCGACTGGGCGCCGGAGCAGTTGGTGATGACAGACCCACGCGGGCGGGGCGGCGCACTGGTTCCACTGAGCCAGGTGGACCAGTTCAAGCCAGGTGAAGGCAGAATCGGCGGCGGTCGCGGTCGAGGTGGCGCGGGGGGTCCGCGGTTGTTCGGTGGCACGGAGTTGACGCCGCTCGGCGAGGATCTGGCCGGGAAGTTCGGCATGTTCACGGTCGAAGACAACCCTCGCATGCGCTGCGAGACCACCAGCATCATCTTCGACTGGACGTTCGACGGCCCCATCAACCGCATCACCCAGAACGACGACACGATCGTCCTGCAGTACGGTCAGCTTGGATTCACCCGCACGATTCACATGAACATGACGTCGCACCCGCCGGACGTCCGTCCGAGCCGTGCCGGTCATTCGATTGGCCGCTGGGAGGGCGACGATCTCATCGTCGAGACGGTCGGCTTCGCACCGGGCGTACTGTCCGCTCCGGTCCTCAACAGCGACCAGCTGCGGGTCGTGGAGCGCTTTTCACTCGATACCGAGCGGATGGCGTTGAGGCGCAGCTACGTGGCCGAGGATCCGGTGTACCTGAAAGGGCAGTACACGGGCGCCGACACGATCTATCTGGCCGACGTGGAGTATGCGCCGGACCCCTGCGAGGAGCTCGGATTCCTGGACTATTCCGGCGAGGCGCAGCGAACGCGCAGCGGCGCGACGAGCCCGCCGGCCAGTGACCCGCCGGCCAGACCATGGTGGAGGCTCTGGAACTGACGAGGGTAACCCCAGGCCGTCGAGCACGGAGAATGCTTGCCGGTTGTTCCCAGCTCGTGCTCGTCAAACGTGGAATCCGTCGTGCCGTCGTGCCCCTGCGTCGACGCGACCTACGACTCGCGCGACAAGGATTCGGTAAAACGCATCTGTAGCCTGATGGCCGCGCTGGAGTGGGGACCCAGCGCGGGTCGCGAGTGACAGGCGAAGGATGCGTTTTTCCGCGCGATGTCGGCGGGAGCAAGACGCAGGGGCACGACGGCGCGACCACGCCGACACGATCTGTACCTGTGCCGAAAACCGGATGAGCAGGGACGGCTCTCGGTAGTGGGGACAGTCCAAACTCACCACTACCCGGCTCTCGCGTCAGTTGCGCGCGGTCAACGTGGCGAGCAGCTGCGCATACTGTTCGTCGTAGGCGTTGAGCGTCTCGGTGCTCGGATACTCCCTGATCTCCCCGAGGACGTGCGGCGGCGCGTTCCGGTCCGTGAAGCGCGTCCAATCAGGCAGACCCGGGCCGTTTGGATCGCCCGTCCTGGCGAAGTTGACCCAGTAGGACGACATCAGCTCCGCCATGGCGCGGTCTCGCGGAGACTCGAGCGCAAGCCGCGGTGAGCTCACGTCTGGAAAGACGCGCGGCGCGCCGAGATTGTTGAAGACATACACGATCTCTGCGGCATGCGTGGCCTTCAAGTCCCTGCCACCGGGTTCCACCGGGGGCTCGTGGGTAAAGACATACCAGTAGGCCCGCTGTCCAATTGCCGCCTGGCGTTCGGCGAACAGGCGCATGGCCCACGCCATGGTGTCGCGAAGCCCCACGTTGTTGCCCATAGACGTGTGCTCGTCCTTGTTGAATCCGGCGATGACGTCCACGGCGTTCTGACGTCCGCCGGCAAACGTCATCGACAGATCCTCAGGGACGATCCATCCATCGACTATCACTCCAGACCCTCGGACTGTCTTCACGACTTCTTCGGTCGAGCGTGCGCGCAGTTCGGCGAGCGACGGCAGACGCGCCGGCTGCGCAGGCGCGTCAGTCCGCTGGGAGCCACCCGGGGCACCACCACGGCCACGGGAGCCACCGGCTGCCGCCTGCTCGGCCTGCGCACGTGGCGCCATCGCGCCCATTCCGAGGCCCATCCAGCCGCCGCTCTGCGCGATCGCGCGATGGAACAGCCCCTTCGCCACCGGTGAGCCAACCAGCGCACCCACCATGGCGGCTCCGGCGGATTCGCCGAAGATAGTGACGTTGTCCGGGTTGCCGCCAACCCTCGCGATGTTCCGCTGCACCCACTGCAAGGTGGCCACTGCGTCCATGAGCCCCTGATTGCCCGACGCGTTCCTGCCCGACTCGTTCGTCAGCTCCGGGTGCGCGAAGAACCCGAACGGTCCGAGACGGTAGTTGAACGTCACCAGCACCACGCGTTTCCTGGCGAGCGCTTCGCCGTCGTTGTGCGGGCTCGACCCGGCTCCTTCCGTGTACCCCCCGCCGAAGAGCCACACCATCACCGGTAACCGGTCGCCGGGAGTACCGGCCGAGGTCCAGACGTTCAGATACAGGCAGTCTTCACTTGTCCTCGGCGAATCCGGCAAATCCACCGACACGTTGTTGGGCACGCGGTTCGGCTGCGATGGCTGCACGCACACGTTGCCGAACTGGTCGGCGCGCCGCACGCCGTCCCACCGTGGCGCCGGTTGCGGCTCCTTCCAGCGCAATTCGCCCAGAGGGGGCGCCGCGAACGGAATCCCCTTGAACGCGCGGACACCGGACGACAGCGTGACTCCGGAGAGCTGCCCAGTGTCGGTCGTGACGGGATCGGAAATGGCCGCCGGCGTCTTCGCCGTCGAGGCGACCACCGCGGCCGCGATCAGGACAAGGAATCTGAACCCCATGAGCCGTCCCGCTTCGTTCCTCATCTGTCCCGCCCGTTCTCGTCAGCCTGTACCGCCCGTTCCGCGCGCGACGCACTGATGTAGTCCGGTATCGTGCGATTGCCCTCGTGGCAGGCGTATTCCCACCACTTGTAGTCGGGATCCAGCTTCAGCGGGAACCGGGCCGTCCACGGGCGCGTCAGCACGACCGGATCCTCGGTCGTGATTTCGTAGAGAAGCATCTCGTCGTTGAGGCGCGTGATCCGCTCGCGGATACTCAAGTGTTCGCTCGTCGGGAAGCGGTTCCCGGGCGGCGAGCCCGCCACGCCGACATTGGTCGCAGAGGCGCCGGCCTTGACGTTGGTGGTCTCGATCACCAGCGTCGTGCCTTCCCAGCGTCCGCGCGATTCGCCGAGCCACTGCTCGATGACGGGAGAGATCCCTGGCCGCCCATCCACCGGGATGATGCGCGCCTCGTGAATCATCTCCATGTTGAGAATCACGTATCCCGGCGCCTGGATGATCTGGAGGCCGTTGTTGTAGCGGTAGGGAAGCATCGAGGACGGCATGCCGCGCGTGATGCAGCGATCCCAGGTGTCGAAGTCCTCCCAGTGGTCCCAGACCTGTGCCTCTCCCGGGAGCGACCAGCTGCTCTTCATGAGCGCCGACAGCCGCGTGCCTTCCGTCGTCATGTCGGGCAGGCGCCCGTTCGGCGGGTCCACGATGAGTGAGGTCTGCCGCTGGGGAAACGTCGGATCGGTGATGCCGGACTGCAGCGCACGGCCGAAGTCCCCTTCCGCAATGGCCTGCGCATGGCGGTCAACCCGCTGTGCCACCGCTGCCAGCCGCTCCTGGTACTCGTCCTCCGTGAGAAAGGCCTTGTCAGGGTCGCAGGGCCCCGCGTTCTGGCCGCCCGGCCCGTCGGTGCGAGCACATCGCTCGAGGGGCACGCTGCCGACATACGAGATCGGCCACGTACCCTGCAGGTCCGGCTCGCCCCACTCGGTCGTGGGATGTACCCACCCGTTGGGTGTTTCGATGAAATGGTTGGCCTCGCTGGGCCGCTGTCCTGGCGATCCCTGCCCGCTCGCGGTCACGGCAAGGAGCGTCACAGCCATTTCCCCCAGCAAGACGCGAGTTGCAACCGACATTCGCGTTTCGGGTCGCATAGCGGTCCAATGCATGAGGCCAGTTCCTTCCAGAGACTCTAGCGTACGTACCGAGTCGGGGCGATGGCCGGCCCGGTCTTTCCCCAACGCGATTCTGTCCTCGTGGCGACGGCCATGGCATGTCGGGCGGCTCGCAAAGTCGATGTCGTGCCAGAGCTCCAGCTGTCGCAAGGGCCAGAGGACGCCAGACCTCTTATAATCACGAGCCGATGAGCGTTTCGTCCGGGTCCGGTGTCACCAGCACTTCGACGGTCCACTCGGTGCCGGCACGTCCAGTGTCGGCCTGGATTGAGACGTTCCGCCCTTCCCAGTGGCTCAAGAACGTGTTCGTCGTGGTCCCATTGCTGTTCACGCCGGACCAGTGGACCACGCCCCACGTCATCCAGGTCGCGACCGCGTTCATCATCTTCTGTCTTGCCTCCGGCGCTGCGTACATCTGGAACGACTGGTGCGACCGCGACATCGACCGGCTCCACCCGAAGAAATCGCAACGGCCGTTGCCCTCGGGCCGGCTGAGCCCACGTACCGCGCTGGCCGTTGCGGGAGTGCTCGCCGTTGTCGCCGTGGCTTCGGCGTGGGCGATGAGCGCCAGCCTGGGCTGGCTGATGGCCGTGTATCTGCTCATCCAGGCGTGCTACTCCGTGTGGATCAAGCACGTCGTGATCCTGGACGTGATGACGCTGGCCTCGGGATTCGTGCTGCGGGTGCTGGCGGGCGGCTTCGCCGTCGGCATCGAACCCTCCAACTGGCTGCTCGTCACCACGTCGTTGCTGGCGCTCTTCCTGGGATTCTCGAAGCGGCGACAGGAGATCCGTCACCTCGGCGTCACGTCGTCCAGCCACCGCTCGGTGCTCGCCGAGTACAACATCACCTTCATCGATCAGATGAACGCCGTGCTGACGGCGAGCTGCATCCTGTGCTACGCGCTGTACACCATTGCTCCCGAGACTGTCGCCCTGTACGGGACGGAGCGGCTCCTCCTGACGCTTCCGTTCGTCGTCTACGGTCTCCTGCGGTATCTCTACCTGATTCACGTGCGGGAGCTCGGTGACAATCCGACGGAGGTGATTCTGAGCGACATGGCACTGCAAGTCTGCATCGTCCTCTGGGTGTTGACCTTCCTGTGGATAATCCGGTTCGGGTCGTGAGAGCGGAGGGGCAGTCCGACGAACGCGACCGAGGCCGGCCTCGTCAACGGACGATGCTTTCGGGCTGGGGCCGGGTTCCCGTGAGGCCGGGCGAGGAGCGCTGTTCCGAAGATCTGGCGCGGCTCACCGAAGGGGCGCCTCTCACACGCGGCCTGGGACGCGCGTACGGTGATGCGGCGTTGCCGGCGCCAGACGATCACCGGATCGCCGGGTCGCGCATGGCGGATCGTATGCTCGCGTTCGATCCGCAGTCGGGCGTGCTCACGGCCGAAGCGGGCCTCTCTCTCGAACAGATCTATCGGGTCTTCCTGCCCCGGGGGTACTTCACGCCCGTCTCTCCTGGAACGCGGTTCGTCACGCTTGGCGGGATGGTCGCCAGCGACGTGCACGGAAAGAACCATCACCGCGAAGGGACGATTGGGAATCACGTGCAGTCGTTGGTGCTGCGCGTGGGTTCTGGCGAGGTCGTGGCCTGCTCGCGCACGGAGCATCCGGACCTCTTTCGCGCCACGCTCGGCGGCATGGGACTGACAGGGCACATCCTGGAGGTGACGTTGACGCTCGCGCGTGTCCCCTCTCCGTGGATCGTCGAAGAGCGCGAGCGGATGCAGGATCTGGAACAGTTGCTCGACGCGCTCGACGCGGCCGGAACGGACTGGCCCATGACGGCGGCATGGGTGGACTGCCTGGCGCGCGCGCCTGGAATGGGACGCGGCATCCTTTACCGGGGAAGATGGGCGGAGCCTCATGAGGCGCCGGGGTCGTTTCCGCATTTGCGAGCGCCCGTCACGGTGCCGTTTGCCGGCCTGCCTGTACTTGCAAGCGGCGCCGTGCGCCTCATGAACGCGCTGATCTATTCGATACAGACCTCCCGTGTACGCCGCCGGGTCGTTGATCCACAGCGTTTTCTCTATCCGCTCGACGTTCTTGCGAACTGGAACCGGCTGTACGGCTCGAGGGGATTCATACAGTACCAATGTGTGTTACCGCGTGAGGCTGGACGTGCAGCGGTCCGCCGGGTGCTGGAGGGGCTGTTTGGTCGCGGCGGGACGCCGTTTCTGTGCGTCCTCAAGGATTGCGGCGAGCAGGGTGAGGGGCTGCTCTCGTTCCCGAGGCCCGGTATCTCGATTGCGCTCGATCTGCCGATGCGCGACGGGACACAGATGCTGGTCGACGCGCTCAACGAACAGGTCATCGCCGACGGCGGTCGCAGCTATCTGGCCAAGGACGCCCTGACGCGCCCGGCCCATTTCCGGCGCATGGAGCCGCGCATCGAGGAGTTCCTCCAGGTTCGACGGGCGTGGGATCCGGACGGCCGCATCCGCAGCGCGCTGTCGGTCCGGCTCTTCGGCTGGTGACGGGCGATATCATCTCCTCACACCATGACAACCGTCGGAAGACCATGAACGCAGCGCTGCTCGGTGGCACGAAGGGAATGGGCCGCGCGCTGGCCCGGCTGCTCGTGGAGCGCGGGCATCAGGTCTTCCTGCTGGGCCGCGACCTTGCGGATCTCGAGCGGAGCGCCCGCGATCTCGAAGTTCGCGGGGGATCCACCAGTCGTGTCGGTGTCGCGCGTTGCGATCTCGAGCGGCCCGAGACGTTCGCCGGTGCGCTCGACGCTGCCGCGTCGGCCCTTGGATCTGTCAACGCCGTTGTCGTGACCGCCGGGCTGTTCGCGACGCAGGACCTCCTGGAGGCCGACGCCGCGCTCACGCACAGGTTGCTGAACGTGGATTTCACGCACACGGTGTTGTTCTGCGAAGACGTGCGGCGGCACATGCTGGAGAGGGGCGGCGGAACGCTCTGTGTGTTCAGTTCCGTTGCCGGCGAGCGCGGCCGCAAGCCCGTGGTGCTCTACGGGGCTGCGAAAGCCGGCCTGACCAGGTACCTCGAGGGTCTCGACCACAGGTTCCGCGCCGCAGGTCTGCGCGTGGTCTGCGTCAAGCCGGGGTTCATCAGGACCGCCATGACGCAGGGTATGCGGGAACCACCGTTTGCCGGTGATCCGGAACGTGCGGCCGCGCGCGTGGTCACAGCCCTCGAGAGGGGGACACCGGTTGTGTACGTCCCTGGTACCTGGAGGCTGGTGATGCTGCTCGTACGGTGGCTGCCGCGTTTCGTCATGCGCCGCGTCGACTTCTGATGTGGACCGACCAGGGACAGCCGCAGGCGACCATAGCTCCGCGGGCCACCTAACCTAATTCGATCAGACGCCTACCAAGAGATGAGGAGTCGCGGGGTGCAACCCGCCCTCGCCGAGGCTGCGGCGGGCAAGCGCTTGCACCCCGGATGCTCTCACGCCGACGGTCTTCGGCCGACACTTCCCCACGCGCAAGATGAATACCGGGTGCCCCGTGGCTGTAGAGAGCCGCATCTGGTTGACATGCACGGCGTTGTCTCGGATCGGGTCCGAAAGGCGTCGCGAGGCGCTGACGAAATGACGTCACGCGTTGTGCGAGCGTCACGTTCGGCGAAACCGTCGCGGCGCCAGACTGCTGGAAGGTGTGGCTAGTGCTACTAATTAGCGGGCCCGGCCCGCGAAGCGGGATCAGGAGATAGTTGCTACCAGCGAGGCGGAACCGCGGCGGACATGCTCGCGGGGCCGAGGCGCAGCCTCGCTGGTTCAGTGCGAACGCGTCAGAAGTTCACGGCATTGGCGTCCGCCAGAATCATCTCGCGGTAGACCGGGAGCGACCACCCCGCGCGCTCGAGCTCGGTGAGGCGCTGCTGAACCTGGTTCACGTAGTTGTGCCTCGACCCGTACAACTGCCGCAGTTTCTCTGCCGAGAACGCCTCTTCGTAGCCCCCGAGCCCGCAGAGAGCTGGAATGAACAACCGGCTTGCGTTGGGAACCGGCGGATCGGCTGGCGTGTTGACGGCGACGTACCGGGCCACCGGCACATCCACGTAGGGATTGCGGATACCGCCGCGCGCGTTGCCATGTTCGTCCACGGCAATCATCGTGTCGGCCACGCGCGTCACCCAGATCCGATCCGCCCGCGGCGGAACGGTGCCCTTGTCGGCCCACTCGAACAAGTGATGCAACGCGACGGACAGATACGCCTGTAACGGGAAGCGGTTGAGCGGGAGGCGGCACGGATTCGGCTGCAGACGGATGTTGTCTCGCGTGTCGATGTGCACCATACCCGGGAACTCGTACACCCGGAACTTGTTGTCGCCATCGTCGCCGTCCTGACGCCGGGTGATGTTGATGCCTCTGATCTCGTTCATCGTAGGCACGAAGATCATGGGCACGTTCACGCGCGGCTCCACGTCGGCCCGGGCGTTCGGGAGGAAGCCGTCGTAGATGTCCCGCATCGCCGGGGTGCGGTACACCATGTGCGCCGGCAGGTAGTTGACGAGCGTCGCCGCCGACGCGGACGTACCGCCGAGCACGATGCGGCGGACCGTCTGGCCGGCAAGCGGCCCGGCCGCGGCCCGGACGAGCGCACCAGTCTGCGCCAGGATCTCGTTTGCCTGCGGCGCGGTGAGCTGGAAGCCGGTGTACCGGGCTTCGTTGAGGGTCGTGAACTGCGCAACGGCCTGGGGATGGACAACCACCTCGACGGCCGCATGGCCTGAGGTCATCGTGTAGATGGCGGTGGACTCGAACATGTGGGCCGCACCACTCGGGTGCATGGCCTCCATGAGCACCAGCCCGCTGAACGGCCTGTCGCTGCCGGGTCTGCGCACGACCATCCGCGTGCGGTACGGTTCCCCGTTGGCGGTGCCGGACACCCAGTACTCCCTGGTCTCGTACCGGAAGTGGTCCGGACCGTGTCCAGGTGCCTGGGATGGAGCGGAGTCGAACATCGGATCCGGCCCCGTGATCTCGGTCAACGTCGGCAGCGGGACCGCTGTCGGCTGTGCCGGCAGCGGCGCGGTTGCGGCGCCTGGCCCAAGTCCCCTGCCGCCGGCAGCTCCTCCGGGCCCGCCCTGACCGCGGCCCTGCCCGCTGAGCAACGCGGGCAGCAACAGGCTCATCGAGACGATGCCGGCAACGAATGCCATCCGCATCGAACTACATGTACGTGTGATGTCGTTTCTCTTCATGCGTCCAACCACTCTCGCTGGCAGAAAGAAAACAATTAGGCTTGCCCGGCGTCAGTCCCAATCCTCAGCGTGCCGTGAAGGCCCTGGCGATCGCCGCGCGGAGTTCGACCGAGTCGGGGGTGACATTGCTCGGGAAATACGCCACGACCTTGCCATCGCGGCCGATCACGTATTTACCGAAGTTCCAGGCGGGCAGATCGCCTGATTGGCCGAGATAGGCGTAGACAGCCGACTGCTCTGGACCCTGGCGTGTCACCGTCTTCTCGAACATCGGGAACGTCACGTCATAGGTGAGCCGGCAGAAGTCGGCAATCTCCTGAGCCGAGCCCGGCTCCTGACCGCCGAAATCGTTGCTCGGGAAGCCGAGCACCGAAAAGCCCTTGTCCTTCAGTTCGCGATGGAGCGCTTCGAGTCCTTCGTACTGCGGAGTGAACCCGCACTTGCTCGCGACGTTGACCACGAGCGTGACCTGGCCGCGGAAGGCGCCGAGGTCGCCCGCGTCTCCCATGAGGGTGTTTGGTTTGAGGTCGTACAGTGATGTCACGGTGGATGTAGACGAACGGCCCTGTTGGGCCAATATGGGTACGGCCACGACGAGCGCCACTCCAAGAGTCAACGAAATGCCGGTGAGGACGCGAGTACGGCTGCTCATGAGGTCGGCTCCTCTCGAGGCCGGCGGCATTGAACCGCCGGCAACCGTCGCCATTCTACGTCAAACGAGCCACGGGGGCCCGCCCCTTGATCTCCACGCCGAGCCCCGCGGCTGGTTGCCAGTACCACTTCCACCCCACGGCGCACGCGTGCGCCGTGGGGGCCGGGTTGCCGCGCTTCGCGCGGCGAGGACCGCGATGCGGTCAGAGGCAATGAGTACGAAATTCGCGTTCGGGCCCCCATAGGTCCAGAGGTTGTGGATCTCATTGTGAGCAGAGAAGACGATTTCGACTGCAGATCCGCGTCTGGGCCGGCGCCATTCGACCCGGCGCTCCGGTCGGACGTCGTGGAAAACCGCGCCCTCCACATGGTTTCGGCGACCCGCGCAGCTCCGTGAGCTGCGCGGCAATCACGTTTCGGGCCCGGTTTACCCCTCACGGGTGTCACGACGCCGACAGTCGCGCCTCTCGAATGGCGCCGGCCCAGGCGCGGCTGACTGGCGAAATCGGTTTCCATGATCAGGATGAGAGTTACACCCGGTCCAGTGGGGCTCTGCTACAAACCCAAACAGATGAGCGGCATGATCTGATCGAATGGTGCGTGCACCAGTGTCTGCCGTGGAACGGTCCACGGGGCCGTCAGCATCTTGGGGTCATGGATGGTGGCTTCGATCTCGAGCGTATTCTTGTCGACGCGGCGGTAACGTTCCACGATGCGCAGCTCATCGGAGTGCGGTGAGGCTCTGCCTTCGGCCCAGATCCAGGTGTCGTCGGTGAAGTTTTTCGTCTCGACCACGAAGACATCGCCGTCCCAGCGGCCGACCGAGTCGCCTCGATATGAGGGTGGCACCTCTTCTCGATGTGGTCTCCCGTCGGTAGGGACGATGCGATATCCGTGGAACGTCTCGGTCAGCATGACGACGAATGCGGGCGTCGCGACTATCTGCCCGACGGCTCCTACATCGAAGAGACTGACATTCAACGTACCGAAGGCTGTTGGAATGCACCGGAGCGTCGGGTCGTCGTCATCGTCGAGCTTGCTGGCGGCCTCGGCGGCGGCCGGCGTGTAGAGGCTGGTGAAGGTCACCGGTTGGGGACCGCCCGGTGCGCCTCGTCCGCCGCCTCGCCCTCGTCCCCCAGCGAAGCCTCGTCCTCCGACATCGCCGCCGGTCCACCAGACACCCGAGAGATCGGGCCGCCCGTCGGGCATTCGCGGCGCCGGTTCGGCGGTGGACGCAGGGGCCGGAGTGGCCGCCGCGGGCTGCTGCGCACGAACGCCGTCCCGCGCGAAGAAGACAGACGTCAACGCTACTGTGACGATTGTCGATCCAATCGAGATGCGCGTCATGTGACCACCTCCTGCGATCCGGTCGTGCTCGCGCGACCATGCCGGAACTCAGTGAGTTCCTTTGGAAACGGAGGGACGGTTCAGCGGGCACCCGGACCCTCCTGGGGTCCGAACATGCCATACGTCCTGCCGTCGGCGGTGGTGAGCTGCTGCAGCATCCCCACAGGCTGCGAGTGATCCCTCGAGTGAAAGCCTCTGATCGTCACGAGCGTTCCCGGCCCCAGCTCACTCGCCTTGTATCCGTTGCGAATCATGCCGCTCGGCGTACCGGCTTCGAACGCCCAACGCATGGTGGTGCCGTCGGTCTCCTTCACATCGAGAAAGAACCAGGAATGCGGGTTCGTCAGCCGCACCTGGACGATGGTTCCTTCGACGGTGACGGGCTTCGTCATGTCGTAATGTGCGGCAAACGAGTGATGCGCCAATGGTGACGATTCGACGCTGAGCACCAGCACCGACGCCAGAAAGGCAAGACCTGCTCGATTCATGTCAACCTCCGCGTTGCTGCACAGCGAGGTGTAGGCGTGGCGGACGTGCGTCTCGACACGCGCGCCTGTCTGCCAGTTGTGTTCACCGAAGGGTGTCGCACGCAGGCAAGTCCAGGCGGCGTGCCGCTGCCGGGCCGCGCCGTGCCGATGATGGTCCGGGCGGCAGTTCCGCGTCAATGCCGGGGGTCAGGTCTTGATTCTTGCGCTCTGCGTGAATGCCTCGGCCTTCGAAGGGCAATCCCAATGGGCAGCGAGCAGCATCAGGGAGAGCACGACCTCTCGCGCCAAGAATGCATGACTCATCTCGTCGAAATCGACGCAGTCAGGACGGCTGGAGAGCTCATCACGACCGCGATCGTGTGAGCGACAACGTCACTCCGGTGAGGATGAGGGCAGCGCCAATTGCGGTCGCCGTGGTTGGGCGCTCGTCCAGCACGATGAACCCGAGCAGCAGGGCGATGGCAGGAGTGAACACGCTGATAAAGCTCAGGCTCGTGACGCTCCACGTCTTGAGCAGCCAGAAGTAGACGAGGAAGGTCACCACGCTTCCGGGAATAGCGAGATAGATCACCGCACCCCAGGTCTGAACGTCGCGCGGAAGACCGAACCCTTCTCCCGACGCCAGCGACACCAGCAGCAGGACCACCGCGCCGATCAGCATGGCCGGCGCGTTGATCGTGGCCGGCGGTATGGCCGCGCCATGACGCTTGGCGGCGACGCCAGCCATCGCGGCGCAGACGGTGCTCAGGATCACGGCCAGCATCGGCCAGAGGTTGGCCGCCTCCAGTTGCAGGCGGTCGCCGAAGAGCGCCGCCAGACCGGCAAACGCCAGCAGCGCACCCCCGAGCTTGCGAATCGTGATCCGATCCCCGGGGATGTAGAAGTGCGCGAAGACGATGGTCACGAGCGGCAACACGGCGAAGAGCACCGCCGTCAAGCCGCTGTCGAGGAACTGTTCGGCCCAGTAGATGAGCCCGTAGTCGGCAGCGAACATCAGGACGCCGATCCATGCGACGAGCAGCCATTCGGATCGACCAACCGGCCAGCGTGCGCGGAAAAGTGGCAGGAGCGCCACCAGCACTGCGCTGGCCAGGAAGAAGCGAACGGCGGCGACGTTGAACGGGCCGAGCCCGCCGTACCCGATCTTGATCACGAGCCACGTCGACCCCCAAATCAAGCAGAGTGCCGTGTAGAGCAACACCCCCCACAGCCGCCGCGGCTGGCGCGCAGGTGCATCGACCGGCGGGACGATCGTGGAGGCGAGCCCACGGCTGGCGACGGCCATGGGCGCCCGTACTGACTCAGAGGGGCGCGATTGGTTCGACGGCGGCACGACGGGAGGCCAGTCGAGCAAACGTTCGGGAGAACAGCCGCTTGCGGCCCACCTCGTCGAACAGCGAGTAGGCCACCGGTGTCACGATCAACGTGAGCAGGAGAACCAGCGTCTGCCCGCCAATGATGACGAACCCGATGGCGTGGTTGGTCGCAGAGCCCGGTCCCCGGGTCAGGACCAGCGGAATCATGCCGGCGACGAACGCGAGCGTGGTCATGAGGATGGGCCGCAGGCGGTCGCGGCTGGCACGCACGACCGCGTCGTGCGTGCTCATCCCCGCATCGCGCAGTTGATTGGCATGATCGATCTGCAGAATCGAGTTCTTCTTCACGACGCCGAAGAGCACGAGCATGCCCAGCGCCGAGAAGATGTTCAAGGACTGCCCGAAAATGAGCAGCGAGAGCAGCGCGAAGGGCAGCGTCAGCGGCAGCGACAGCAGGATCGTCACCGGGTGCAGCCACGACTCGAACTGGGCGGCCAGCACCAGGTACATGAAGATGAGCGACAGGGCGAGCGCGGTGAGGAACGCGCTCGCCGTTCGGTTGAGCTCGCGGGATCGGCCGGAAAAGCCGAGGCGGTACTCGGGACCCAGGTCGAGTTGGCTGGACGCCTGGAGTATCTGATTCTGGGCACCCGCCTGTGACGTCCCGGGCCGTATGTTGGCGCTCACCGTGACCTGGCGCTGCCGGTTCAATCGCCGAATCTCCGTGGGGGCCGATTCGGGCGCGAAGCTGGCCACGTTGTTCAACGTGACGCTGCCGAGCCGCGAGGAGGGCACCGGGAGCAGCGCGATGGCCTCCTCCGACGTCCGGTCGCGCGCGTCCGCCCGGACGTGGACCTCGTACTGTTCGCCGCTCTCGTTGTACGTCGTGACCTGGTCGCCGCCGATCAGCAGCCGCAGCGCTTCGGCGACCTCGGATACCTGTACTCCGAGATCCGCCGCCCTCGGTCGATCCACCCGCACCGAGACCTCCGGCTTGCCCGTGTTCAGATTGGTATCCACGTCGACGAGGCCCGGAATCTCGCGTGTCAGCGCTACGAGCCGCTCGCTCTGTGTCTGCAACTGGGTCAGGCTGGGGCCCTGCATGACGAACTGGATGTCGCCGCCGCCGGCCCCGCCGGCTCGACCACCGCCGATGCCACCGGTGGCCACGACCGACGTCCGGACGTCGGACGGGGCGGTGCGGGGCAGCACCGTCTCACGGACCTCCTCGACCACAGCGAACACGTTACGGTTGCGCGATCCCAGCGGTCGCAGCTTCACAAAGAGCGACGCGGCATTGCGTGTGCCGGCGCCGTCGCCCGCCACGGTCACCATCGTGTAATCCACTTCGGGAATGCGCCTCACTGCGGCCGCCACGCGATTGGCGAGCACGTTGGTGGCGTCGAGACTCGTGCCCTCAGGGGCGCGCAGGCCGATCTCGAGCTCGGAGGTGTCGTCCTGTGGCGTAAAGTTCACGTTGACCATGCGGAAGAGCGGCACGCTGGAGAGGAGCACCAGTACTGCGGCTACCACGACCACCGTCCGGCGCGCCATGGACCATTCGAGCAGCCACGTATACGCGCGATCGATGGGTTGGAACACCACCGACTGCTTCGAGCCGTGCACGCGGCGGTCGCCGTCCCCGGTCCGTGGCTTCACCTTCAGCCATCGGGCGCTCATCATGGGCGTCAGCGTGAAGGCCACGAGCAGCGACACCATCACGGCGAACGCCATCGTCAAGCCGAAGCTCTTCATGAAACGGCCGACCATGCCGCTCATGAACGCCACCGGCACGAAGATCGCCACGAGGGAGAGCGTCGTCGCCATGACGGCCAGGCCAATCTCCCTGGTGCCTTCGACTGCCGCCTGCATCGGCGGCATGCCCTTCTCCTCGATGAACCGGTAGATGTTCTCGAGCACGACGATGGCGTCGTCGATCACGATGCCGACCGAAAGCGTCAGGGCGAGCATCGTGAGCATGTTGAGGGTGAAGCCCGTGTACCACAGCAGGGCGAAGGTGGCGATGATCGAGGTCGGGATGGAGATGGCGGCGATGATCGTCGACCGCAGGTTGCCGAGGAACAGCAGCACGACGAGCGAGGCCAGGAGCGACCCGACCATGAGGTGCTCCTGCAGGCTGTTGATGGACGCCTGAATGAACTCGGCCTGATTGCGCACCGTGCGAAGCGCGAATCCAGCAGGCAGCGTCGGCGTCAGTTCCTCGACCCGTTCGAGGATGTTGCGAGCCACCTGGACGGTATTCGTGCCGGACTGCTTGCGGATCTGCAGCAGCACCGTCGGCTCGCCGTTGACGCTGGCCATCGTCTGCGCTTCCGCCATGCCGTCCTCGACCCGGGCAACGTCCCGCAAGCGGATCGGATGGCCGGCCACCTCGCGCACGACGATGTCGCCGAATTGATCGGGCGAGTCCACCCTGCCGCGCGTGCGCATCGTGATGCTGAGGGTGCCCCGCTCCATCTGCCCACCCGGAATGTCCACGTTCTGGCTCTGCAGGGCGCGAGACACGTCGTTCACGGTCAGGTTGTGGGCGCGCAGGCGTTCGCCGTCCAGCCAGATGTTGATCTGGCGCTTGCGGCCTCCGAGGACCAGCACCTGCCCGACGCCGTCGGTGCTCTCCAACCCCCGGCGCAGCACTTTGTCGGCGTACTCCGTGATCTCGCGGATCGGCCGGTTGGCGGTCAGGGCCATCGTGAGGATCGGTTGCGCGTCCGGATCCTGCTTCTCGATGGTGGGTTGCGTAATGGTGCGCGGCAGCAGCGGCAGGATGCGGTTCACGCGATCGCGAACCTCCTGCGCCGCCACGTCTCCGTCTTTGTCGAGCAGAAACGTGACCACGACCTGTGAAATGCCTTCCGCGGAGTTCGAGCTGAGCTGGTCGATGCCGCTGATCGTGTTGACGGCTTCTTCGATCTTGTCGGTGATCTCGCTTTCCACCTGCTCCGGTGCCGCGCCGGGCAGGCGCGTCGTCACCGTGATCGTCGGAATGTCCACGTTCGGCATCTGGTCCACGCCGAGCTGGGCAAAGGCGAAGGTGCCGACGGTCACGAGGGAGAGAATCAGCACCGACGCGAAGACCGGCCGGCGGACGCACAAGGCGGCGAGAGCCTGCATGGAGGAACCCTTGTCTGCGCTATGGTGTCACGACGACACGCGTCCCATCGGAGAGCCCGGTCAGGTTGCGCACGGCAATCACCTCGCCCGGTCGAACACCGCTCGTGGCTTCAATGAGTGGACCCACCGATTGGCCGACGGTAATGATGCGCTCCTCGACCCGATCCTCCTCGACGACGAACAGACGCGACGTACCGGCCATGGTCTGCACGGCCTCCACCGGGACCAGCACGCCCGGTGACGAGGGCGACTGTTCGATACGCGCGGTGACGAAGAGTCCGGGCTTCAGCCGGCCATCGGGGTTGGGAACGACGGCCTCGACAACGAGCGCTCGCGACTCGGGCTGGACGCCGGGAGCGATGTACCGGATGCGACCCACGAAGGTCTCGCCCGGATACGCATCCACGCCGAGCGAGACCGTCCGGCCCACGTCCACTGCGGCGATGAACTGGGCTGGAACGGTCAACTCGACTCTGAGCGGATGCACGCTCATCACCGTGGCCACCTTGGTGCCGCGCATGACGTAATCGCCGACCGACACCAGGCGCGACGCGACAACGCCTGAAAACGGCGCGCGCACGGTCGTGTCGTCCAGGGCCTTTTGCGCCAGCGTGACGCGGGCCAGCGCCGCGGCGAGCGCCTGGCGCTGTTGTTCCGCCGCGTTGCGTGCCGCCTCGTACTGCCGCTGCGCGCTCTCGGCCTGGGCCAGGCGTTGATCGAGTTCCGCCCGTGACAGCAGCTGGCGTTCGAACAACATGCGAGCCCGGTCGAGCTCCGCCCGCGTCAGATCGCGGGTCGCGCGCGCGCTCGCTACCTCCGGCACCCGATCCGGATCGAGCTCCTCGCCCTGGGGTTGTCCAAGCCTCGCCTGAATCTGGGCCGCGTTCGCCTCGGCTTCCCTGGCTTGCGCTTCGACTTCGCTGACGGCGATCCGCACGAGCGCGTCGCCCTCGGCAACGCGCGTGCCGCGCTCCACTGGCGTCGCCACGATACGGCCGGCGATCTCCGCCGCTACGTCAGCCTGTTCCTGTGGCGTCAACGTGCCGGTGACGGTCAGGAATCGAGAGAGCGGCTGTTCAATGGCGCGCGCCGCCTCAATCGGTATTGGAGCTTCGTCGTGGTTCTGCGTCGAGATGATGCCGGCATCCGTACGGCATCCTCCAGCGGCCAGGGACACCATCACGAGCCAGGACACGAGCCACGAGAAACGGACGCCGGAGACCTCTGAGACCATACAACCGCCTTGGGGGGACGTGCGCGAGGCGACGCCTCGAATCGACACGGCAGCAACTCTCCAGCGCGTTGACGCCCGCCAGCGCGCGAACAGGTCGAGATCGAACCTCTCCTCGGGCGCCTTGCCATGCGCCGGCTTTCGGTCCTGCGGCGTTGTCTGCAAGAACAATTGTCATCGGAACGAAGACCGGTACACAACCAGCCAAGGGCTGTCGCCCTTGATATCCCGTTGGCGCCAGCCCTTGGCTGGTCGGCAGTGCTGGCTTGGCGCGCTCCGCGCGCCGCTGGACCGCTGCACGGCCAACGCCAACTCGCCACAGCGAGTACAGAATTCTCGTTTGGAGCCGTACAGCGGTCCAGTGAGGCGGCGCCTCCTCTTGCTCTTCGACTGCGGCTGTGTACGTCGCTGAAAAGTGGTACAAGACTGTGCCATGAGGTCCTCGTACACATCCCTGCTGATTGCGGCCTATCGAGGAAAGGCGCTGACGGAGATCTTGAGTGCTCCTCCGTCCGCTCTCCGCGGAATCTCAGCCAATGGCGCTGCGGCGCTCGGGCAGATCGGCATCCGGACCGTTGCGCAGCTTGCCGAGTCCAGGCACGTCCGGGCGGCGCAGGCACTGCTTGCGGCTGCGGGCCGGCCGCCGTTCGATCCCGGACCGCCCCTTCCATGGCTCGACCTCTTCGCGCTCGCGCCGGTCGATTACTACGTCACACATCCGAAACGGCGGTTCCGGGTTCAGTTTGGCCCCGTCTACTATCGCGGCCGGCTCGACGGCACGGCACGCGTTCTCGTGATGGGTCAGGACCCATCCACGAACGAGCTGCTTGCACATCGGGCCTTCGTGGGCCTGTCGGGACAACGGGTGCAGGGACTCCTGGCCAGGATCGGCATCACGCGCTCCTACGCCATCACCAACACCTTTCTCTTCCCGGTGTTCGGTCAGTTCGACGCGCAGCTGCGGCGCATCTCGCTCGAGCCGTCCATCCTCGAGTACCGGAACACGTGCCTCGATCGTCTGCGCGCCGACAACGCTCTCCAGGCCATCATCGCGTTCGGGGCGGCGCCGAGGCATGCGGTGGAGCAGTGGCCTGGCGCGCAGGGGTTGCCGGCGTTCTTCCTCATGCACCCCGCCGCCGACGAGCGACTCGTCCTGCGAAACTGGAGCAGCCATCTGGACGGCATGGCGGCCGCCATCACGCCGGATCCCGACGGGACCGTGGATACATCACCCTACGGGTCGGCATTCGAAGAGAGGGACGTCGCACCGGTGCCGCGGTTCGATCTCCCGTTCGGACTCCCGGACTGGCACGGTGGGAGTGGTGGCAGCAGCACGCGCGACGGCAACCAGCGGATCGTCTGGACGTCCCCCGTGCCTTGATCTGTGGGGGTGTTCACCTGCTGGACGCCTGTCCAGACATCGCGCTCGGAGAGGCTGCAGGTGTCCTCCGTGGCGCGAGCACCCCGCCGGAGCAGGCCGAGCGGTGAGGCGCGAAACGTGCGGCGCAGCGAGTGTTCCGCGGTTATCCGGGCTACACCGGGGAGACACCTCCTCGGAGGTGCAGGGGCGTGGCGAGCTCCGATCGCGTCGCCGCCACCAGTTCGTCGCCACGAAAGCCGTGAATCTCCAGATGGAGGACCGCGCCGCTTCCAATGCCGGCAATCTCGCGGACGTCGATCGCCGTCACACCGTCTCGCACGTCGTAGGACCGGCGCGGCCGCCCGTCCACACGAACGGTGATCCAGTCGATGTTGCGTGTCTCGACGTCCAGGCGTGAACGGACCATATCTGCGCCGGCTGCAACCTTCACGGAGTACTCGGGCATCGAGGCCAGCATCCGTGCGGCCCCGGCGATGAGGTCCACGTTCCCGTGCAGCACGTCGTTCTTCGTCATGGCGTGCACGCGGTCCGGCACGATTCCCAGATCCTCGACGAGGTTGCCTGCCTGCGGGCCCACGCGCAGTACGCGGCGGATCGCGACCCTGAGATCCGCGCCGTGCGGCAGCGGGACGTACGGCGCGCCGGAGCCTCCGGTGCCCGTTCGCATGAGCTCCAGCAGCAGACGGTGGGACCAGACATTGGCTCCGCCCGCGCCGGTGTTGTGATCGACGCCGAGGATGGACCCGATGCCGTGATCCTGGAATGCGGCAGCAAACATATCGGTCGCGCTGTAGCAGATCGCGTCCGTGATGAGGACCTTCGGTCCCCAGTACTTCTGCCCGAGGTCGTTGGCCGTCTCTTCCTGTGTGAGGGGAAATCCGAGCGAGAAAATCGACCCGGTCTCTACTGCCTGCGCCATCGACTCCACCCACGCACCGAGACTGAAGTCCGGGAATCGATCCGCCGGGACGCGCCAGTTCCTGCACAGCTGCAGATTCAGCGGAGTGTTGATGAACTGCGCGCGTTGCGGCTCGATTCGTCGTGGTGTGAGCACCTGCAGCAGGCGCTCCGCCGCGTGGATCAGGCCTCCGGCGTTTCCGCGCACGTCGATGATGAGCCCGTGCTGGGGCAGTTGCTCCACCAGCCTGACGAACTCGTCCACGAACTCCCGCGCGTCCCGGACGTTGAACGTGAAGATTCGCACGTAGCCGAACGTGCCGGTGTCAGTGTTGACGTCGTGTGCCCGGAAGACGGTCGGCAGAAACGTGGCCAGGCCATTGGGAATGGCCTGGGGACCTGCCGTGGCGCCCCGCATCTCCTCGAGCAGCACCGTTCCGGCAAACAGCACCTTCCTCGCTTCCTGCACATCGTCGGTTTGTGCGTCCAGACCCAGGGCCGTGGTTTCGGCGAGCAGAGATTCGGGATCGAGGCTGGCTCGACTGCGGCCCGGCTCGAAGACCAGCCACTCCTGTGTCCATTCATGAACGACGCCATCGAGCCCTTTGTAACGAAGGGTCACCCATTCTTCGGAGGGCGGCAGCCCGCGAACGAGGGGACGAATCGTCAGCGTGTTGAGGCCTCGTGCGTGGCGCGCCGCGGCGTTGCCGCCTGCCTGCCGGTAGGCGTTCTGCTCGACGACCCGATGGATGGGTGTGCCATTCCAGTGCAGCACCTCGACCCCGGGCACGAAGGAATCCGGGCCGGCCTGCGCCACGACCTTGGTGACCAGGTACGTGCGCTCGCCGTGCTCATCGACCTCCTCGATCAGGAACGGCAGCCACGCCGTCTTCTCCTTGAAAGGGATGGGCAGCCGGTAGGCCGTGTGCAGGTCACGCAGCGAGTTGAAGATGCGCGTCATCTCGTCATGGAACTCGATCTCGGGACCGAGGTCCTCCTCGCGGGCATCTTCGAGCCGATGTCGAAGCAACCGCAGGCGCTGGACGGGATCCACCGCGTGCATCGCGCGTTTGAGCGGAAGGTGAACGTAGTGCTCCTCGAGCAGCAGCAACGCCTGTTCCACGATTGTCTTGCGATCCTCGAGACCGAGCTCTCCCGATACGCGAACGACATCCTCGAGTGACTGCGTCGCGAGCACCTGCGGCGGCAGCGGCTCTGGCGCCGTGAGCAGGAATCCCGCGCTCTCGGGCACCGGGATCGTCAGCCCGTACAACGGGGGGAGACCTTTCTTGACGTATTCCGGCAGGTTGCGCGCAGCTACGAGCCGGCGCAGGAACCGGGCATCGTCCGCGACCGTGACGCCGTCCAGTTCGAGAGGCTGTACCTGATCGGCCAGCGGCACGGACCCGAGCCCCAGCGCTTGCTCCAGAATTCGATCGTCCTCTTCGAAATCGGGAACCAGGCGCCATGCAGTGCCCTGTGCGTCCAGACTCCCGGAGAAGAGGCCGCTCGCCTGCGCAGCGTCCAGTTGCGCGGCCAGCGCAGGCAGATCTCGCATGGCGGCAGCGAGTCTTTGCGTCGCTTCGGTCAACGAGAGTCCCCGGACGAGCGGATGGGCACTCTCTTGAGCCAGGTTCAAGACGCGTGTGGAGCGCCCGACCTTGATGTCCTCGGTACCGACCCCGAACGCTCCCATCAGTCTGGACTGCCCGGCGCGCGGAACGCCGTCGATAATCACGAGAGTGATTGACGTCTCACGAGCCCGAATGAGCCTCAGGAAGTCGTCGCCCTGCTGACCGTCCAGGCAAATCACGTCCGCACGCTTGCCCGGCTCGATGGTGCCGAGCGCGCTGTCCCATTTGAGAATCCGCGCGGCGTTGGCCGTGGCCATCGCGACGATTTCCTCCGGCGTGAACACACCGCCCAATTCCTCGCTGACGAGCCAGGCCACCTTGAGCTCGCCCAGCAGATTCTTGCTGCCGCTCGGTGCCCAGTCGCAGCCGATGCCCATCGACACCCCTGCTGCTCGTGCAGCTCGGATGTCTGCGGTCTTCCCATACAGCAGGAGGTTGCTCAGCGGCGACCAGACCATGGTCCCGCCTCGCGCGGCCACGATCTCGAAATCCCCGGCCGCGAGCGCCGTGCTGTGAATGCCGCAGAGCGCTTCGGTGATGGCCCACTCGCCGGTCTCGAGTCGCAGGCGCTCGAACCAGCCCCGCGCGGCCTGGTCCGTGCCCTCGCTGAGATGCTGGAGGTAACAGGTGTGCCGCTGGAGGGTCGCGAGATAGGTGCCCGCCCCGCCGCTGTCGGGGTTCGCAATTCGAGTACCCGCGCGTGGCAGATCCGGTTCGGATCTCTGCTCGACGTTCCGCACGTACCCGTTGTAGAAAGACACGATGCCAGACGCGTTCGCGAGCGTGACCCCCTGAGACGTCGTGACGCCGCCGAGCAGGCACCGGCACTCCACGAAGCGCACGACGGCCTCCACGACGCCCGACGTTCGTCCCAGCACCTGGGAGGGCTTCGTGATCAGCCGCCGATAGTCGTCGTGGTTCTTCCACTGACCGCTGTTGGTGTACTTCCTCGGCACGTCCCACAACGGCATCGCGTTGTACGAGAGGTGATTGTGCAGCTCGATGAGCCCTGGATACAGGCTGCCGCCCGTGTTGATCCGCGGTGCCTGCTCGAATCCTGCAGGTGGAGGATCGACCGTACGCTGAACGGCGACGATTCGGCCGGTATCGACGTACACCGCCCCACGGGGGACGACACCGAGCGGCCCCATCGTGACGAGGCGTCCGTGAAGCACGTATTTGGAACCGATGGGGAGATGAGCGGCGTCACTCATGGCATGGCTTCCTGCGATTGGCGTCAGTAGCAGCGGATTGTAACGGATTGACGTTCGACGCTCCGCAATTGCCTTCGAGTGAGCTCGTGTTTGTAGCCCCGGCAGAGGCGCTGTGTGGCTCGCCTCGGCCGTTAGCGACACAAGCGCGTAAGACTTACGCGGCCGAACGGTCGGCGTACCCCGGATTCACCGTAACCTCAACTGCCAGACACGCTATTTGCTTGAATGAATACGCATCTTCAGGGATCGGCACAGGGCTTGCCTTGCTCGTGCGCGTAGGAGAGGTCAACCATGAAGACAGCGTGGAGGCGTTCTTCATGGATCTAACGAAGCAAAGGGGGAAGGCGAACATGAGGAAGACAGCTGTACGTGCGATTCTGGCGCTGACGGTAGCCGGGCTGATGGTCTTCGCCGGTGCCGCATCGGTGGCCGCACAGGAGTCGAGATCAATCCAAGGTGAGCTCGTCCAGGTCGATACCGACGCCCAGACGCTGGTCGTCAGGGGCGAGGATGGCATGCCGATGCAGTTTCAGTACACCGACGAGACCGAGGTCTCCGGAGCCCAGGACAGTATCGCAGGGCTGGCCACCGAACAGAACGCGAAAGTGACCGTGCACTTCACGGAAGAAGAGGGTGCCAGGAAGGCGACCCGGATCGAAGTCCAGCCGGCGCAGCAGCCAGCGCAGTGACGCCCGAGGGCGCCACGCGAGTGAGGAAGTGAACGATGAGATCGAGAGGTTGGTTGATGGCCGTCCTGCTGGTTGCGGTAGCGGCGGCTGGATGTCAGGCTGATCAACGCGATGAGTCAATCAGGCCGGCGGCAGAGGAGCCGCTGGTCGAAGGTCCCCCACCGGAGCCGATAACACTGACGGCCGGAGGACAGCAACTCGTGAGCGGCGAGCTCGAAAACGTGGATCTGGATGCGGGCACGCTGACCGTGACGGCGGCAGATGCCACGCACGAGTTCCATTTCTCCGACTCCATGACGGTCACGGGCGCACTAGGCACGCAAGGTCTTGCCGCGCGCGAAGGCGCTCGCGTCAACGTGCTCTATCGGGAGGAAGATCAGGGCACCAAGACGGCCCTCTCGGTCAACGTTCTCGAATGACGAAGGGCCGATGCAACGCTGCAGCTGCAGCCTCTCTCACCCCGATCAGTCACCGGTGAGGGAGGCTGCGGGATGTGTGGCAGTCGTGGCGGGTGATGGAGGAAGCCCGTCATCGTCGCCGAGCAAGCGTACGAGGTCCCCTCGCAGACCCGTTCGCTCCCACATTTTTTCGTACACGTTCACCAGGCTCCCGCGGCTGACGACGCGCAGGGCGATGCGGTTTGCCAGGCGCTCGGTCTGGAGATAGGGATGGTTGGTGAAGATCCAGACGTGACCGAGCTCGTGCGCTATTGCCGCCTCGAGTTCGTGCTGATCCAGAAGATCGAGAAAGGCTTGGTCGAGAGAGAGCAGAAACGCACGCCGCCGATCTTTCAGTGGCTCGACCGACAACATGCGATGGTTCTCCGGCACGATGGCCACATCGACGTCTTCGACAATCGAAAGACGCGTTTTCAACTCGTTGACGAGATCCTGGACCGTGTCCCGATTATGACGGGGCACGTAGGTGTTCGCCGGGGTCGCGTCGCTGCCAAGCAGCAGTACGAGCAGAAACCCTGTCGTGTGCGCAAACGGCCGTGAGAACGACGCCATGAAGGTCCTTCCCGCTGATGTAGGGCAGACCGTTCGCGTTCGAAGCGCGCACGATCACTGAGGCGACGCCCATCACGACCTGATGAGTGGAAGCCCGAAGCTTGCCGATCCTCAGGACGGGTAGCTGCGACGCTGTTGTACTGGTGTCGTGTGCCCGGACCGCCGTAAGACCCAGGCACTCTAACAGTAACACGACACACAACCCTGGAGAACACCCACTTCCGCGCCTTTCTCGCGAGGCCGGAGCCTGCTGGCTGTTCAGAATCTGTGTCGGCAGTTGGACGGGGCCGGAACAGGGCAACACCTCGACCATACTCGGATGCGCTTGCCGCGATGCCGCGCTCACCCGTTCAGGCTCCCGGTTGGTAGACTTCACTGTCGAATCGCACTACTATCCCCGCCCTGGAGGTCGGTTGCCGTATCTTCTGCCGCGCTTCGCGCGGCTAGGACGTCGGCTAGGACCGCTATGCGGTCCCGGACAACGAATACGAATTCGAGTTCCGGGCCGCATGACAGTCCGGTGCTCAGCCGGTCGCTGAGAGGGGAGGGTCGCGCACGGGTGTGTGCAGAGAGGCCAGTATGATTCGTTCCTTGGGACGTTCTGCGGCGCGTGGTGACCGGCTGTGGTCGATCCGTTGCGAGGTGTCAGTGGTGCTGACCGGTCGCACACGACGGTGCATTCTCGCGTTGATGCTGAGTGCAGGAATATCTGGAGCTCCGGCGTTTGCGCAGGTGGATGTCTCGGGAGAATGGGGCTCGACGTTTCACGAGGATCTGCCGCATCGAGGCGGGATGCGCCTCGGCGACTACACGGGCCTTCCGCTCAACGAGGCGGGCTGGCGCAAAGCGCAGAGTTGGGACGAAGCGGCGCGGTCCATCCACGAACGGCAGTGCATCCCGCACGTCGTGACGTACGCGCTGCGGGGCCCTGCCACGATTCGATTCTCGAAGGTCGTCAATCCTGTGTCCGGTGAGCTCATCGCCTACAGCCTGCACGGGAGCTACGGCCGTCCGCGCACGATCTGGATGGACGGTCGGCCCCACCCCTCGAATCTCGCCCCGCACACGTGGGCCGGGTTCTCCACGGGACGCTGGGAGCGGAATACGCTGGTCGTCACGACGACCCACATCAAGGCGGGCTTCATCCAGCGCAACGGCTCGCCAACGAGCGATCTCGCCACCATGAGCGAGCACTTCACGCGGTACGACGACAACCTGCTCGTGGTGAGCTTCGTGAAGGACCCGGTCTTCCTGGCCGAGCCGTTGATCCGAACCACGAACTTCGTCTTCAGCCCGACAGCGAACGCCAATGCATGGGGTTCGTGCGGGCCGGCGCAAATCGCCGATGAGTTGCCCGGCCGCGGCCGGGGACACGTGCCGCACTACTTGCGGCACGAGACGGCTCACATTGAAGAATTCCTCAGGGATACTGGTGTTCCCGCCGAAGGGGCGCGGGGCGGTTCCCAGACGCTGTACCCGGAGTACAAAGCACGCGCGCAGGCACTCGTGGAGGGAGTCGACGAGATCCAGGTGCCGCTCGGGCCGACGCCGCCACGCGTGGCGCCCCTCTCGTATACCAACGGTGGCGTGCGCGTCGAGCACGTGCGCGGAAACGTGTACCTGCTGGCAGGCGCGGGTGGCAACATCGTGGCCCAGGTAGGTGACGACGGTGTCCTGCTCGTGGACACGGGATCTGCGGAGTCGTCGGATGCGGCGCTCACCGCGATTCGTCAGCTCTCGGACGGCCCCATCCGCTTCATCCTCAACACCCACGCGCATCCCGATCACGTCGGAGGCAACGAGGTCCTCGCGCGGGCGGGCCGCAGCGGCGGGGGCGGCCGTCCTGTCGACAGCTCCGGACCCGGGGCGCTGGTCATCGCGCACGAGGGTGTCTTGTACGCGATGAGCGCGCCCTCGGATGCGCCGTCGCCGACGCCGGTGAGCGCATGGCCCACGCACGCATATCCCGGCGATACCAAAGAGGTGTTCGCAAATGGCGAGGCCATCCAGGTGTTCCATCAACCAGCCGCACACACCGACGGAGACAGCCTGGTATTCTTCCGCCGCTCCGACGTCGTCGTCACCGGTGGCGTGCTGACGCTCGAAACCTATCCCGTTGTCGATGCGGCGCGAGGCGGCAGCTTCCGCGGCATCCTCGAAGGACTGAACCGCATCATCGATCTCGCCATCCCCGAGGACTGGCAGGAGGGTGGGACGATGGTGATTCCGGCGCGCGGGCGAATCATGGACGAAGCGGATGTCGTGGAATACCGCGACATGATCACGGTCATCGGGGATCGCGTTCGGGACATGATCGAGAGGGGGATGACCATCGAGCAGGTGCAGTCGGCGCGGCCGACCTTCGAATACGACGGCCGGTACGGGACGACGACGGGTCCGTGGACGACCGGGATGTTCGTCGAAGCGGTCTACCGCGACCTCAGCGGACGCTGAGGGCAACCAGCCGCGGCTCTGCCCCCTTGATATCCGCGCAGGGCCCCTCGGCTGGTTGCCAGTATCTCTTTGCCGCGCTCCGCGCGGCTAGGACCGC
>CAZDLW010000010.1:0-46557 GCA_964505975.1 uncultured Bifidobacteriaceae bacterium | reverse complement strand
GCCGCCGGGCACACCGGTCTCCCTGCCACCGCCTGTGACACGGGGATCGACGCGTCCGTCCCCCGTGGTGGCCGGGCCGCGCCCAACGCCCGGGCCCACCCACTGCGCAACGGTAAATCCCTGGAGCGTCGCTACTGCGGGAGGCTGGCGTGTGGCGTCGAAGTGGAAGAGCCGCGTCTGCGTGCCGGCATCGAACTCCAGTTTCAGTGTCTGATCGTCCTCCCACGAGACGCGCACACGGCCCGGTTGCCGCATGATGCCGCCCACGCCATACGCCTTGCACTGGTCGCCATTGGCATTGTCGGCGGCGAGATCCCAGCTCGCCGCAACCTTCCGCCCTTCGGCGTTGACGGGGATGCTGGACACGTCGCCCCGTTGCGGCGTGACCATGCGCCAGCGCCAATCCTCCTGCACGATCGACACCCATATTCCCGTCAGGTCGTAGGGCGCCATGCTCCGCGCCGGGCCCGCAGGTTGAGCCCCGCCGCCCCGACCCTGTCCCGCAACATCGGACCGGCCCAAGGCCACCACCAGCGCAAACACGGCGAGGCAGAGTGGCACCGACCTGCCGAGGCGCAGATTCGTGTGCGAACGCATCTTCATATTAGTCACCTCGCACGGCCCGACACCGCTCGAGCGGCGGCTCCGGAACCACCGCCCCAACACCTATCAGCCCTCCCCGCGTCCAACGTGCCATCCCCAACGGCCGGTGAGCGTCGTGATGGCCGCCGCGACCGCAGCCGAGATCACGGAGGATCGATGACACCCGGCACCATCAGCCACACCACACCGTCCATGAAGCGCGATGATTATATACGGCGTCTTCCCTTCTGAGTGCTGTCCGGAGCCGATCTGGCTGGGTTTAGGCGACCCTGGGGCCGGCGTTAATGGAGCGTGTGAATAAATGATGCATCGTGCGCCAGTGCAGAACGCTCAGGCATCGCGAACCCCGGTGCTGGCAGTCGGGCATACTGGGCCGCCGGCACCGGCGTCGCGGCGCCAACGCAGTTGAACACACGAGTGAATCGCGTCAGAACTTCGCCGTAATGGCCGTCACGATCGCAACGTCGTTCTTCTTCGTCTCCGCAGTTGGCGGACGCGTCTTGTACGTGTCGAGCAGATCGACCGACAACTGGATGCGTTCCGTCTCCTGCCCGCACTCCGTGCGGGGCTACAGCGCGCCTTCCAATCCCTCGGTGAGCTCGATCACCGTCCCCCACGGGTCGGTCACCGTGGCCACCCAGATGTTGTTCCGCCGCGGATCCTGGCGGAGCGGCGACGTGAGCGCGATGCCCTTGCTCTCGAGCCCCTTCACGAAGGCCGAGAGGTCTCGCACCTCGAAACCGACATGATCCACGGCACGACCGGCTGTCCCCACGAGCGGTTCGTTCAACTCCCAGCGGAAGAAGTTGAGCATATAGCCGATGCCCGGAAGGTCGGCACCCGCGAAGAAGTCCGTGAACGTGTTCGGCCCGGTCCGCTCGGTCGCATCGAGCGCCTTGACGTACCAGTTGCGCATCTCGACATACTGCGGATTCACGAAGTGGACGTGATGGTGTGTGATCGGCGGCGCGTTGGGCTCGCTGTTGGTCACCAGCTCAACCTTGACACCGTCCGGCCCCACCAGGTACTCGAACCGGCCGTAGACGGCGGACGTTCCTCCCTCGGGCGTCTCGCGAGGCGGCTGGCCCGGAATCTCGCGGCCCACGGTCAGCTTGTACCCAGCCGCCACGACCTTCGCGGTGAGATCCGGCACGCTCGGCGTGGCCAGGCCGATGTGGTCGAACGTGGTGCCGCGCGTCGGACCGGCTGGCGGCTGGACGCGAAACAGCACGAGCACGTCGCCGAACCGCACACCCTCCACCTCACCAACCTTGACAGGCGTGCCACCAAGCGTGTCCACCCAGAACGTCCGGTGATCGGCGACGCTGGACACGTTGAGGTAATAGTGGCTCACCCGGACGCGCGCCTCCTTGTTCAGGAGCTGCGCCGAGGGATGGGACGCGAGCGCCAGAAGCGCCACAACGCCGGTGCAGAACAGTCGGTTCATCGGTACCCCTCGTGCCCGTTCCGGAATCCACACCTGGATCGGTTCCGGTATTCAGGCGTCAATCGCTATTGCTTCGCCACGCCCCGCGTCTGCCGGTTCGCGATGGTCCGGGCCCTGCGAGGCTGGCTCCTCGTCGCGTCATCGTTCGTGCAGTGTGGCCACACCCGCCTGGGCCACTTGTCCGTCCTGTTCACTCGTGCCGCCGGAGACGCCAATGGCGCCGATGATGCGTCCCTCCACGACTAACGGCACTCCCCCTTCGACCGGCACGGCCCCCTGTAAGGCGAGGACACGGAGACCATCGCCCCCGGCAGCCAGCGCGTCCTGAAAGGCCTTGGTCGGCCGCTTGAATCGCGCCGCCGACCGCGCCTTGTCCATGGCCACGTGCACGCTCCCCACCTGTGTCCCGTCCATGCGCTCGAAGTACACCAGGTCCCCGGCCGTGTCCACGATGGCAACGGCCATGGTCCATTGCTGGGCCCTGGCCTCGGCCAGGGCGGGCGCCGCAACTTTCTTGGCGATGTCGAGCGTGATTGGTGATCCGTATGTCATGGCGTGTGGTGAGCGGAGATTGTACAGCAGTCAAGCAGTGAAGCTCCGCCCCTCACCGCAGGTGAGCGAATCGCAATCAGGGATTGCCGCTGTCCTCTTCTCGCGTGGACGGCGCGAGATAGCCGCTCCGCGTCCTCACTTCGAACCTGCGTCGTTCGGGTGTCTGGACGGTCACGTCGATACGCCGAAACGCGCTATCCCGCCGCGGGTTGCTCGAGACGTAGCCGATCGTGTAACTGTGTCGGATGTCGCGCGAAATCGATTCCAGCACATCCCCGACCCGCCGCGAATCTCTCGGCGTGAACGCCCGTCCGCCAGTGGCTTCGGCCAGGCGTCGCAGCAATCGCGGATTGGCATCGAAATCCCGCGCCGCACGATCCACCAGCCCGACCGTGTAGATGACGGCGTTCGACGCCTGCGCGGCGCGCAGCATCTCGTCCTCCGTCACGGCGCTGGCATTGTCGCCGCCGTCGCTCACCAGGATGAGCGCGCGACGCCCGCGCGTGCCGAGCCCGGCATAGTCCAGACCGGCGACGACGGCCTCGTGCAAGGCGGTGAGGCCACGTGTGATCAGCGTAGCCGCCAGCGCCTCGTGAAGGGCACCGGTCACGGTGGTGAAGGGCGAAGTCGCCGGGAGCGCAGCGCGCACGCGCTCGTTGAAGGCCAGCGCGAACAGCTCGTCCTGCGGGTTGCTGACGTTCGCGAACGAACGGACGGCGGCCACCACACGCTCACGATGCGGCCACATGCTCCCGCTGTCGTCCACGAGCAGTCCCACCGTCACGGGCGCGTCCTGCTCGGCAAAGAAGCTGACAGTCTGCGGCGTGCCGTCCTCGATGACCCGGAAGGCATCCTGGGTGAGACCCGACACGTAGGTCCCGCGCCGCTCGGTCACCGTGACATGGGCGACGACGAGGTCGGACGACACGGAGAACACGGCACGCGGCTGACCGGACACCACCGCCGCGGCGCCGAGCAACGCCAGGAGCACGACGACACTCCGACCAGCCACGGGGCTCCAGCCCTTGATATCCCCGCCGCGCCCCGCGGCTGGTTGCCAGTATCTCTTGCCGCGCTTCGCGCGGCTAGGCCCGCTATGCGGTCGGATGCAACGAGTACGAAACTCGCGTTTGGGTTCGCATAGCGGTCCCTCCACGGGGCTCCAGCCCTTGATATCCCCGCCGCGCCCCGCGGCTGGTTGCCAGTATCTCTCTGGCGCGCTCCGCGCCCCGAGGACCGCTATGCACATCGTCACGCGTCCACGAATCGAGTGTAGTCCAAGTCTTCATCCCCGCAGTTCAACGTTGGAGCACATCCGGAAGGGCCGGCAATGTGCTCGAGGCGCCGTTCGGTCGCACGTGCGATCCGTGGCCGCACACACGTGCTAAGGTTGATTCGAGCCGTTTACCTCCAACACACCCGTCTCCGATGACCGCTCACGCAGTGCTTGCCACCGTCTTCGACCGTCCGGGCATGCTGTTCGGACTTACCCGCGTGCTGGCCGACCACCACGCCAACATCACTCACGTGGACATTCGAGCCGGACAGACCTCCGACATCTATCTCGAGTTCACGCTCGAAGACGGGCAGCTCGACGGCGTCCTGACCGAGCTCCGCGCCGTGGACGGCGTGCGGGAGGTCGTCGAGACGCCTTCCACCGCCAAGGTCTACGGCAAGCGCATCATCGTCATGGGGGGAGGGGCCCAGGTGGGGTTCGTCGCCATGGGCGCCATCTCCGAGGCCGACCGCCACAACATACGGGGCGAACGAATCTCCGTGGACACGATCCCGCTGGTCGGCGAGCGCGAACTCGCGGATGCCGTACGAGCTGTCGTCCGCTTGCCGCGTGTAAACCTGCTCGTGCTGGCCGGATCCCTCATGGGTGGCGACATCACCGACGCCGTCGAGGAGGTTCGACGCAGCGGCGTCCGGGTCATCTCGCTGAACATGGCCGGCAGCGTCCCCGACGCCGCCGACCTCGTGGTGAGCGATCCCGTCCAGGCGGGTGTCATGGCGGTCATGGCCGTCGCGGACACGGCAAAGTTCGACCTCATGCGACAGATCAAACGCAGATATTGACGGGGAGCCGGTAAGCGTCGCCGCCACAGCCCTCTGGCATCCTTTTCGCCAGAGCTCGACGGCGGAGGAACGAGCAATGATTCTCTTTCTCGTAATCCTGCTGGTCGTACTGTGGATGTTGGGTATGGTCACCACCACGATGCTCGGTGGATGGCTGCACATTCTGCTCGTCATCGCTGTCATCTTCCTGCTGATCCGACTCATCCGGGGGCAGCCGGTGTAGGCCCTCGAGCGACTCGACGAGTCGAACAGCAGACTCTCGAGGCGGGCTCATGCTCGGCCTCGGCGCAGTGCGGGCTGCTGCGGGGGTTTGCGATAATCAGACCCACCCATGGACATGCGCTCAACCTTTCCGTTTCAGACCGAGCACACGCCGGGATCGCACGAGTTGCCGGACATTGTCCTGTCGGCTCGCGAGTTGTTCGGCATCGACACGCATCTGGAAGTGCCTGCGTTTTCGACGGCGGACGAGCACGTCCCACCGCTCGATCCCGACTACGTCTTCGATCGCGACACGACGCTCGCTCTTCTGGCCGGATTCCTTCACAACCGGCGTGTGCTGGTGCAGGGGCGTCACGGGACCGGCAAGTCGAGTCACGTGGAACAGGTGGCCGCCCGGTTGAACTGGCCCTGCATCCGGGTGAACCTCGACGGCCACGTGACACGCATGGACCTGATCGGCAAGGACACAATCGCGATTCGGGATGGCAAACAGGTCACGGAGTTTCAGCCGGGCATCCTGACGTGGGCGCTCCAACGTGCGTGCGCGCTCGTGTTCGACGAGTACGACGCCGGACGGGCCGACGTGCTGTTCGTCATTCAGCGCGTGCTCGAGCTCGAAGGGCGGCTGACGCTGCTCGACCAGAGCCGCGTCATACAGCCGCACCCGGCATTCCGTCTGTTCGCAACGGCGAACACCGTGGGACTTGGCGACGCGAGCGGGCTGTATCACGGCACGCAGCCGCTCAATCAAGGCCAGATGGACCGCTGGAACATCGTGGTCACGCTGAATTATCTGGAGCACGACCGGGAAGTCGCGGTCGTGCTGGCGCAGTGTCCGGAGTATCGCCACCCGGACGGCCGCTCGCTGGTGAGCGCCATGGTCGCACTCGCAAGCCTCACGCGACGGGGGTTTGCCGACGGCGACCTCTCGACGGTGATGTCGCCCAGAACGGTCGTCACCTGGGCCCAGAATGCCACGCTGTTCCAGGATCGCGGTCTCGCGTTCAAACTCACCTTCCTGAACCGATGTGACGAGGACGAGCGGGCGCTCGTGGCCGAGTACTACCAGCGCTGCATGGGCGACGAACTGACCGAAGACAGGCCGGCTCCCGGAACCCGCGCGTGAGGCAGTATGCTTCCGTTTCCTGAACGCACGCTGCAGGCGGTCGCGGCCTGCACGCGCGCGCTCGCCGGTGCAACGGATGCGGACGCGACGCTGCTGCGGGAGTCCGCGGCAACGTTGGGAACGTTGCGCGCTTTGGGCGATCGCATGGCGATCCGGCGCCGGTTCCACTGCCCACGTACTCACGCGTCGTCCCGTCCAGTCGAAGCAGCGGCGTCTCACGTCTTCGACGCACTCGAGCAGGCCAGACTCGACGCGATCGGTGTCCGGTGGCTCCCCGGGGTCGCCAGCAACCTGCTTTCGCACCCGGGAACCGAGAACGACGGGATGCGGTGGCTCGCTTTCGGCGCGTTCAACGCCCGTTCTGCGCCACCAGCAAAGATCGCTCTCGTGGAGCAGGTCCGGGCTGCCCTTCCCTCGTCCCTGCTCGAGAACCTCCTGGTGCTCGCCGGCGATTGCGACACTCAGGCTCGATTCGCCCCGGCGGCGGCGCAATGGGCCATGGCCGCGACTCCGCATCTGTCGCGCATGCCGGCTGCATCCCGAAACGCTCCTGGCGTCGTGTTCCCTGGCAGGGTCGTCGAGCGCTCCGAACGCCGAATCGGCGCGGCTCCACCGGCACGCACGACACGAGAGCAGCGCCATGACGAGACAACGGATTCGGAATCCACTGGCATGGGCAGCGCACCTGGCGGACCATCGGGGACGCGAGGCGCCTGCACCTGGTACCGTGCCTACACGACGGCGCACGACCGCGTCGTGAACGCGGCGGCGCTGGCCGATAGAGTCGAGCTCGCGCGGCTTCGTGTCAGGCTGGACGCGGAGATGGGAACGATCCGATCCACCGTTGCACGAGTGGCCAAACGCCTGCTGCGGGTCCTGATGGTACGCCAGGCACGCCAATGGCGCTTCGATCTGGAAGAAGGGCTGCTCGACGGAACGCGACTCGCCACCTTCGTGGCCAGCGGCGGCAGAACCCTCCCTTTCAAGCAGGAACGCGAATCGCTCTTTCCGGAGACCGTTGTCACCCTGCTCATCGACCACTCGGGTTCGATGCGCGGGCGTCCTATGCTCATTGCCGCATTGACCGTCGAGATCTTCGCTCGCGTGCTCGAACGCTGCAGCGTTCGATGTGAAGTCCTCGGCTTCACCACACGGGAGTGGAACGGCGGCGTGCCCGCGCGCGAGTGGGCGGCGCATGGGTACCCCGAGCGCCCCGGCCGCCTGAATGCGCTCGAGCACATCATCGTGAAGAGCGCGGATGTTCCGTGGCGGCGTGCCCGACTCGGGCTCGGGCTCTCGCTGCACGACGAGATGCTGAAGGAGAACATCGACGGAGAGGCCCTCGGCTGGGCCCACGGGCGGCTCCTGGCCAGGTCGGAGCCTCGACGCACCCTGGTCGTCGTCTCCGATGGCACGCCCATGGACGAGGCCACGTTGGCCGCCAACGGCTACGACTATCTCGACAACCATCTCCAAGTCGTCGTCGAGGACATCGAGGCGCGGTCTCCCGTGCAGCTGGCCGCCATCGGCATCGGGCACAACGTCTCGAGCTTCTACCAGAACGCCACACGCATCGAGCGCATCGAGGACCTCGGGCCGGCGTTGACGAACAAGTTGGTGGCGCTGCTCGCGGAAGGCGGCGCCATCGCGAAGCCGCACACGCGACTGCGCCGGCGATAGACGCGCGGATCGACGGAAGAATCCATAGTGAGCGGCGAGGTGATTGACATGCCACCATTCGGCACAGCTCCCGACGCACGAGATCCGAGTCTCGAGTGTGTGTTCGTGGCAAATGGAGAGATCCACGCGCAGCAGGTTCGGTCCTTCCTGGAAGCCGGAGGCATTGCCACCGCCGTACGTGGGGAATCCCTCCGTCACACGCATGGCCTCACGATCGACGGTCCCGGCGACGTCGAGATCCTCGTGTCGAGCGAAGACGCCGCCCACGCCCGTCTGCTCATCGAGACTGCCGAGGCCGGCGAGCTTCGACTTCCCGACAACGGCGACTCGGCAACGGACTGAAGGCCGGCGCGGACGTGCGGGCGGCCATCGCGGAATCTGCGGACACCGGACGTCTTGCCTGACTCAGCAGTTCCCGCATACACTCGCCCTCGTCGGGTCAGACTTGGAGGACGTTATGAGGACCGTCGCGGTGACCCTGTGCCTGCTCGTATTCGCGACGGTGGCGGCTGCGCAGCAGCAATCTCCAAGTGGGGAGCTCGTCTACAAACAGCACTGCGCCCAATGCCACGAGGGGTCGCTCCCGCGCATGCCGTCACGCGAGGCGTTGCGATCCGTCGCTCCCGAGCACATCGAGGGCGCGTTGAGCTCGTTCAGCATGCGTCGCCAGGGGACGGCGTTGACCCCCGCCGAGCGTCGGGCGGTCGCTGAGTTCCTCGCCGGACGGTCACCGGGTTCGTATCGCGCACCGACTGACGCCATCGCGAAGGATGCGTATTGCGCGATGGGCAATGCCGCTGCACTGAGCGGCGCATTCGCATCGTGGAACGGGTGGGGCGCTAACGCACGAAATACCCGGTTCCAGACGACTGAAGCCGCCGGGCTCTCGGCCGACGAGGTGCCGCACCTGCGCGTCAAATGGGCCTTTGGACTCCCCGGTGTCTCGGCCTCCGGCTCCCACGTGACGGTCGTGGACGGCCGGGTGTTCGTGGGCAGCCGGAACGGTGTCGTCTACGCGCTCGATGGGCAGACCGGATGTGTGGCATGGCTGTTCGAGGCGGATGCCGGCGTGAGATCCACACCGGTCGTGGCTGCTCCGGCACAGGGGCGCGCACCAGCGGTCTTTTTCGGCGACGCGCATGCACAGGTGTACGCGCTCGACGCCGCCACCGGCGCGCTTCACTGGAAGATCAAGGTGGACGATCACCTCGACGCGATGATTACGGGGGGAGTCGCGTTCCACGATGGACGGCTGCACGTGCCGGTCTCGTCGATCGAGGAAGGCTCCGCGGTAATGCCCTCCTACCCCTGCTGCACGTTTCGAGGCAGCGTCGTGTCGCTCGACGCCGTCTCCGGCACGCTGCTCTGGAAGACATACACAATCAGGGACGCCCCGCAGCGGACGACACGAAACAGCGCCGGCACGCAGCTGTGGGGCCCCTCCGGGGCGGCAATCTGGTCCGCGCCAACACTCGACCCGGAGCGCAACCGTCTGTACGTCACCACGGGCGACAGTTACTCGAACCCGCCCGCACCGGGCAGCGACGCCATCATGGCGTTGGCCATGGATACCGGACGCATTCTGTGGACGCGTCAGACGCTCGAAGGCGATGCCTGGAACGTAGCCTGCCTCGAGGAACCGGGACCGGGGCGCGTCAACTGCCCGGAGGACGCGGGGCCCGACTTCGACTTCGGGAGCTCTCCCATCCTCACCACGCTGGGCGATGGCAGGCGGATCCTGCTCGCCGGCCAGAAGTCGGGAGATCTGTACGGCGTGAACCCCGACACGGGAGACATCGTCTGGAAGAGACGCGTGGGAGAGGGTGGCGTCCTCGGCGGCATCGAATGGGGATTCGCGGCCGACGACACCGTCGCGTACGTCTCGTTGTCCAACGCGTTCGAAAAGCCGCCGGGTCAGGCTGGCGGGCTGGTCGCGGTACGAATCGCCGATGGGACGATTCTCTGGTCCGCTCCACCGAACGCCGACACGTGTCGTGGCCGCACGGGGTGTACAACCGGACAACCGGCTGCCGTCACGGCGATACCCGGCGTCGTGTTCTCGGGAGGCCTGGACGGCCGCCTGCGTGCCTACGACACGCGAACGGGCACGGTGATCTGGGATGTCGACACGGCGCAGCCCTTCGAGACGATCAACGGCGTCCCGGCCACTGGCGGGTCGCTCAACGGACCTGGCGCCGCAGTCGTCGGGGGCATGATGTTCGTGACCTCCGGCTACAGTTCACTGGGGTTCATGGCCGGCAACGTGCTGCTGGCGTTCTCGGTGGACGGCAGGTAAACAGCTCCTGCTTCTCCGCTTGCTTCGGGAAGACCTGCACCAGCGGCGGGCGCGTCCCTCGGGGCGAGCGACCTACGACTCGCGCGACACCGATCAGGCAAAACGTGTCCGCAGCGTGAAGGCCATGCTGGGTTGGGGACCCAGCGCGGGTCGCGCATGGTCGGGCGGAGGACGCGTTTTTCCGTGCGACGTCGTCGGGAGCTCGCCCCGAGGGACGCGCTCGTCGCGACGGAGAACGGCTCCTGAGGCAAGCGGAGAAGCAAGAAACAGCTAGACGGGCGCGGAGCCGTCTCGTACGACGGCTCCGCATCTCCTCCGGCCGCTCGTGATGTGCGACGGCCGGTCCCTGGGGGCCTGGCCGTTGACGCGTCGAGCGCCGGACGCTACTCGAAGCGCAACGCTTCGATGGGATCCAGCGCGGCCGCCTTCCGTGCGGGATAGAAACCAAAGAAGATCCCGATAGCGGCCGAGAAGCCAAACGCCATCGCGACGGCCGTCGACGAGACAGTCGCCGGCCACTGCATGATCTGCGTGACCCCGTACGACGCGCCAAAGCCGATCGCGATGCCAATCGCCCCGCCAGCAAGGCTGAGCACGATGGCCTCGACCAGGAACTGCAGCAGGACATCGCGGTCCCGTGCACCGACGGACAGGCGGAGGCCAATCTCCCGCGTACGCTCGGTGACCGACACGAGCATGATGTTCATGATGCCGATACCGCCGACGAGCAGCGACACCGCGGCAATGCCCGCGAGCAGCCACGTCATCGTCGTCGTTGTCGCGGTGAGCACGCTGGCCATCTCTTCGAGCGTCCGCACCATGAACTCTTCTTCGTCGTCCGGCAATCCGTGGCGCTCGCGAAGAACGTCGACAATCTGCGTGGACACCAGGTCGAGGGGAACACCATCGGCGGCCGACACCGTGATCTGCTGCACGTTCGTGATGCCGAGGACACGCCGCTGCATCGTGGTGTACGGGGCGAAGACCGTGTCGTCCTGATCCTGCCCCATCGCGGCCTGTCCCTTTGGCGTCAGCACGCCAATGACGCGGAAGGGCTGGTTGCGGATCCGGATGGTCGCGCCGGTCGGATCGCTGTCGGGGCCGAAGAGCTGATCGCGAACGACGGATCCCAGCACCGCAACTCGGGCAGCCGTGTTGACTTCGTCTTCGGTGAAGAAGCTGCCGTACTGCGTCGGCCACGATCGGATGGCGGGGAGCTCCGCACTCGTCCCCTGCACCTGGGTCTGCCAGTTGCTGCCCTCGGCCAGCACCTGGGTGCGCGTGCTGACCATCGGCGAGACGTAACGAACACCCGGGACCTCGCGTCGAATGGCGTCCGCGTCTTCGGCGCGCAGGCGTGTGCTGCCCCCCTGACCCGCCCGAACGGGGCCGAAGCTGCGCCCGGAACCGGCGCTCACCATCACGATGTTCGACCCGGCACTGCGAATCTGCTCCTCAATCGAGAAACGGGCGCCGTCGCCGAGGGCCACCATCACGATCACCGCGCCGACACCGATGATCATGCCCAGTGCCGTCAGGGCGGTCCGCATGGCATTGCGACGGAGCGCCCGAATGGCGATCACAAATGTCATGAAGATCGACATACCTTCATCCTCATGCTGTCATGGCTTCCGGGTCGGCCTGCGCTTCGAAGGCTTCCAGCTCGGCGCCTGCCTCCCGCCGCTGCGTCACCGGCGCATCCGAGCGGACCCGACCGTCCTTGAATGCGATGATCCGCGTGCCATATTCGGCGATGTCGTGCTCATGGGTCACGAGCAGGATCGTCAGTCCCTTCTCGTGATTCAGCTTCTGGAAGATTCCCATCACCTCGATGCTCGTGCGCGAGTCCAGGTTGCCCGTAGGCTCGTCGGCCAGCAGGAGGACTGGCTCGTTCACGAGAGCCCGGGCGATGGCGACGCGCTGCTGCTGGCCGCCCGAGAGCTGATTCGGATGGTGATCCATGCGATCGCCGAGCCCGACGGCCTCGAGCGCGGCGGCCGCCTTGGCGTGCCGCTGCTTTGCGCTCACGCCCGCATACATCAGCGGCAGTTCGACGTTCTCGAGCGCGCTCGTCCGGGCGAGCAGGTTGAACCCCTGAAACACGAACCCAATCTGGCGGTTCCGCACGCGCGCAAGCTCGTGCTTCGACAGCTTCGAGACGTCGCGGCCGCTCAGCAGGTACTGGCCGCTCGTCGGACGGTCGAGGCAGCCGAGCAGGTGCATGAACGTGGACTTGCCCGACCCGGAGGGACCGGTCAAGGCGATGAATTCACCTGGATACACGTCCACCGAGACGCCACGCAGCGCACGCACGTCCACTTCGCCGACCCGGTAGGTCTTCTTCAGATCCCGAACCATCAGCAACGCAGGTGGTCCTGCGTTCGACGCTCCCATCACAAGCCGCGTCCTCCGCCTCGGCCACCGCCACCACCGCCGCCGCCGAAACCACCGGCACCGCCGCCACGACGGCCGACGTTCGGCAACAGCGGGGACCGCACCGCGCCAGTGGCCGCTGATGCGGTCGTCTGCACGGCGAGACCGGTCACCACCTCGGCACCCTCGAAGAGGCCGTCGAGGATCGCGGTATTCACGGCATCGCTGATGCCCGTCCGCACCATCACGGGCTCGAGCAAGCCTTCTCGCATCACCCAGACTCGGACGCGGGCGGCACCAGCGCGATCGGCGGCCGCGCCGGATCCGGCATCTTGTTCCCGAGCCACGCCTTGCCCACGGGCGTCCCCGCGCCCGAACTGTCCGCGCGCCTGCTCGCGCTCTTCGGGGGACATCTGCGCGAAGCGCTGTCGCATCTCCTCCATCTGCTCCGGCGTCATGTTGCCGCGTCCCGCGAAACCGCCTCGTGCCGGGGCCTCGTCCTGCGCCACTGGAGACACCCCACCCCCTTCGAGCGCCGGCGGCAACGGCTGTCCCAGTGCGGCGAACACCTCGGCGGTCGGCCGGAAGCGCAGTGCGGCGTTTGGCACACGCAGGATGTCGTCGGCCCGCGCCACCTCCAACGTGAGAGTCGCCGTCATTCCGGGTTTGAGCTTCTGATCCGCGTTCCGCACGTCGATGATGGTGACGTAGCTCACGACGTTCTGCGACACGACCGGCTGGAGCCGCACTTGTCTGACGGTCCCGCGAAACACCTCGTTCGGGTAGGCATCCACGCGGAAGCGCACAGCCTGACCAGGCTCGATCTTGCCAATGTCGGATTCATCGATGTTCGCGTTGACCTGCATCTGGCGCAGGTCGCGCGCAATGACGTAGAGCGTGGGCGCCTGCATGCTGGCAGCCACGGTCTGCCCGACATCAACGTCCCGGGAGATCACAATGCCTTCAATCGGAGCCCGAATGATGGTGTGCCCCAGGTTGACTTCGGCTTGATTCACCGAGGCGCGCGCCTGAACCAGCTGGGCTTCCGCCGCACGCAACGATGCCTGCGCCTGCCGTGCGTTGATCTCCGCCGTTTCGAGGTCGGTGAATGGAATCAGTTGCCGGGTCAACAGCGCCTTCGCCCGTTCGAGTTTGACCTGCGTGTCCTCGACCTGGACCTTGGCGCGCTCCAAATCCGCTTCCAGGCGCACCAGCGTGGCGCGCGCCTGCTCCACTTGCGACTCGAACAGCGATGGCTCTAGCTCGGCAATAACCTGCCCCTGCCGAACTACAGAATTGAAATCGGCATGGAGCGCTTTGATCGTGCCCGAAACCTGGGTTCCGACCTGAACTGTCGTCGTGGCCTCGAGCGTACCCGTGGCGTCCACGGTCTGGACGACTTCTCCGCGGGTCACAGTGGTGGTCAGGGGGAGCGGGGCAGCCACCACTCGACTTGCCCGGTAATATGCCACCATCCCAATCACAACCCCCGCGACGAGAACGAGCACGATGAGCTTCTTCATAAGGTGTCTCTGGGACCTTTCCCTATTGTGACGGAACTGCGGTGACCTTTCGCGACACCACTGTGAAAAAAATGTGACACGGCGGGCCAGTCCGAAATCGTGTGAACCAGCCAAGGGCTCCCGCCCTTGATATCCCAGAGCCCTTGGCCGGTTGCCAGCATCTCCTGCTGCGCTTCGCGCGGCTGGGACCGCGACTGCGGTCGGGACAACGAGCACAAAATCCGCTATCCGGGCCGCGTCGAACGACCTCGTCCGCCACCCGACGGACCTCAGTGCCCAGCCGCGCCGCGGCAGCCGCTGGCGGCAGAGATCCTCCCACGCCGCGGAAACGAGCGCATCCCAGTACCGATCGAGCACCGCCAGTCGACTGCGTACCGTCCCGCCGACCAGTTCGCCCCGATGCGGCGCGACCACGGGAACCAGAGTCGCGTGCACGGATCCGCCACGCGATAGAGGCTCCGCCGGCTCGATCGCGGCGGCTGGGCCGAATGGCACCCCGCGAACCACCAGTCCCAGCTCGAAGCAGCCGGTCGAGCGGGCGCGACCGCGTCGCGGACGGCCGTCGGTGGCGCGGGGCAGGCGCCGCGCCACCCTGCAGGCTTGTCGTCATTTATCGGCGTAAAATGACGGCATGGTGGATGGCCAGTATTCGCGTCTGTTGAGTCCGCCTCGCGGCAGCTTCTTTCTCTTTGGCGTGCGCGGCGCCGGCAAGAGCACCTGGGCGCGTGCACGTTTTCCGGACGCCTCCGTGGTGGACCTCCTCGACGAGGCGCGCTTCCAGGCGCTCGCGGCGAATCCCGGGCTCCTGACGCTGGAGATCCGCGATCTTCCCGCCGGACGGGTGGTCGTACTGGATGAGGTCCAGCGCGTGCCAGCGCTGCTCAACGAGGTGCACCGCGCCATCGAATCGACGCGGCGCCGGTTCGTCATGCTCGGCTCCAGCGCGCGGCGACTGAAGACCATGAGCACGAACCTGCTCGCCGGCCGGGCGGTCTTGCGGACCATGCTCCCGCTCGTACCGGCGGAGCTGGGCAGCGACTTCGACCTGACGCGCGCCCTGCGCTTCGGGACGCTGCCCCTCGTCTGGCGAGCGGACGATCCCCGCGCCACGCTCGAGGCGTACGTCCAGTTGTACGTCCGCGAGGAGATCCGCGTCGAAGCGCTCGTGCGCAACCTGCCAGGGTTCCTGCGATTTCTGCCGGTCGCGGCGCTCTTCCACGGCCAGACGCTCAACGTGGCGGGGCTGGCGCGCGATGCCGCCGTGGCGCGCACCACCGTGGAAGGCTACCTCGCCATCCTGCAGGACACGCTGCTCGCCACGTTGCTGCCGGCGTTCGAAGCGCGCCTCCGCGTGCGAGAACGGGCGCATCCGAAGCTGTACTGGGTCGATGCCGGGATCGTCCGCGCGGCCAAACGGCAGCTCGGCCCCGTGTCGGCCGAGGAGCGCGGGGCGCTGTTCGAGGGCTACGTACTGACGGTGCTGCAGGCGCACAATCAGCAGGGGGGACTGTTCGAGGACATCGCCTACTGGGCGCCGGCGGAGGCCCGACGGACGGAAGTCGACTTTCTCCTGCGCTGCGGTCGCGAGTACCTGGCGCTCGAGGTCAAGGCGCAGGCGCGATACCCTGCGACCGAGCTCTCCGGGCTCCGCGCCATCGCCGATCTGCCGCGCCTGGCGCGACGGGTGCTCGTCTATCTGGGCGATCGGCGGCTGCGCACCGAGGACGGCATCGAGATCTGGCCGTTCCCGGTCTGGCTGGACGAGGTGGCTGCCGGCACCCTGTGGCCGTGAGGCCGGATCGCATGTCGGCCGTTCTGGATGGTCGTTCGTTCGCCCCTCTACGCCTGCAGCCCGCGGATCTGGCGCAGCCGAATCGTGCCCGTGACCGCCAGGGCGGTTCGACCTGCGGTTGCTGATCTTCACCGAATGCCACCTGCCACCCCGACAATACCAATTCGTCCAGTTGTCAACCCCCCTCGCGGCATCAGAGCCCAGCGGCCGCAACGCACGTGAGCTCCGGATTAGCGAACCTTCATCCCAAGACGGGTAAGGCCCTCGCGCGTGGCCGGATCGCCCAACCGCGCGCGGAAGGCCTTCACGCCGGGACGTGCCGCGCGTGTCCTGGGTGTCACGAAGTCGTAATGCTCGTGCTGCACCGGGATGAAGCCGAGTCCCGCATTCCGCGCGATGGTGTCCAGCGTCATGCCCCAGTCCGCGCGCTCCTGCACGACGGACGCGGCGACGGCGTTGTGCGTGCGCGGTTGCACCGCGTAGCCCGCTGGTTTTGCTCCAGACAGCAGCCGGTCGATCAGCGCGCGTGTGCCGCTGCCCTGGTTGCGATTCACCATCACGCAGGACGGATCGGCCTTGGCGGCAGCGACAGCCTCGGCTGCCGTGAGCCCCTCGAACCGCGTATCGCCCTGCCTGAACACGATGCCCTGCAGGCGCCCGTAGCCGGGAATCAGGTCGAGCTCCGGCGTCAGGAATGGCCGGTTGTACTCACCGGTCTGCGGGTCCAGCAGATGAATACCCGCGACATCGCATTCGCCGCGCGTGGCCGCTTCCAGCCCGGCCATGCTTCCGACGGCAAGGAACTTGGTCCGGATGCCCTGCTGCTGCAGCTCGCCGAGCAGGTAGTCGAGCCCGATGCAGTGACTGCCGATAATGACGAGGTCGGCGAGCTGCAGCTCGCGGCCGAGCAGCTGCACGCTCACTGTTGTTCCAGCGGGCACGATCTCCGCGTGACGGTCAATCGTGGTGAAACCGTCCGCCCGGCTGAACGTGGTGACGCTGCCGGAGCCCTGGCCCATCGGGTAGGCAGCGAGCGAGGGCGCGGCGGGGACGCGATCGGCCGGGCTGGAACCAGGGCCGGCATCCACGAGGCCGACCAGCACGTATTCGGTACGCCCGATTTCGCTGTTGACGCGAACGGCGAGCCTGGCCTGCACAACCGCACGCGCGTCGAGGCGGCGTCCGGCCATCGTGCTCAGTACCGGCGCCACGAATTCGTGGAACGTAAAGATGGCGGACGTGGGGAAACCGGGCAGTACCACGACGGGACGCCCTCCGGTGGCGGCCAGGCAGATCGGCTTGCCGGGCTTCAAGGCGACACCGTGCGCCACGATGCCTGGGTCGGTCAGCTCGGCGACGACACGATAGGAGATGTCGCCCTCACCCTTGCTCGTGCCGCCGGACAGCAGCACGATGTCCGCGCTCTGGATCGCGTCCCGCATCCCGGCGCGGAGCGCATCGAGATCGTCCGGCACGATGCCGAGCCGGAGCGGCTCGCCGCCCAGTTCGCGCACGGCGTCGGCCAGGACCTGGGCGTTCGAGTCGTAGATGCGAGCGGGTTGCGCCGGCTCGCCGGGGGCGATAATCTCGTCGCCGGTGGAGAAGATCGCGACGACCGGCCGGCGCCAGACGTCCACGCCGGCCACGCCAATGGCCGCGAGCACTCCGGTGTCCCGGCTGGTCAGGATCGTTCCGCGCCGCAGCACGGTCTCGCCCGCGCTGATGTCCGTCCCGGCAAACGACACGCCGCTGCCGGGGGTCACGGCCCGACCGATGCGCAGATCCACGCCGCTCACGTCGGCGTGCTCGATCATCACCACAGCGTCAGCGCCGCGCGGCATCATGCCGCCCGTCGCGATGGCGGTGGCCTCGCCAGGCCGGAGAACAGTCGCGGGCACGAGGCCGGTGTGAATCACCTCGTCACCAAGACGCACGATCCGCGGCACTTCCTCTGATGCGCCGAAGGTGTCTTCCGCAACGACAGCAAAGCCATCGACATTCGAGCGATCGAAGGATGGGACGTCCACGCGCGAGACGACATCGGTGGCGAGAACGCGCCCGATGGCGGCATCCAGCGCAACGTGTTCGATGGCGCGCGGTGTCAGATCGAGCGCGGCGCGAAACCGCTTTTCGGCCTCGTCGCGGTCGAGGACGTGCAGGAACTGCTCCTGATCACGCATGCGGGTCGTAGAGCCACACGTCCACGTCAGCCCCCGCGGGGAAGCCTTCGCTGTCGTCGCCTACGATGACGAAGCCGTCGGCTCTCGTCGTGGACGAGAGTATGGACGCGCCGGACACCGACAGCGGCTCGACGCGTCCGTCCTCGAGCTTCACGCGCGCGTAGTCCAGCCGGCCGATGGGCGAACTGATCTTGCGGGCCAGTGTGGCGCGCACCGAGCGATACGGCCAGGCTTTCGGCCGGCCTCCGAGCGCGCGAATCGCACGGCCGGCAAAGAAATCGTAGGCGCAGAGCGCGGACACCGGATTTCCCGGGAGCAGGAAGACCAGCCGGTGACCCAGGCGGCCAAGGCCGGTGGGGCTGCTCGGACGCATCGCGATGCCGTGCACGGGCAACTCGCCGTGGGCCGCGACCAGCGTGGGCGCCAGGTCCTCGATGCCGACGCTGGAGCCACCGGACACGATCACGACGTCCGCGTCGGCCTGCAAGGCAGCCAGGATTGCATCGGCTTCGTCGCGCACGAGACCCGGAGCGTCCAGGACGGCGCCGTCACGCTCGGCGAGCGCCGCGAGCATGGGCCCGTTCGAGTCCGTGATGTGAAAGCCGTGTGGCCGCGACCCGGTGGGAAGCAGTTCGTTCCCGGTAATCACGAGCCGGACGAGGGGCTTCCGGACGACCGTGGCCTGCGCGAGCCCGACGGAGCTCAGGACGCCGACGTCCTGCGGCCGGAGCACGCGTCCTGCCTCGAGCAGCATGGTGCCTGCCGCAATGTCTTCGCCGCGACGCCCGATGTTCTTGCCTGGCGAGACGGTGGCGATCGCCGCGACACGCGCGACCCCGTCGGCACCCGCGTCGGGCACCTCTGCCGCTTCAGCGGGCAGCACGGCGGCGCTTCCGGCGGGCACGGGCGCTCCGGTCATGAGGCGCACGGCGTCGCCTTTCGCGAGCGTGCGATCGAACGGCGCGCCTGGCATCGCGTCGCCGACGACGGTCAGCAGGACGCGGTTGTAGGGGGTGGCGCCTTCGATGCTGTCGGCGACGACCGCATAGCCGTCCATGGTGGCGCGGTCGAACCCGGGCACATCGATGTCGCTGACGACGTCGGCGGCGAGCATGCGGCCCGCCGCCGCGCGAAGGGGAACCAGCTCGGAGTCCAGTGGGCGCAGCTGAGCGTCGAGCCACCCCAGCGCGGCGTCAACCGTGTGGCGCCGGGTGAAGCCGTGCATCCGAACATCGGGCGCCGGGTGAACCTTGCTGTCCGTCACGATCCGTAATTCAAGATGCAGGATTCAAAAAAACGCAAACAATGCTGAAGCCGCGAGGCTTCAGCATTCGCATGCTGCATGCTGCATGCTGCATCGTGCATTACGTGCGAGCCGCGGCTACGGCTCCGGTCGGCAGGCTCCCGCCGCCGAAGCTCATGCGCTCGGGCACTTCGCCGCCGGCCGTCACCCTGACTGCGCAGTACTTGAACTCCGGGATCTTGCCGACGGGATCGAGCACCGGGTTGGTCAGCAGGTTCGCCGCAGCCTCGTAGTAGCAGAAGGGCACGAACACCGCGCCGCGTGGCATGCCGTCGTCGGCGCGAGCGTAGAGCGAGATCTGCCCGCGGCGCGACGCAATCGTCAGCGTCGCGCCCGGCTCCACCCCAAGGCCGTCCAGATCCAGTGGATGCACCGAAGCCACCGGTTCGGGCTCGATGTAATCGAGCGTCGCGGCCCGCCGCGTCATCGCCCCGGTGTGCCAGTGTTCGAGCTGCCGGCCGGTGATGAGCACCATCGGGTATTCCGCGTCCGGCCGTTCGTCCGCGGAGATGAGATCCGCCGGCACGAACGTGCCGCGGCCGCTCGCGGTGGGGAAGCGGTCGATGAAGACCACCGGATCGCCGGGGTCGCCTTCCTTCACGCAGGGATACGTGACGGACGATTCGACCTCGAGGCGCTCCCACGTGATGCCGGCGATGGAATCCATGCAGAGGCGCATCTCGTCGAAGACCTCGCGTGGGTGCGTGTACTGCCAGTCCAGACCCATGCGCCGTCCCAGTTCAGTGAGGAGCCAGAAGTCCTCTTCGGCGTCTCCGGGCGGCTCGATGGCCTTGCGCCCCAGCTGCACCATGCGATCCGTGTTGGTCACCGTGCCAATCTTCTCGGGCCACGCCGTGGCGGCCAGGACGACGTCGGCGAGGTACGCCGTCTCGGTGAGAAAGATGTCCTGCACGACGAGGTGGTCCAGGGCCGCGAGCGCCTCTCGTGCGTGGTCCACGTCGGGGTCCGACATGGCGGGGTTCTCCCCCATGATGTACATCCCGCGGATCTCGTGCTTCTTCGCGGCGTTCATGATCTCGACCACGGTCAGGCCGGGATCCGGGTCGAGCGTCGTGTTCCAGAATCTCTCGAAACGCCCGCGCGCAGCCGGCGTGTTCACGCGCTGATAGTCGGGATAGAACATCGGGATGAGGCCGGAATCCGACGCGCCCTGCACGTTGTTCTGCCCGCGCAGTGGATGAAGTCCCGACCCGGGCTTTCCGATCTGGCCCGTCGCCAGCGCCAATGCAATCAGGCAGCGCGCGTTGTCCGTGCCGTGCACGTGCTGCGAAATCCCCATGCCCCACAGGATGATCGAGGCCTTGGACGTGGCGTAGCGACGCGCGACCTCGCGGATCGTCCCCGCGTCGATGCCGCAGATCGGGGCCATCGCCTCGGGCGAGAACTTCTTCACGTTCTCCGCCAGTGCCTCGTAGCCCGACGTGCGGTCGCGGACGAACGCCTCGTCTGTGAGTCCTTCCTCGACAATGACGTGCAGGAGCGCGTTGAGGAGCGCCACGTCCGTGTCCGGGTTGAACTGCAGGTAATACGTCGCATGCCGGGCGAGATCGTTGCGTCGCGGGTCGGCCACAATCACACATGCACCCGCTTTCGCAGCGTTCTTGATGAAGGTGGCCGCGACCGGATGGTTGACGGTGGGGTTTGCGCCGATGACGAAGATCACTTCGGCGTTGGCCACGTCCCGCACCTGGTTCGACACGGCGCCCGAGTTGATGCCTTCCATCAGCGCCGCCACGCTCGACGCATGGCAGAGCCGCGTGCAGTGGTCCACGTTGTTGGACCCGAAGCCCGTGCGCACGAGTTTCTGGAAGAGATAAGCCTCTTCGTTGGTGCCCTTCGCCGATCCGAAGCCGGCCAGCGCGCGCGAGCCGTAGGTGTCCCGCACGTGGCGCAGGCCCTTCGCGGCGGCGTCGAGGGCTTCTTCCCATGTGGCCTCGCGGAACACCTCGTGCCACTTCTCCGGGTCCACGGTGAAGCCCTTGTGTTTCGGCACCCCCGGCTTGCGGAGGAGCGGCTTCGTCAGCCGGTGCCGGTGTTGGACGTAGTCGAACCCGTAGCGTCCCTTCACGCACAGGCGGCTCGAGTTCGCCGGGCCATCCTTTCCCTGCACGTACAGGATCCTGTTGTCCTTGATGTTGTAGGTGAGCTGACAGCCGACGCCGCAGTACGGGCACACGGAGTCGACGGTCTTCTCCGGCACGATCGTCGCGACGTTCCGGGCGGGCGTCAGTGCGCCGGTCGGGCAGGCCTGGACGCATTCGCCGCACGCGACGCACGTCGAGTCGCCCATTGGATCGTCCAGGTCGAAGACGATCTTCGAGTGGGTGCCGCGGAACGCGTAGCCGATGACATCGTTCACCTGCTCTTCGCGGCAGGCGCGCACGCAGCGCGTGCACTGGATGCAGGCGTCCAGATGGACGGCCATCGCGGGGTGCGAGAGATCCTCGACCGGCTGCGGACGCGCGCCGAACCGCGGCTTGCCGACGCCCATCGTCTTCGCCCACCGATCGAGTTCCGAGTTGAGCGTGTAGGACGTCTCGGGGACGTCGGCGAGCAGCAGCTCGAGCGACATCTTCTGGCTGACCAGGGCACGCGCGCTGTTGGTCGTGACCTCCATGCCGTCCTTCGGATAGCGGCAGCACGACGGTGCGAGCACGCGCTCGCCCTTGATCTCGACCATGCACGTGCGGCAGTTGCCGTCGGCGCGCATTCCCTCCATGTAGCAGAGCCGGGGCACATCGAAACCGTGCGCCTCAGCCGTCTGAAGGAGGGTCCGGTCCGCCGGTGCAGCGATGGTCCTGCCGTTCAGCGTAAACGTGACCATCGTCGCGGTGAGCGCGGTGTTCTTCTGGTGCATCAGTCCAGTTCCCCAGGGAAGTACTTCAGCACTGACAGCACGGGGTTCGGCGCCGCCTGGCCCAGCCCGCAGATCGAGGCGTCCATCATGGCCTGCGACAGTTCCTCGAGCAGTGGTCTGTCCCACCGCCGTCCCTTCATCAGCATGAGCGCCTTCTCGGTGCCCACGCGGCACGGTGTGCACTGGCCGCACGACTCGTCCGCGAAGAACTTCATCAGGTTGCGGGCGGTCGCCGTCGCGGTGTCCTTGTCCGACAGCACCACCACTGCCGCCGACCCGATGAAGCAGCCGTAAGGGGCGAGCGTGTCGAAGTCGAGCGGCACATTGGCCAGTTCGGCCGGCAGGAGACCGCCCGAGGCGCCGCCCGGGAGATAGCCGTAGAGCGTATGACCGTCGAGCATGCCTCCGCAGTATTCGTCCACGAGCTCCCGCAGCGTGATGCCCGCGGGAGCCAGGTGCACGCCGGGCTTCTTCACGCGTCCGCTCACCGAGAAAGAGCGCAGCCCCCTGCGCCCGTTCCGTCCGTGGCCCGCGAACCAGGCAGGACCCTTCTCGAGAATTTCGCGCACCCAGTGCAGGGTCTCCATGTTGTGCTCGAGGGTGGGACGGCCGAAGAGCCCCACCTGAGCCACGTAAGGCGGACGCAGCCGCGGCTCTCCGCGCTTGCCCTCGATCGACTCGATCATCGCGGACTCTTCGCCGCAGATATACGCGCCCGCGCCGCGACGGAGGTGGAATGCGGGGAGTGCGCACGGCGGGTCTTTCTGCAGTGCCTCGAGCTCGCGCTCCAGAATCGCGCGACAGCCGTGGTACTCGTCGCGGAGATAGATGTAGATCGCGTCGATGCCAACGGCCCAGGCGGCGACAATCGCTCCCTCGAGAAAGCGATGTGGATCGCGCTCGAGGTAATAGCGATCCTTGAACGTGCCCGGCTCGCCTTCGTCGATGTTGATCGCCAGCAGGCGCGGAGCCGGTTCCGCAGCGACGAGCTTCCACTTGCGGCCGGTCGGAAAACCCGCACCGCCGAGGCCGCGCAGGCCCGAATCTTCCATCAGCGCCGTGACCTCTGCTGCGTTGCGCTGCCCGCTGACGCACGAGGTGGCCAGGGTATAGCCGCCCGCCGCCCGATACGCCGCGTAGTCGAGGTGGCCCGGCGTGATGGTGACCTCGGACTCATCATGGGCCAGCGCGCGAGCCGTCACGAGCGACACCACTTTCTGCGCAGTGGCGTGAGGGACCGGGTTCTGGCCCACGACAGCCACCGGCGCCGCCTCGCACCGGCCCACGCACGGCGCATGCAGGACGCGCACGTCCGTGCCGAGGATGCCCGGCAGTGCCGCCAACAGCTGCTGAGATCCCGCCAGCTCGCACGCGATCGAATCGCAGATGCGCACCGTGATCGCGGGCGGCCGCGCTTCACCCTCCTTCACCACGTCGAAGTGGTGATAGAAGGTCGCCACTTCATAGACCTCGGTCATTGCCAATTTCATCTCGGCCGCAAGCGCGACGAGATGCGCAGCCGAGAGGCAACCGTAGCGATCCTGAATCCGGTGCAGGTGCTCGATCAGCAGATCGCGGCGGCGGGGCGCGTCGCCCAGCAACGCACGCACCTCTTCCCGGGCTTGCGGCTCGACCTGGCGGCCCTTTGGCGTTGAGCGCACGCGAGAACGCGTACCTCTGGGCTGGTTCTGGACGGCCGAACCAGAGCGCGGCGGCTTGTAATCGGTCATCGGGGTACCAAGCGGACTCAACCCTGTATGCTATCATTCCGAAACGTCGGCAAGCGTCTCCTCCGCGCCATGTACGTAGAGTTTCTGGGCATTCCTCGCGAGCGTGCCGGCATCTCCGAAGTAGAGATCGAGGTGGACACCCTCGGTGAGCTGCTCGGAACGCTGGCGGTGCGGTTTCCCGCGCTTGCTGAGTTCATCACTGCGGATGGCTTCCATCCGTCCGTCGCCGCGAATCTGAACGGCGATGCCTTCATCAGCGATCCGGACACCGTGCTGGCCGAAGACGATCGGCTGCTGATCCTCTCCGCTGACGTCGGTGGCTGAGCCGGATGGCGACGCCATTCGGGTATCACGGTTGTTATCTCCGCATTGACGTATCGAGCGGCTGCGCCGATCGCGTGCCGATTCCCGCTGCGGTCCTCCGGCAGTACATCGGCGGCAGCGGTCTTGGCGCGTGGCTGCTCCTCGAGGAAGGCGGTGCGGCCGCCGATCCACTCACGCCCGAGGCGCCGCTCGTCTTCGCCTTCAGCGCACTCGTCGGCAGCCCGCTCACGACCTCCGCGAAGTTTGCCGTCATCAGTCGCAGTCCCCTGACCGGGCGCTTCAACGACTCGCTCGCAAGCAGTGGCTTCGCCCTGGCAGGCAAGCGGTGCGGCTGCGATGCCATGGTGATCGTCGGCCGCGCACCTGTGCCTGCCGTCCTCGTCGTGGACGACGGCGAGTGCCGGCTCGAGCCTGCCACGGACGTCACTGGCGAGTCGTGCGGCGAGACGGAGGAGAGATTGCGCGCGCGCCTCGGCGCGGACTGGCGCATCGCGTCGATCGGCCCTGGCGGCGAGCGCGCCGTGCGTTACGCCACGATCTCCCACGACGGCCGGCACGCCGGCCGCGGCGGCAGCGGGGCCGTGCTGGGCAGCAAGAACATCAAGGCGATCGCGGTGCGCGGAACTCAGCGGTGCGAGTGGGCCGACCCGACGGAGCTGGTCCGGTTGAGCCGCGACCTCTCGACGCGATCGTTCGGACCCGCCACGGCCAAGTACCGCGAGCTCGGAACCGCGACCAATCTGCTCACGTTCAACCGTTTCGGCGCTCTCCCGACGCGCAATTTCCAGAGCGGGACGTTCGAGGACGCTGCGAGGCTCTCGCCCGAGCAGTTGAGCGTCGCGCACGCGCGCACCCGCGCGAGCTGCGTGGCGTGCACCATCGGGTGCGAGCACATCTATTCGGCAGGTGGTCGTGGCGTGCGCCTCGAATACGAGAGCCTGTTCGCGCTCGGGTCCCTGTGCGGCGTCGGCGATGGCGACGCCGTGCTGCGCGCGTCGCAGCGGTGCGACGAGCTCGGCATCGACACCATCAGCGCCGGCGGCACCATTGCTTTCGCGATGGAATGCGTGGAACGCGGCCTCCTCGACGAACCCTGGCTCACGTTCGGGAGCGGCGAGGCCGTGCTGCGCGCGATCGATCTCATCGGCCGGCGTGAAGGCATCGGGCAACTGCTCGCCGAGGGGAGCCGCCGGGCGGCGGAGGTCATCGGACAGGGAAGCATCGCGTTCGCGCCACAGGTGAAGGGGCTCGAGATCCCCGGCTACGAACCGCGTGCCCTGCAGACGATGGCGCTCGGCTTCGCTGTCGGGGCGCGCGGTGCCGATCACAATCGCAGCGGCGCCTATGAAGTGGACTTCTCGGCCAGAGTCGATCGCAAGCACGCCACACTCGACTCGGTGCGCTACGCCATCGACACCGAGGACAGGGCCGCGCTGATGGATTCGCTGATCCTGTGCAAGTTCGTGCGCGGCGTGTTCACCGATTTCCACGCCGAGGTGGCCGGCATGCTGCGAGCCGTGACCGGTTGGGACGTGAGTCCCGACGAGCTCAGGGACATCGCGCGCCGCATCGTTGGGGCCAAGCGGCAGGTGAACCTGCTGGCCGGGTGGACCCCCGCCGAGGACACGCTGCCCGAGCGCTTCCTGGACACACCGCTACCGAGCGATCCGGACGCGGCCCTGACCGGGGAACGCCTTCAGGAACTCGTGGCGGAATACCATCGTCAACGGGGATGGTAGTGGGTCCCCGCGGATCACGCCATGGACGCCGCGGCGCGGCGCACGACACTCGAGGGTCCGAAGAGGTGACGGCCTGATGGAGATCGAGCGCCTTGTCGCGAGAGCCAATGAGATTGGCGACTTCTTCGGCGCGGAGCCCGACAGGCAGGAGGCGGTGGCCGGTGCGGCCACACACGTGCGCCGCTTCTGGGATCCACGCATGCGGAAGCAGATCCTCGCGCACTACCACACGGGCGGCGCAGGTTTGAACGACACGGCCCGCGCTGCCCTGGCCATCCTTGCCGAGCAGCCAGCAGTGCCGGTGCGTCAGTCAACCTGAACGATACCTCGCCGGATGCCTTCGAACAGGGCAGCCGTGCGATCGTGCACGTTGAGCTTCTGGAAGATGCTCTTGATGTGGGTTCTGGCTGTGTCCTCGCTGATGCCGAGCTCGGCAGCGATCTCCTTGTTCCGCATGCCGGTCCTCAACAATCGCAGCACCTGGAGCTCGCGTGCGGTGAGCGGCGCCTGACCGCTGCGGGCCGCGAGCCTGGCCGCCACGTCGGGTGGGATGGCCTGTCTGCCGGCGTGAACCTCACGGATGACGTGGTTCAATTCCTCCGGCACCATGTCCTTCAACACATATCCAAGCGCGCCTGCCTGAAGGGCCCAGTGGATGTCCTCGTCTCCGTGGTACATCGTGAGGACCACGATCCGCGCATCGGACTGTACGGTACGGATGGCCCGGATCGCATCCAACCCGCCCATGCCGGGCAGCTGCAAATCCATCAACGTCACGTCCGGACGATGCCGGATGAACTGTTCGACGGCCTCCCTGCCGTTGCTCGCCTGGGCCACGACGTGGATGTCCTCGTGAAACTCGACGATCCGGACGATGCCTTCCCGGACGAGGTTGTGGTCGTCGACGCAGAGGACACGGATGGGGGGAGAAGTGTGCATTGAACTCGCTCCGGGGCCAGGCCTCGTCAGGACTCGAGGGGGACACGGGCCTCGATCACCGTGCCGCGGCCGGGCGCGCTCGTCACCTGCAAGGCACCACCGATCTTGCCAGCGCGCTCGGTCATGCTGACCAGCCCCCAATGGACTCCGGATGCACCGTCCTGGGACGGCGCATTCGGATTGAAGCCCGTCCCATCGTCGCTGACCCGCAGCGTCACCGAACGGCGTTCGAACTCGAGCTCGATGATGACATGTCTGGGGGCGCCGTGTCGGATGGCGTTGTGGGTGGCCTCCTGCGCGATTCTCAGGAGATGGTGGGCCACTTCGTGGCCACACTCGCACCTCCGGCCAGAGACATTGACCTTCAGATCCACCGCGCCAGCCGTGTTGACGTCGTCCGCCAGATCGCGGAGCGAGGCAATGAGGCTGCGTCCGTCGAGCCCTGGCGCCCGCAATTCGGAGATGGACTGACGGGCTTCGCGGATACACCTGCCGACACGATGGCGGAGACTCCTGAGAGCCTCGCGCGATCGCTCCTGGGACGGATCAATCTCCCGCGCCACCGCTTCGAGCTCGAGACCCACTCCAGCAAGGCTCTGGAGCAGCGTGTCATGGATCTCCCGGCTGACTCTCGTGCGCTCCGAGACAATGAGCGAGAACCTCCGCCGAACCGCCAGGAGCCGGAGTCGCGAGTACGTCCAGAAGCAGAACGCGACCCCAATCACGGCTGCCCCGTAGAACCAACTGGTCTGATAGAAGGGTGGGCGGACCACGAAGCTCCAGACGGCCTCCGTGCCGTTCCACTCGCCACCGCCGGTCGTCGTGACACGAAAGCGGTAGTTTCCCGCGGGGAGTGCGTCGTACGTCACCTGACGACTGCTGCCGGCCTCAACCCACTCCGGATCCTGTCCCTCGAGCAGGTAGCGGAACCTGAACTTCGAGCCAGCCGAGATGTTGGGGGCCGAGTAGTCGATCCGCAGCGACGAGGCGTGTGGAAGTGCCACCTGGGCGTCCGGGACTATCGCACGGTTCCCAACGACCACGCGTTCAATGCGAGGCGCTGCTGCCCAGCGGCTGATTCCCGGCCTCCGGGGATCGATCACTGCGAGTCCGCGCCTCGTGGCGAACCAGAGCTCGCCGTGTCGTCCGCGGACGGCGCCAGGCCGGCTGGTCCAATGCAGTTCGCCCTGCAGGCCGTCCGAGGAGTCGTAGATCGCGTACCGAATCCTATGCGCGGGGTTCACCGCTGCCGCATCCATCTCGCGCCGATTCAGCCGGATGATGTTCGCACCCCGGTTCACGCCGACCCAGAGATACCCCTGCTCGTCGTCCAGGATGGACGGTACGAGGTTGCCGGGCAGACCGTTCTGCGCGTCGATGGTCGTGAATCGGCCGTTCAGCAACCGGGTCAGTGACGACGCCGAGGCAATCCAGATGGCGCCGGTCAGATCTTCGGAAATGGCGAGTGGCGTCCCGGTTGGAATGCCATCGCTCCGCTCATAGAGGTGGAAGCGGCCACCATCGCGGGTCGCAAGGGCCCCGCCTTGCGGGAAGGAAATCCACATCCGGCCGGCACGGTCGGTATGAAGGTAGTTGCAGGGCCGTCCCGCGATGGCCGGGTCCGTATGAGGCGCCACGATCGTGCCGTCCCACCACAGAAGCCCTTGATCGACGCTGCACAGCCATGGGCGGCCCTCCAGGTCGGTCGTGATCGCCACGACCCGCTCGAGACGAATGCCCGGAGCGACCGGGAGTGGTGTGATGCGGTCGCCAAGTACGCGGCCTACCTGCACCGCTGTTGCCACCCAGACCTGGCCCGCGCGGTCGACATGCATCGCGACAGTCTGGGCTACGTCGTACACCTGTCGCGTGTCGCCGAGAAATCCGTGGAGGTGATGCCCGGTCGCCACCCAGACGTCTCCATTCGGCGAAGCGGCCAATCCGCGGACACCGTCGTTCGTGATGCCCTCCAAGGGAACGTCCGTCCGGAACACCGCTTCCGACAGCCGGACGAGCCCGCCGCCCCGCAGGCCGACCCAGATGTTGTTCTGTCTGTCCCGAAAGACGGATCGGGGAGAACCCACGATCACCGTTTGATAGTCGGGGCGGTCGATCAGCGCGGAAGGACCCGTCGGGTTGTATTGGAGCCGGAGGAGGCCACCGCCGAGCGCCGCAATCCAGACGGTCCCGTCGCTTCCGCGAGCGAGTCTCCAACCGGCGGTGGGCAGGCGCACCTCCTCCTCGTACTGCGGAACAACCGCGTCATCCAGACTGCGCACCACCTGCTGCGAATCAGTGATCCAGATCGCGCCGCCATCATCCTCGGTGAAGTGCTGGACGAAGCCGAAGCGGCTGTCGGCCAGCTCGAATCGCCCGCGCTCGTTCGTGGTTCGGTAAATGCCCGCCGATGTTCCAACCCACACCTGGCCGGCCCGGTCCTCGTACACGCTGAAGACTTCCCCTGGCGGGATTCCTGCCGTGGCATCTACGCTGTGCCAGCGACCGTCCTGGAAGACGGACAGTCCATCGCTCAATGCCGCCCAGATTCGCCCCGAGCGGTCCTCGAGAAGTGTCGAGACGCGCCCGGTCCCCAGCCCATCCGCCCCGGCCGGATGGTGCTCGACCCCGTTGCGGGACAGGCGGGAGACCCCGCCCACGTCGCCATAGCCCACCCAGATGCTGCGGTCGCGCCCGGCGATCAGGGCAGGCACGTTGCTTCCGGGAAGCGGTGGTTCTCCGCGTGCACCAAATGGCAGGAACTGGAATCCGTCGAAGCGGACGAGACCGGTGTTCATCCCGAGCCAGAGGTATCCGTCCTGGTCCTCGGCCATGGCGAGCACGTCACCGACTGGTAGTCCATCATTGGTCAGCCACAGGGAACCCGAGTAGCTCACGGTGCGCCGATCGTCGTCTGCGGCGGCGCGCAGGGCTCCGCCGAAGCTGACGCTGCACGCCAGAGTAAGTACCAGAGTGGACGGAAGCAGTTTCGTCCTACACGAGCAAGAGAACAGCCAGGGGCGCTTCACTCGCAACTGCGTCATACTATGCGGCCGCCCAGGTGTGTCACGCAACCGCCAGCCAGGCGGTCGAGACGGGTCGAGAACTCAACCGGCGGGTCTGGCCGATGCCCGCACGGTTGCCTCCCCCAGTCTGGTATCTTGCCGGCGGCACGGGCGTGTCATCATAATCGCGCCTTCGGGGCCCGTGTGTGTGGATCACGCTCTGGCCCCACGCGCGAAGATCGTACTCGTTGCTTCCGACGCCATGGCGCTCGTCACCGTGCGAAACGCCACAACAGAGCCTGGCAGCCAGCCGTGGGGTGCTTTGCCTTCTGGCGATGGGGCCCGGACCTCAAAGGAGATCGAGATGCGTAGCCGCATCATCAAGGCAGCCGTTCTGTCCACAGTGACGAGTGCGTTGCTGCTGGGCACCATCGTGTCGCTGGCTGGCCAGACCAGGGACGGCCGCCAGGCGCCCGAGGGGGTCCGTCCGGCCACCGACTGGACACCACCCCGAACGCCGTGGGGTGACCCGGATCTTCAGGGCAACTACACGAACACATACGAGAACGGCACTCCCCTCGAGCGGCCGGATCAGTTTGCGGGCCGGCGCCTGGAAGATGTCACTGGGGAGGAACTGGCTGCGCTGCGCCGGGAGATCCAGAAACAGACCGTCGGACGGTTTCTCGGGCCGATCCATGCCCCGGACAATTGGTGGCAGGACAACCTTTACCTCGAACGCGGCAGTCAGGCGTGGCTGGTCGTGGATCCCCCGGACGGCAGGATTCCCCCGCTCACCATGGCCGCGCAGCAGCGGATCGCGGCACAAGCCGAGGCTCGCAGGAAGAGCGGCCGCGGCCCGGCCGACTCGTGGGTGGACCGGAGCCTCTACGATCGCTGCATCACTCGGGGCCTTCCCGGCTCGATGATGCCGTCCATCTATGGCAACTCGTACGAGATCGTGCAGAGCCCGGGGTACGTGGCCATTCGCTACGAGATGATTCACGAGGCGCGCGTGATTCCGCTCGACGGGCGCGCGCGTGTTGGTAAGGGCATTGGCCTCGACATGGGCGATGCGCGCGGGTGGTGGGACGGAGACACCCTTGTCGTCGAGACGACGAACTTCAAGCAGCGAAGCATCTACCGGAACGCCAACGCCGAGACGCTGACGCTCAGGGAACGCTTCACACGAATCAGCCCCGACCAGGTGCGCTGGACCGTCACGGTGGACGATCCCATGACCTGGACGCGTCCATGGACGTTCTCGTTGCCGCTCACGGTGGACGACAAACCGCTGCCGTCGTACGAGTGCCATGAAGGCAACTACGGGCTACGGAATATTCTCAGCGCCGCGCGGGCCGAGGAGCGTGATGCCGCGCACACCGGAAGAAATCCGGTGCAGGAGGTCGTGGACCGCGAGGCCGACAGCAGTGCGCCTGCGGAGGGACGGTAGCACGGCGGTTCTGGTGACGCTGCGATGACACCGGCAAGTGTTCGGCTCCCCTCGTGCCTCACGCTCGCACTGGCGTGTCTTGTCGCAGCCTGGGCCTCCGTCGGCGTTCACGGTCAGCAGGCGGCTCGTGTCTTCCCGCTCGGCGATGGGCCGTGGACGTTCGAGACACACGAGCGTGACACACGCCTTCGCGTCAGCGTGGTGGCACGGGGACTCTCGCACCCGTGGAGCCTCGCGTTCCTGCCGGACGGCGGCATGCTGGTTACGGAACGGGACGGTCGGCTCCGGCTCATCCGCGATGGCGCTCTCGACCCGACGCCCGTTCCTGGTGTGCCCGACGTGCATGCCGTCTGGCTTGGCGGGTTGATGGACATCGCGCTCCATCCCGCCTTCTCCGAGAACGGATTGATCTACCTGGCGTACTCGAAGCCGGGCGAGAGGAATGCCACCACGGCGCTGGCCCGGGCACGGTTCACGGGCACAACGCTCGTCGATGTTCGCGATATTTTCGTGGCGGACGCGTGGGCTCCGGGGAACGGCAGCTTCGGGTCACGCATAGCGTTCGGCCACGACGGCATGCTGTACCTGACCATCGGCCATCGGGCCCAGCCGCAGCGGGCGCAGGACCTCAGCCAGCACGCCGGGACCATCGTACGCCTGCGAGATGATGGGAGCGTGCCGGCAGACAACCCGTTCGTGGGCCAGGCCGGACGCCGCCCCGAAATCTATTCGTATGGCCATCGTACGCCGCAGGGGCTTGCCGTGCACCCCGAGACAGGCGAGCTGTGGTCGAACGAGCACGGCCCGAACGGGGGCGACGAGATCAACATCATTGGTCCTGGTCGCAACTACGGCTGGCCGATCGTGACCCATGGACGCGAGTACGACGGTTCGGTCATCACGACGCAGACCACACAGGAAGGCATGGAGCCACCGGTGCTCTTCTGGGTGCCGCAGATCGCCGTGTCGGGCCTGGCCTTCTATACGGGTGACCGGTTTCCCGCGTGGAAGGGCAACGTGTTCGTGGGAGCCATGCAGGTGGGACGGATTCCGGGAACAGGGCATCTGCAGCGCATCGTGTTCTCGAACAAGGGCGATCTTCGCCGCGAGCCGCTTCTGGCGGACTTGAAACAGCGCATCCGGGATGTCCGACAGGGTCCCGACGACCTCCTCTACGTGCTGACGGACGAGGATGATGGAGCGCTGCTGAGGATAGAGCCTGCACCGTGAGACGCGATCCAGCTTGTTCGACCGGTGTATCTCGCGCGGCGTGCCCGGCTCGATGATGCCGGCCATCTACGGCAATGCCTACCAGATCGTCCGGAACTACGGGCTCGAGTTCATCCTCAGGGCCGCCCGGGCCGAAGAGCAGGAGCCTGCCCCGGCGACGGATGGAAGGTGATCCGGCGACATGACTCAGGCCCCGGTCGAGCCGCTCCTCTCCGTGGAGGGCGTGACGCTCCAGTACCGCACGAAGGATCACCTCGTCACAGCCACGTATCGCGTCAGTTTCCGGGTGTCGCACTCCGACCGGTACGTGATTCTCGGTCCATCCGGATGCGGTAAGTCCACGCTGCTCAAGGCGGTCGGCGGTTATGTGAAGCCCGTCGAGGGCCGCGTGCTGCTCAACGGGGCCGTCATACAGGCTCCCGGACCCGATCGCGTGCTGGTGTTTCAGGAGTTCGACCAGTTGCTTCCCTGGAAGACCGTCAGGCAGAACATCACGTTCGCGTTGACGGCCAGTGGCCGGATGTCCCGCCGGGAGGCCGAGGACCGGGCCACGCACTTCATCAGCCTGGTCAACCTGACCGGCTTCGCGGACAGCTATCCCCATACCTTGTCGGGCGGGATGAAGCAGCGCGTCGCCATTGCGCGCGGGATGGCGATGGAGCCGAAGATCCTGCTGATGGATGAGCCGTTCGCGGCGCTGGACGCACTCACACGCGCCAGAATGCAGGAGGAGCTGCTCCAACTCTGGGAACAGACACGCTTCACGGTGCTGTTCGTCACGCACTCGATCCCCGAAGCGATCCGGGTTGGCGGCCGGATTCTCCTCCTCAGTCCGCATCCCGGGCAGGTGAAAGCCGAGATTCGGAGCGATGGCACCGACCGTGTGGGCGTGACTGGGAAATCCCTCTCGGGAGAGATCGAGGAACTGCTGTTCGATCGTGAAATCGACGCGGCGTCGCTCCGGCGCGCCTGACCGGCCCAGGTGGGGAGTCTGTCACCGGTCGGACGGCAGGCAACGTATCCACACACGGCCGGAGTCCAGTGTACCCGTTGAGCTTCCCGACGCCGTCCGCGCGACGATTGGCGTTTGCCCCTCACCCGAAGGGGTAGTAGATGCAGCGGGAGGGCTCTGCTAGTGTGAATCCCTTTCCTGCTGCTGATGCATCGCGCGCCGCGGCGCGGCTGCGATCTGGCTATCCTGCATCCAATACTGTGCCCAGCGTATCGGGAGTGAACGTTGTGATGATTCGACTATCGACTCCTGCTCGAGGAGGAAACATGGTGAAGCGAGTGCTCGATCCGTGGCTTGCGCTGATAGTGTGCGTGCTCCTGCCGGCGGTTGCGTCCGCGCAGAGCGGGAGCAGTATCGGCGGGGTCGTACGTGACACCACCGGGGCGGTGCTCCCCGGTGTAACGGTGGAAGCGGCCAGTCCGGCGCTGATCGAAAAGGTGCGGACGGCGGTGACCGACGGTCAAGGGCGGTATCTCGTTGTCGATCTGCGTCCAGGCTCGTACACCGTGACCTTCACGCTTCCGGGCTTCAACACGGTCCGGCGGGAGGGGATTGAGCTGACGGCGTCGTTCACGGCGACGGTGAACGCCGAGATGCGTGTGGGAGCTCTGGAGGAGACGATTACCGTCACCGGAGAGGCGCCAACGGTTGACGTGCAGAACGTCGTCCAGCAGCGGGTGATGACGAGAGACGTCATCGATTCCGTGCCCGTCGGCGCGCGATCCGCGGCGAATCTCGGCGTGCTCATCCCCGGCGTCATTACCAACAATCAGGATGTCGGGGGTAGCGCCTTCTCGTCTGCGGCCATAGCCATTCACGGGAGCCGGCTCGGCGAACAGCAGCAGTTGTACGACGGGATGTACTACAACAACGGGCAGGGCCGCGGCGGGAACTTCGTCGCCATCGCCACCAACGATGCCACCATCCAGGAGATCAGTCTCGAGACGGCAGGCCTTTCCGCGGAAAGCGAGCTGGGCGGTATTCGCACCAACGTGATCCCGAAAGAGGGCGGCAACACGTTTCGCGGTACGTTCTCGTTTGCGTTTACCGACGACCGGCTGCAGAGCGACAACCTCAGCGACAGCATCATCGCCCGGGGGTTGGTGACGGTCCCTCGCGTGAACCGTGTGTACGACATCAACCCGGCGCTTGGCGGGCCACTCGTCCGCGACAAGCTGTGGTTCTACGGGTCGGTCCGCAACTGGGCCGCGGAGCAGTCCGTGGCCGGCATGTACTACAACCTGACGCCAGCGGGTCTGTCCTACACGCCGGACCTGAGTCGCCCGGCCGAGAACATCGAGCGCAACGGCAATCAGAGCCTGCGTCTGACGTGGCAGGTCAGCGCGAAGAACAAGATGACGATTCAGCACCAGAACGCCCAGCAGGATCGCCCGTACTACGGTTACTCCTGCTGCGGCCAGTTCACGTATTCGCCGGAGGCGACGTTTGCGTCGAAGTCCATCCCCTCCTACCTGTCGCAGGCGGGGTGGAGCTCGCCGGTGACGAGCCGGCTGCTGCTCGAAGCCGGGGCGGCGTTCGCCAACAAGAACTTCGGGACGTTCCTGCAGCCCGGTGTCGACCCGAACGCGCCTTCGTACACCGAGCTCTCGACGAACACCCGCTGGGGAAATTACTCGGGCACGTTCGGGCACAACGCCAGCCACAATTTCAATACGCGCTTCTCCGGCACCTACGTCACGGGTTCCCATGCCGCCAAGGTCGGGGTGACGTTCATGCGCCTGTCCGCGCATACCACCCAGGACGTGGTCAACAACGGCATGACGCTGCAGCTGCTCAACGGGCAGCCGAGCCGCGTGACGGTGTACGCGACCCCGCTCGCGCTGGATGAGGTCACGAAAGCCAACGTGGGCGTCTTCGCGCAGGATCAGTGGGCGATCAGGCGCATGACCCTCAATCTCGGCGTCCGGTTCGATTACTTCAACTCCTACGTCCCGGCCCAGCGTGTTGGTCCGGGGCCGAACGTCCCCACGCGCAACCTCGACTTCGCCGCCGTCGAGGATGTGCCGAACTGGAAGGACGTGTCGCCTCGGCTGGGCGTGTCCTACGATTTGTTCGGCAACGGCCGGACGGCCGTGAAGGCCAGTCTGGGCCGTTACCTGGAAGGCCCCAACCTCACGGCGTTCACGCGCGCCGCGAATCCGGCCTCCGCGATCGTCACCAACGTCACGCGCACGTGGAACGACCTGAACGGCGACTTCATTCCCCAGGCGAACGAGCTGGGACCCATCAGCAACCTGAACTTCGGGCTGAGCCGCATCACCACGCGGTATGCCGAGGACGCGGTGACCGAGCGCGGTTTCAACTGGGAGACCTCGGCCAGCGTGCAGCACGAGATCATGCCGCGCGTGTCTGCAAATGTCGGATACTTCCGGCGTTGGTATGGCAACTTCAGGACGACGGACAACCTGGAGGTCACGCCGGCGGACTACAATCCGTTCTGCGTGACGGCACCCGCGGACTCACGACTGCCGGGCGGCGGCGGCTATCAGGTGTGCGGGCTGTACGACGTGACGCCATCCAGGTTCGGCCAGGTGGACAACCGCATCACGCTCTCGAAGAATTTCGGGAAGCAGACAGAAATCTACGACGGGGTGGACGTCAGTGTGAACGCCAGACTGCCGCAGGGCATCGTGGTGCAGGGCGGCACCAGCACTGGTCGCGTCAAGACGGAGAGCTGCTTCGTCGTGGACTCGCCGCAAGCCCTGCTGAACTGCGAGGTCACCCCGCCGTTCATGACGCAGGTCAAGCTCCTCGGCATCTATCCCATTCCGTTCTGGGGCCTGCAGGCGAGCGCCACGTTCCAGAGCCTTCCCGGGCCGCAGATCACAGCGAGCTACACGGCGACCAACGCCCAGATCGCGCCGTCGCTCGGGCGCAACCTCGCGTCGGGCGCCAACGGAACGGCAACGGTGCCGCTCATTGCGCCCGGCACGATGTACGGGGGGCGGCTGAACCAGCTCGACTTCCGCATGTCGAAGATCTTCCGGATTCTGCAGGGGCGCACCATTCGAGCCAACGTGGACCTGTACAACATGTTCAATGCAAGTCCGGTCATCTCGCACAACAACACGTTCGGCGCGGCGTGGCAGCGCCCCACGCAGATTCTGCAGGGCCGCCTGCTTCGATTCGGAGGACAGTTCGACTTCTGACATTCGCCCGGGGCCGGCAGTGAAGCAGAGCCACTCCCGCCCTGTGAGTCTCGGTGGTTTGAGATGTCCACCGTCGCAAGCGACGACTACATGGGCACGAAATGTCAGTCGCAGGGGCCGCCTTCCGCTTCCGCATAAAGTTCCGTCTGACCGCCGTAGCCGTGGCGAAGGCGGTCAGGCGGCCCCGGGCCGGGCAGTGAAGCTCCGCCTCAAACCGCCGAGACGCACAAGCCCGAGCGGCTCCGCTTCACTGCCGCCAGTATTGGTTTTGCCCCGCTTCGCGGGGCTAGACATCTCCTAACGCCGGCGCACAAAACTTGCTTCATTCGTGACGATCTCAGCGTTAGGAGATGTCTAGACGCCGGCCCCCACGCGGAAGCGACGGCCCTCCTCGCCCTGCGTCCCCCGCCTGCCGTCTGAGCCGTCCGGGAATCGCCGACACGAACTGACACCCGGGCCAACTCTGACGTACACTCTCCCGTCACACGAGCTCCGGGCACGTGTCCCCCGCCGGCTGTCTGGAAGGAGACGCTCATGCAGTGGAATCGCCGTCAGTTCGTCAGCATGTCATCGCTCGGCCTGTTGGGAGCGCTGGGCAGCCGGTCGTTGTTCGCACAAGCGCCCGCCGGACCGCAGGCCCCGGTCGTGCCGGCCTTTCAGAATGTTCGCGGGAACGTCGGCGTGTTCACGGCGCGCGGCGGCACGATTGGATTTCTCGTCACCCCCGATGCCACCGTGGTCGTGGACAGCCAGTTCGCGGACACGGCCCCCGTGTTCCTGGACGGGCTCTGGACGAGAACCGCTCGGAAGATCGACGTGCTCATCAACTCTCACCACCACGGGGATCACACCGGCGGGAACAAGGTGCTGCAGCCATCTGCGATGAAGATCGTGGCTCACGCCAACGTGCCGGGTCTCCAGAGGAAACAGGCCGCGGCGTCGAAGACGGAAGACAACCAGGCGTATGCGGATACCACGTTCGAAAAGGACTGGAAGACCTCGGTCGGCCGCGAGGTCGTATCCGCGCGGCACTACGGCCCGGCGCACACCGGTGGCGACATCGTGGTTCACTTCGAAGGCGCAAACGTCGTGCACATGGGCGACCTGATGTCGTTTCAACGGAACCCACGCGCGGACCGGCCGGCTGGCGCCTCGATCCGGAACTGGATCCCCGTGCTCGAGAACACCGTGAAGGATCACGGCGCCGACACGGTCTACATTTTCGGTCACGCAAAGGTCGGCGAACGGGTCACCGGTTCGAGCAGGGACCTGCTCGACCTGCGCGACTACTTCACCGCGATGCTCGATCACGCGACGAAAGGAGTCGCCGCCGGTAGGTCCATGGATGAGATCGTCAAGGTACCATCCATTTCCGGCTTCGAGAGCTACGAGGGAACCCCGTTTGCGCTGCGGGCCGCGTACGAAGAGCTTACGACGCGCTGATGACGAGCGACATGCACGGTTTGCCGTGCGGAGGTCAGTTGTTGCCATGACATTCTCGAGTCTGTTCAGGTATTCAGCATCCGCCTGCGCCGACGGGCGGCTGACGTTGTCTCGGCGGCCGGCCGGACCGACCTGGCGCCTGACCATTGCCCTCGCTCTGGCGGCGACCGTTGGTTCGCAGATGGGCGCCGGGCAGCAGACGGTCCCCTTCGATGGGGAGATCCCCGTCGCGCCGCGAGGCCTTGCCGGGCGACCGTTGCCCCCCTTGCCGATGGAGTTCGACACGGGTGAAGGCGAGCGCATCCGCGTTGTCGCCGTCACCAGGGACCTCGAGTTCCCCTGGGCGCTGGCCTTCCTGCCCGACGGCAGCATGCTCGTGACCGAGCGCTTCGGAACGTTGCGCATCATTCGAAATGGTGTGCTCGATCCCCAGCCCGTGGCCGGTGCCCCGGTGTCCTACAGTGCGGGTGAATCCGGCCTGCCCGGCGCCATCCACGGCTTGATGGATCTCGCGCTCCATCCAAGGTTTGCCGAGAATCGCTTCGTTTATCTCACGTACACGAAACCCCTCGATGAGAAGCGACGGACCCTCGCACTGGCGCGCGCCCGATGGGACGGTCGTGCGTTGACGGACGTGGCGGACCTCTTCGTGGCGGAACAAGGTGTCGGAGGGGCGTCTCGAATCGCGTTCGGGCATGACGGCACCTTGTTCATGACCACGAGCGGGGGCAACGCGCAGGACCCGAACAACCTGGGGGGCAAGGTGCTGCGGCTCAACGATGATGGGAGCGTCCCCCGCGACAACCCGTTCGTCGGCCGCCCGGGGCACCGGCCCGAAGTGTATACGCTCGGTCATCGCAACTCGTTGGGACTGGCCGTCCATCCAGGCACGGGCGACGTGTGGCAGAACGAGAACGGACCGAACGGCGGCGACGAGATCAACATTATCCGACCCGGTCGCAACTACGGATGGCCGCTGGTCAGTCTGGGACGCACGTATCCTGGACCGTGGCAGGTGGGGCACGGTCCCACGCACGAAGGCTTCGAGCCGCCCATCGTCTATTGGATGCCGGCCATTGCGGTCTCCGGCATGGCCTTCTACACCGGGGACCGTTTCCCCAGGTGGAAGGGCGATGTGTTCGTGGGTGCACTTCGGACGGGAGAGATACCGGGGACGGGGCACCTGCAGCGCATTCTCGTCAACGAGAAGATGGAGGAGCTTCGGCGTGAGTCATTGCTGGTCGAGCTGAGGCAGCGCATTCGCGACGTCCGACAGGGGCCGGACGGGCTCCTCTACGTCGTCACCGACGAGAAACCGGGAGCCGTGCTCCGGATTGAGCCCGCGTCCTGACCACAGGGTCCGGGTTATTCGCCGGAGGGAACCGCGATGGCACGTCGTTGTCTGCTGGCGTTCATCCTGTCGGGTCATCGAGCCGACGAGCGAACGGCTGAAGACCATCGCGGACGCTGAAACACGTGGACTGTGGCTGACCAGGCGGAGCTCACTGCCTGCACGACATGTCGGCCATGAATACCCCTGCGGCGACCTCCGTGGCCTCCGGGCTGTCGCGTACACAACTCGTCGGGCTACTTTCTGGACCACTGGTACTTGCCGCCCTGTTCCTGACGCCTCCCCCCGCACCCATCACCGACCTCGGAATGGCGCGAATCGGGCTGCTTGCCTTTGCCGTCGTCTGGTGGGTGACCACGCCTGTTCCGCTGGCGGTGACCACCCTTGCCGCGCTCGCGGCGGGTGTGCTGTTTGGGGCGCTCACGCTCGACGCCGCCTTCGCTCCACCGAACAACTGGGTCATCTGGTTCACGATTGGGGCGTTTGGCATGGGGGCGGCGCTCGAGGCGACCGGCTTCAACCGGCGCTTTGCCCTGGCCCTGCTCGGCTCGAACTGGGTTCGAGGGCAGCCCCATCGGTTCCTGTTCATGTTCGTCCTGTCGGCGACGATCATGAGCGGCCTCGTCGCCAACACGGTCGTCGCGGTCGTCTGGCTGTCGCTGGCCATCACAATCTATGAGGCGCTCGGAGTCGAGAAGGGGCACTCGTTCGCGGAGCTGAACACCCTGGGCATCTGCTGGGGGGCGAACATTGGCGGCGCGGTCACACCGCTCGGCACGTCCAGCAATCCTGTCGCAATTGCCTTGATTGCAGGTGCCACCGGGACGACCGTCACCTTTCTGCAGTGGACCATCATCGGCTCGGTGCTGGCGTTGGTGCTGTTCGGTTCGACGTTTCTCGTGTTGCGCTACCTGACCAATGCAGATACGTCTGCGTTCGCGCGTCCCGAAACAGTCGCCTTCATCGATGCCGAGCGCCGCAAGCTCGGTCCCATGCCGATGGCCGAGCGCCGGGCCCTGAGCTGGATTGGTGTCGCACTCGCCCTCTGGCTGGTGCCGGACCTCGCCAGGTTCCTGGCACCGCCGGAATTCGCGGTCGGAGTCGCGAACCAGTTCGGACTCGTGGTTCCGGCCCTGCTCGTCCCGGTGGCGATGTGCCTGACGCCGACCGGCGACCCGACGCGGCGCTTCGTGCTCACCTGGGAGGAGTGGAAACGGGGTGTCGACTGGGGAATGGTGATCTTCCTGGCCGGCATCATGTCGCTTGGTGCGGCCGTTGGGGCCGACGATACGGGCATTCCCGCGTTTCTCCGCGACGCCCTCGAACCGTCCCTGGTCGGCCTGTCCGAGTACGTGTTCGTGTTCGTGCTGGTACTGGGGCTGATTCTGGTGACCAGCGCTATCTCCAACCTCGTGTCCCTCTCGATTTTCATGCCGCTCGGTCTGACGCTGTCGGCGAGCCTGGAGATCGGGTCGCCGATAGCGGTGGGCATGGTGTTAGGAATCGGCCCATCCCTGGCGTATCTACTTCCATCGGGCACCACGACGAATGCGATCATTGCCGGGTCGGGATATCTCCGGATCGCCACGATGCTTCGTCTCGGGATTGTCGTCGTGGTGCTCCATGCGTTCCTGCTGACCGTGGTGGGATACCCCTTGGCTCGGGCGCTTCTGGGCTGAACGGTGGTGATTGGACCGTTCGACGTCCGGCACCCGACCTGCCCGTCGCGTATCGCCGACACACCGTCGTGCGCGCGGTATTCTTCCGCGATGGCGAGCTGCTCGCTGCCTCGCTCAACGCCGACCGGCTGGAGCTGACCGGCCCTCCGGTCCAGGCCATCGGCAATCTGCCGGCCAGCGTCAGCGCGGTTCCGGTAGTGGACCTCTCCTCCTCTTCCGGACGGTGGTGTACGCACCGAGCACCGCCGTGAGCCGCCTCGTGTGGGTGTCGCGCGAAGGCACGGAGCGGCCGTTGAACGAGACACGCCGTAGCTATGCCAGTCCGCGCCTCTCCGCCGACGGTACGCGGGTCGTCGTGAACTCGGGCGGGAATCTCTGGATTCAGGACCGTCCCGGGCGACGTTTGCGCGGCTCACGCCCGCCGGTGCGGACGTCACGAACGGATTCCCGGTCTGGACGCCAGACGGCAGGCACGTCGTGTATCGGAGCCCCGCCGGCCTGCGGCGGCAGGACACCGAGGGCGGCGGCCGGAACGAGCTGATCGCTGGTACCTCGGAGGTCGACTATCCGGGCTCGCTGACCCCGGATGGAGAGACGCTCGTCTTCCTCCGCAGCTCGCAGGAGAGTGTTCGATATCTTCACGCTCCCGCTTCGAGATCCGGCACCGCGCGACCGCTGCTCAGTACGTCGGCCTACGAGGGGGGCGCGCGGCTGTCGCCCGACGGCCGGTGGCTTCCATCGATCGTGAAGTAGGTGAAGCTGGACGAGAACTCGAGCGGCAGCGGCCAGACGAGGCCCACGGCTTCGACCTCGGGGACGGCCCGGAAGCGTTCGAGCAGGCGCCGCGTGCGCTGGTCCGCGACAACACCGACGGTCCATTCGGCACGCCACCCACGGGCCCGCTGGACGACGAGTGGGGACCGGGGGCGGTAACGTGCGGCATCGGTTCTTCCTGTCGATGAACGCGCAGACGATCCGGAACCTCACGACCTCACTCAACCTGCAGCTCGCCACGGGCACGGCCTATTCGATTCGTACGGGGCTCGATGACAACGGGGACCTGCTCTTCAACGATCGCCCGGCCGGTATCGGGCGCAACACCGAGCGGGCGCGCGGCCAGGTGTCGCTGAACGCCAACGTGAACTACTCGTTCACCTTCGGACGTCGCAGCGGTGCGAGCCCGCCCCCCACCGGAGTGATCATCACGACCACCAGCGGAGCGCCGACCGCGCAAACGATTGCGGTGCCGCAGACCGGCCGCTTCCGGATCAGCGTGTTCGCCCAGACGCACAACCTGACCAACCGCGCGAACTATGCCGGCTACAGTGGCGTGCTCACGTCGCCGTTCTTTGGACGCCCGACCACGGTGACGAACCCGCGACGGGTGGACATGGGCGTGAACTTCGGCTTCCGAGGTTCGCGCTGGCGCACGTCTTGTGAAGGACGAGTCTGCGCTCTTTCAAGAGCCCGGGATCGTCGTGCTTCGTTATGCTTGAGAGGTGACAGATCACACACGAGACACGACCGCCGGGGGCATTGTCCTCTGCGGGGGGAAGTCTACGCGGATGGGAACGTCCAAGGCTCTGCTTCCCTTTGGTCCGGAGACAATGCTTCAGCGCGTCGTCCGGATCCTTGGCGGCGTCGTTTCGCCGATCGTGGTGGTGGTCGCGGCCGATCAGGAACTGCCGGAGCTGCCGTTGGATGTGATCGTCACGCGCGACGAGCGTGAGGGACGGGGGCCGCTCGAGGGCCTTCGCGCCGGTCTCAAGATGTTACCGGCACACGTCGACGCCGCCTACGTCACCAGCTGCGACGTGCCCCTGATCGTTCCTGGCTTCGTCCTGCAGATGCTGGAGCTCGCCGAGGGCTACGACATCGCCGTGATGGACATCGATGGCTTCCCGCATCCGCTGTCGGCCGTGTATCGCCGCGCGACGCTGCCGTATGTCGAGGCCCTGCTCGAGGAAGAGCGCCTCAGGCCGGTGTTTCTCTTCGAGGCCGTGAAAACGCGCCGAGTCAGCCCGGCGGAGATCACCGCGGACCCGGATCTGCGAACGCTGCGGAATCTCAACACCCGCGAGGACTACGAACAGGCGCTGATCGACGCCAGGACCCCACAGGGGCCTGCGGGCCCGTAATCAGCGAGCCTCCCTCCGGCCCATGGTAGGATGCGCCCAATGACGACTGGCTGGCCTCCCCTCGTTGAACCCGATCCGGCGTTCGTCAGCCGGGCCATGTCCGTGGACGAGTGGATGGGTCTGCCCGAGGACGAGGAAGGCGAGCTCGTCGATGGCCGTCTCGTGGAGGAGGAAGTGCCCGACGCCGTTCATGAGCTGACGGTGAGCTGGTTCGTCGCTGTCCTTCGCACGTGGCTCGGCTCGGACGGGTTCGTGTTCACGTCGGCGCTCAAGACGCTCACCGCGGCTCGGACCGGCCGCAAGCCGGACGTCAGCGTGTTTCTGGGTGGCCGCCCGGCTCCTCCACGCCGCGGGCCGATCCGCACCCCTGCCGATATCCTCGTAGAGGTCGTCTCGCCGTCCCCCCGCGATGGACGCCGCGATCGCGTCGAGAAGATGGCCGAGTACGCCGCCTTCGGCGTGCGGTACTACTGGCTTCTGGATCCCGGGCTCGGCTCCTTCGAGATCTTCGAGCGCAACGCCGTGGGACAATACGTCAAGGTCGTCGGCGCCACCGGCGGCCGCGTCGATCCCGTACCCGGGTGCGACGGCCTCGTGATCGATCTCGATGCCCTCTGGGCCGAGCTCGCGCGCCTCGGCGAAGAGTGACACCTGGCACGTGGAACTGAATCTGCGATCCTGCCAGGTGTGGCCGGAAACTGCCAGCGGTGGCGCGGACCAGCATCGTTCACCCGTTTCACGTCCCTCGGGCACGTCGTACGTGATCAATCTCGTCGCGACAGGACCCAATGCGATATCGTCCCGGCGTTCGACAGCAGGTGATCGCGCGCCGCATCGAGACGGCGCAGCAGGCTCGGGAGATCCACACGCACGAGATGCCCGTTCAACTTGACGATACGCCCTGCCACGAGCACCGTGTCCACGTTCGACGTGTCGGCCGCGATGACGACCGTGCTCACCGGATCGACAACCGGTGCCACGTTCACTTGATCCGTCCGAATCAGCACGATGTCCGCCTGCTTCCCCGGAGTGATCGTGCCCACCTTGTGGTCCAGCGCACACGCGCGGGCGCCATCGATGGTCGCGAACTCGAGCACGTCGCGATGCGTGAGCGTGGGTGCGAACGGCATGTCCGGGGACTCCGTGAACGCGAGGATTCGCTCCTGTACGAGCGCAGTCCGCATCTGTGTGAACATGTCCCCGGGGACACTGGACACCACGTCGATGCTGAGCGACGGGCGGACCCCACGGGCCACCAGGCGACCCGTTGGCGGCACGCCGTGCCCCATCAGCATCTCGACGAACGGCGCCACCGACGTCGACCCGCCCGTGCGCGCAATGAGATCGAGCTCCTCGTCCGTCGAGTCGGTGCAGTGGATGTAGGTGGTATCGGGACCCATCAGACCGAGTGCGTCGAGACCGAGCACGTGATGCACGTGGACGCCGGTCAACCGCATCCCCACGTGCACGCTGATGCGGATGCCGAGGTCCCGCGCCAACCGCCAATCGTGTGTCGCCACCTCGGGCCTGGTGTTCCCGGGCGCACGGGCCGCCAGCGCGAGCGTCAGCAGGTGATCCTCCGAGGAGAAGTACTGTGTCCGGATCCGCCGGATGTCCTCCGGGTGTTCCCGGGCGCTGTAACTCCACCAGTCGGCGCCGACCGGGACTCCGTGCGCGTAGACGGCGCGGATGCCGGATTCCGACAATCCGGCGATGGCCGCGTCGGCGTGTTCAGGTGTATTGTTGACGTGCGACCAGTCGAGCAGGGTCGTGATGCCGGCGTTGAGGGCTTCCAGGGCACCCATCAGATTCGCGATGTAGACATCGTCGGCTCGGTACTGCAGCCCGATGTTGTCCAGCATTCCGGCGAAGTACTGGTCGAGTGTGCAGCTTGGCAGCACGCCGCGTACGGGCGTCTGCCACGTGTGCCGGTGCGTATCGACGAAACCGGGCATGACGATGCGGTTGCGCCCGTCCAGCACATTCGCATGCGGGGGGGCCTGGAGATCGCGGCCGACGCTGGTGATGGTGTCACCCTCGATCAACACGTCGGTATCCGGCAGGTCACCGAGGTCGGCATCGAGTGTCAGGACGTAGCCGCGCCTGATCAGGATGGCGCGCTGGCCCGGAAGCTGTCCACCAATCATGATGATGAAGCGTATACCCTATTCCTCATTGAGGACGAGTCTCGGCTGTTCGAGGGGGAGCCTCACTGCGCACCACACTGCCTGGCCAGGCATCCGAAGAACCGATCCATCATCATGCGAGCCACACCTTCGAGCAATCGCTGGCCCACACGCGCGATTGTGCCTCCGGCTTCGGCCTCAGCGGCAATCCGAACGGACGTGTTCTCCCCGTCCTGCGCCAGCGTGATCACGGCCCGGCCCTTGACGAACCCGGGGCGGCCACGGCCTTCGACGACAAGCGTGTAGCGCTCCGGGGGGGTCCGATCTGCCAGTGTGATCGTGCCCTTGAAGTTCCCGGAGATCGCCGCCACGGCGACGGCGAGCTCCGCCTCGTACGTGTCTTCGCCGATCGGCGTCAGCCCTTTGCACCCGGGGAGACAGCCGCTGATGACCGTCGTGTCCATCAACAGGTCCCACACTCTCACGACAGGTGCGTTGAATACGTACGTTGCGGTAATTTCCATGTCTGTGCCATCCGAGCGCCCGCTCGACGATCGACCCGGCGAAGATGACCGGCCAGTTCCTCGAGACTCGCGAGATTGTGCACCGGAAGAAAGTCGTCGACGTGCACGAGCGCCGCCTGCATGCCCCTGGTGAGCGGCTCGTACCCGGCCACGCCGAGCAATGGATTCAGCCAGACCAGACGCCGGCAGGAACGCCGGACCCGCGCGAGCTCGCGCGAGAGCACCTCGGGCTCGCCGCGATCCCAGCCGTCCGAGACAATCAGCACGATCGGACCGTGGCGCATGACGCGTCGTGCCCAGCGCGTATTGAAGGCGTGCAGGGCGTCGCCGATGCGCGTCCCTCCACCCCAATCCTGCACGTCGCGGACGATCCGTGCCAGCGCGCGGGAATCGCGGATCGATAATCGGTTCGTCAACCGGGTCAGCCGCGTCGCAAAGACGAAGCTCTCCACCCGTGCATTCGCGCCGGTGAGGCCGCACACGAAGTGAAGCAGCATGCGACTGTACCGCTCCATCGATCCGCTGACGTCGGCGAGCACGACGACTGGGCGAGGGGCCGTGGTGCGCTGGCGGCGCGGAAGGACCATCGCCTCGCCTCCGGTAACCATCCGCCGGATCGCCGGACGCAGGTCCACGGCTCCACGAG